>NZ_PJJU01000043.1:0-68224 GCF_002929635.1 Cryobacterium sp. M25 | reverse complement strand
GCCCCGCACCCTGCCCCGGCTCGACAAGCAGGGCTCGCTGTAGACTTTTCGAGGGTGTCGCGCATGGGTGACGTCAAGCTCCGGGCCACGACTACGGTTCCGAGTCAACACAAAGGAACCACAACTCACATGACGACACTTCCCCGCCTGGTGGCCTTCGACCTCGATGACACGCTTGCCGCCTCCAAATCGCCGCTCGACCCGCGCATGGCGGAACTCTTGGTCAGCCTGCTCGGCGTTGTGGAGGTGTGCGTGATCTCCGGCGGGCAGATCGCCCAGTTCCACATGCAGCTGATCGACAACCTCGAGGCCGTGAGTGACGACATCCTTTCGCGCCTGCATTTGATGCCCACCTGCGGCACCCAGTACTACCGCCACGTCGAGGGTTCCTGGACCCAGATCTACGCCGAATACCTGACCGACGCCGAGAAGACGGATGCTCTCGCCGCCGTCGAGATCTCCGCGCGTTCACTCGGCTACTGGGAGAGCGACACGTGGGGTCCGATCCTCGAGGACCGCGGTTCGCAGATCACCTTCTCCGCCCTCGGCCAGGCCGCCCCGGTGGCCGCCAAAGTCGCGTGGGACCCAACGGGTGAGAAGAAGAACACCCTGCGCGAAGCCGTGCAGGGGCTACTGCCCGACCTCGAGGTGCGCTCCGGCGGCTCCACCTCGGTGGACATCACCCGTCGCGGCATCGACAAGGCCTACGGCATGCTCAAGCTCGCCGCCCTCACCGGCGTTCCCCTCGACGACATGCTGTTCGTCGGCGACCGCCTCGACGAAAACGGCAACGACTACCCGGTCAAGGTGCTCGGTGTCGAATGCGTCGCCGTGGGAGGCTGGGAAGACACAGCTGCGTTCCTCGAAACGCTGATCCCTCAGCTCGAGGCCGCCGCCTCTGCTGCAGCCTCTGCCGCTGCCACTGCCTCCGCCTGACGGATTCCGCTCAGTCGAACCCCGCGACGAAATCTTGCAACCACGGCCGCAGGTCCGGCCCGAGGTCCTCGCGATCCACGGCGAGCCGCAGGACCGCCTTGATGTAGTTCAGGAGGTCGCCGGTGTCATAGCGGCGGCCGCGGAAGATCACTCCGAACACGCCACCCGTCGCATCCGGGGTCGTCGCAAGCTCCTGCAGCGCATCCGTGAGCTGAATTTCGTTGCCCTTGCCCGGCAGGGTGTGCTCGAGCACGTCGAACACCTCCGGACGCAGCACATAGCGGCCGATGATGGCCAGGTTCGACGGGGCATCCGCGGCGCTGGGCTTCTCCACGAGCCCGGTCACGCGCACCACGTCGGGGTCGTCGGTGGGCTCGATCGCGGCACAGCCGTAGAGGTGGATCTGCGACGGATCGACCTCCATCAGCGCCACGATGCTGGCGTTGCGCGCGCCCTGCTCCACCAGCATCCGGGCCAGCAACGGGTCACGGATGTCGATCAGGTCATCACCCAGCAGCACCGCGAACGGCTCGTCGCCGACGTGCATCTTCGCGCGTAGCACCGCATGACCGAGTCCGAGCGGGTCGCCCTGGCGCAAGTAGTGGATGTCGGCCAGCCGGGTGGGGTGCCGCACCTTCGCCAGGCGGTCGTGGTCGCCCTTCTTCTCGAGCAGCGACTCCAACTCGGTCATGCGGTCGAAGTGGTTCTCCAACGCGTTCTTATGCCGCCCTGTCACCATCAGCAGGTCGGTCAGGCCGGCCGCGGCTGCCTCCTCGACCACGTACTGGATCGCGGGCTTGTCGACGACGGGAAGCATTTCCTTCGGCATGGCCTTGGTCGCCGGCAGGAAGCGTGTTCCCAGTCCTGCCGCGGGAATGACGGCCTTGGTAATCTCGGAGCTCATGAGACTCAGACTAAGGGCGCAGTGTTGCCGCCGCATCTCCCACCGCGGATCTTTCGGTCTGGCGCCGTGATCTGTCTCGGCCACCGGCCACTGCCCGTGAGGTCACCTGCCGCCCGCTCTGTGCCGCCTTGCCGTACCCCTGGGTCGGGCTGGCAGCTGCGGCTAATTCAGGAGAAACCCGGCCACAGTCATCCGTTGCGCCGGGTTTCCGGGGGCTGTGCCGGACATCCAGCCCAGATCTCCTGAGTTAGCCACCTGTGAGCCCGGTGCCCGGTGCCTCAGCTGGTATAACTCCTGCAATTCGCGGCCGGAGGGTCACGCCAGGCCGAATCGGGCACATCCGTCAGAATCTGCAGGAGTTATGCGCGCCCGGAGGGGGCTAACTCAGGAAAACCGGGCCGGCTGCGGCTTGCGCCCCCGGAATTACGCAACGGATACCGAGGCCTATCCCGGATCTCCTGAGTTAGCCACAGAAAAAGCACGTGCGAGTGCCGACGGGCACCCCGGCGCACACCCGTACCCGACCTGCAGTCCCCGTCAGCGCCCGCGGCCGCCGCGCAACAGAACCAGCCCGAGCACCCCGCCGACGGCGGCCCCAACCGTGTTTGCGACCACATCGGCGAGGGTGGCGAAGCGGTCCGGAAGGAAGATCAGCTGCCCGAGTTCGATGGTGCAGCTCGCCGCGAACCCGACCAGCACGGCCAGCCACCACCGTCGTGCGCCGGCCACGAGCACGACGAACAGGCCGACCGGCACGAACAGGGCGATGTTGGCGATGAACTCGACCAGGCTGTAGCGCACCCAGCCCGGCGCGCCGTATTCCTGCAGCCAATCGATAAGGGCCAGCAGTGAGTCGTACGCCGCCCGGTCGACCGGCACCGGCCAGAACGCGATGAAGGCCAGCGCGACCAGATAGGCGAGCATGAGCCAAGGCGCCCACCGACGCAGCCGGGTGTGCGCGGCTCCGCCCGCCGCGGGAGGGCCCGGCGGTGTCGGCGGGAGAGTGCGACTCGCGTCGGTCATGTCTCGCCTCCCGGTACGTCACGGTCGGCGAACCGACGGCGCCGGGACCTGACCGCAACACTGTCGATCTACCTACCCTAGACGCGTGCGTGCGCGGGGGCGAGTTGCAGGCCGAGCCCCTACCGCCCGGCCGACACCCGCTTCGGCAGCACGAAGACGAGCAGCAGTGCCAGCACGCTGAACGCGGCGCTCACGCCCATCGCCGCGGTGGCGCTGTCGGTGAAGCCGGCGGCGACGGCCTCCGCACCGGGGCCGGCCACGACCAGCGTGCCGAAGAAAACGCTGCCGATCACGGCGATGCCCACGGCGCTGCCGACCCGCTGCATCACGCCGACCACGCCGCTGGCCGCACCGGCCTCGGAGCGGTCCACGGTCGCCACGATGAACTGGGCGTTCGGCGCGATGAAGAATCCGCTGCCGAGACCCGCGATCAGCAGCGGCGGCAGCAGCTCCCAGTTGGTGATCGCCGGGCCGATCAGGAGCAGGGCGAGCCAGACCCAGACCAGGCCGATGGTGACCAGGGACACGCCGATGATCAGCACGGTGCGGCCGAGCCGCTGCGCCAGCCGGTTGCTCTGCGAGGCGCCGATGATGGTTCCGATCGCGAATGGGATCGATACCAGCCCCGACTCGAGGGCGGTGTGCCCGAGGCCGGCCTGCCAGAGGATCGAAATGGTGAAGAAGATGCTGGTGAACGCGGCGAAGTAGACCAGGGCGAGCACGATGCCGCCGGTGAACGCCGGATGCCGGAACAGCCGCGGCGGCACCAGCGGGCTCTTGCCCCACCGGGTGTACGCCACCTCCCAGAAGCCGAATGCCACAATCAACAGCGCCCCCGCCGCCAGGGTCAGGTAGGTCCAGAGCGGCCAGCCCTGATCCTCGCCCTCGATCAGGGGAACGAGCAGCGCCACGAGCCCGCCGGAGATCAGCAGCAGGCCCACCCAGTCGATGCCGCCGCTCGGGGTGCCCGGGGCACGTTCGGAGCCGGCCGGCAACAGGATCGCCGCCGCGACGAGGGCGATGATGCCGATCGGCAGGTTGACCCAGAAGACCAGGCGCCATCCGTTCTCGTCGCCGAAGGCCTCGATGATCAGGCCGCCGATGATCGGGCCGAGCGCCGTGGATACGCCGATCACCGTGCCCATGATCGCGAACGCCTTGCCGCGGGTGATGGGCGGGAACAGAAGCTGGATCACAGCGGTCACGGCCGGCACGAACATGCCGCCGGCAAGCCCCTGCACGACCCGGGCGATGATCAGCTGCAGATCGTTCTGCGCGAGCCCGCAAGCGAGGCTGGCCAGGGTGAACAGCAGCAGACCGGTGAAGAAGACCCACTTGTGGCCGACGCGGTCGCCGAGCCGCCCGGCCGGGATCAGCGCGATCCCGAAGGCGAGCGCGTAGCCGGAGATGATCCAGGAGAGGGTGGCCTCCGAGGCATCCAGGCTGGTACGGATGGTCGGAAGCGCCACATTCACGATCGTGGTGTCGAGCAGCGCCATGAACATGCCGGCCAGCAGCACGATCAGGGCCTGCCAGGCATGCCGTGGGATAGCGACAGGTGCGGGGAGACCCGGGCTGGAATCGGTCATGACATGATCCTCTCGCGCTTCTGGCCGCGCCGCCCCGGCCGCACCAAACACCAACTACCGAACACCAACTACCAAACACCAACTACCAAACACCAAACACCAACTACAAAACCCCCACTCCGAAGAGTGAGGGTTTTGCATATCTGTCGGGGTAACAGGATTTGAACCTGCGACCTCGTCGTCCCGAACGACGCGCGCTACCAAGCTGCGCCATACCCCGATGGCCCGTAAGCCTTGACAAGTATAACCCCCCGGATGCCCTACAACGACCATCCGGCGCCGAGCCTGTCGAGACCCCCGCTACGCCGCCGTCAGCGTGAGCAGGGTCGCCTCCGGCGCGCAGGCGAACCGCACCGGCGCGTAGATCGACGTGCCGAGCCCTGCGGACACGTTGAGGTACGAGGTGTGCAGTCCGGAGTCCCAGAGGCTGAGGCCCTTGACCTGCTTGCGCGGGATGTCGCAGTTGGTGACGAGGGCGCCGTACCGGGGAACGCACACCTGCCCGCCGTGCGTGTGCCCGGCCAGGATCAGCTGGGCGCCATGGTTGACGAACGAGTTGAGCACCCGCTGGTAGGGCGCGTGGACGACGCCCACCGTGAGCGTCGACCGCGGCGGGGTCGCCTCCTCGGGGTCGGGCCAGTGCTCCTCCGACAACGGGTCGTTCGCGCGCAGGTCGTCGATCGCCCGGGTGATCAGGTCGAGGCGGTCGAGCCCGATGTGCGGGTCGTCCACCCCGAACAGCTCCAGGTGGGTGCCGTTGATGTCGAGCGCGGCTGCCGCGTTGTCGAGGTCGATCCAGCCGAGGTCGCCGAACACCCGGTGCAGGTGGGCGATGTCGAGCTTCTCGTGAAACGCCGAGCGAAGCGTCGACGGGGTACGGAAATACCGCATCGGGTTCTTCAACTGCGGCCCGTAGTAGTCGTTCGATCCGTTGACGAAGATGCCCGGAATGCCGCGGAACGGTTCGAGGGCATACTCGATCCCGGAAATGCCGTCGGCGTGACCGAGGTTGTCGCCCGTGTTCACGATCAGGTCCGGCTCGAGGTCGGCCAAGCCGCGCACCCAGTCCTGTTTATCCCGCTGCCACGGTGCCATGTGCAGGTCGGAGAGGTGCAGCACCTTGATCGGGGCGGATCCCGGCGCGAGCACCGGAACGAGAACCTCGCGGAGGGTGAACATGCGGCGCTCCACGAGAGAGCCCCAGGCGAACGCGACGACTCCGGCCGCGGCTACCACCCCGGCGCTGACGGCCAAGGAGGTGCCTGCGGAGTTGGCGCGCGTCATCCGTTGCCCCCGCCGTTCGCGTCGGGTTTCGCGTCGGGCTTCGCGTCGGGCTTCGCGCCGGCGGCAAGCTTGCCGACCACGATCGTGACGGCGCTGCCCGCCGCGGCGCCGGAGCCGGCGGTCGGTGTCATGGAGAGCACCGTGCCGACCTGCTTCGGATCGGTGACGTCCTGCTCCTGCTTGGCGATGCTGAAGCCCGCCAGGGTGGAGGTAGCTTCGGCCTCGGTCTTGCCCACGACATCGGGCACGATCTTGAGCACACCGTTGCTGGAGTAGACGGTCACGGTCGAGCCGCGGCTGGCGCTGTTGCCGCCGGCCGGGTCGGTGCGGGCCACGGTGCCGGCGGGCATCTCGGAGTCGGTCACGCCGCCGTCGACCACGTCGAAGCCGGCCGAGGTCAGGGTGGAGGTGGCTTCGCTCATCGACTTGCCGCGCAGGTCGGGGACCGGAATCTGAACGGCCTGCAGCACCTTGTTGGATGCCTCGGCGAAGGCGTCTCCGCCGTACTTCGCGTTCGCGACGCTCATCACCTCCGGCCACATGCGGTGACGGGCGGTGGCGGCCGTGCCGCCCTCCCAGTCGTCCACGAGACGCTGGTTGATGTCGCCGGTGACGCTGACGACGCCGATCACCGTGGCGACCTTGCTGCTCGCGCCGCTCATCCAGGTGTCCTTGTTGCCGTCGGTGGTTCCGGTCTTGCCGATCATCGGCACCCTCGGGGAGGTCGCGGAATTCGACGCGCGTCCCGAGCCTTCGGTCATCACCTTTTGCATGGCATACGTCATGCCGGCGTCGACCTCAGGGGTGACCGCCTGGGTGCACTTGGTCTGCGGCGGGGTCATGTCGGTGCCGTCCCCGCCGACGATCCGGTCGATCACGATCGGGCTGCAGCTGAGGCCGTTGTTGGCGATGCCGGCGAAGGCGATGGCCATGCTGAGCGGCGCGACCTCGTTCGTGCCGAGCACGGCCGAGGGACCTTGTTCGAGAGGCTTCAGGTCGGCGCGGCCCACTCCGAAGGAGTTGGCCATCGTGGCGATGCCGCACTGGTCCAGCTTCTTCGCCATGCCGATGAAGCCGGTGTTGATGGAGTCGATCGTCGACTGCAGCGCGCTGTAGTTGTTGCCGGGCTCGTTCGCGTCGTTCTTGGGGTTGAAGACATAGCTCTGGTTGCCTTCACAGCTGTTCTTGAACACGCCCCAGTCGCTCTTGCGGCGGGAGTCGACGCGCTCGTTGAGCGTGTGCCCCTGGGTCAGCCACTCGGCCAGGGTGAAGACCTTGTAGGTCGAGCCGGGCTGGAACCCGAGCGAGCCGCCCTCGTTGTAGTTGGTGTTGTAGTTGATGCCCGTGTAGTCGTTGTTGTTCTCGGTCACGGCCGGGTCCTGGCTGTAATCCTTGTTCTGGGTCATGGCCAGCACTCGGCCGGTGCCCACCTCGACGCTGGTGATCACACCGCCCACGTCCCAGTCCCCGTACTGCTTCGGCACGTGCTTCTTCATGGTGGTCTCGGCGGCGTTCTGCAGGTCGAGGTCGAGCGTGGTGTAGATCTCGTAGCCGCCGCGACGGAAGTTGGCCATGCGGGTGACTTCGTCTTCGCCGAAGGAGGGGTCATTCTGCAGGGTGTTGACGACCAGGCTGCAGAAGTAGGCGCTGCCGCCGGCTGTCGCACACCCGGTGCTGGGTTCCGTGATGGTCGGCTCGATCACGGTGGCCAGGGCGGCGTCGTGGTCTTCCTGGGTGATCTTCTGATACTTGAGCATCTCGCCCAAGATGTAGTCGCGGCGTTCCTTGTTGGCGGCATACCCGTTGGCGACGCCGTTGGTTTCGCTGTCCGGGTTGTCGAGCTGGAACTTGACCGGGTTGTTCACGATCGCCACCAGGCTCGCCGCCTGCGCCAGTGAAAGGCCCGCGGCGGTGGTGTTGTAGTAGTAGTTGGCGGCCGATTCGATGCCGTAGACCGTGCCGCCGAAACCGGTGATGTTCAGGTACTGGCGAAGGATGTCGTCTTTCGCGTACTGCTTCTCCACGCCGATGGCGAGGCGCATCTCCTTGAGCTTGCGGTCGGGGGTGGTCTCCGTGGCCGTGTCGTAGCAGCTCATGCGCTTCTTTTCGTCGGCCAGAGCCTCGCACTTCTGCACCTGCACGTTTTTCACGTACTGCTGGGTGATCGAGGAGCCGCCGCGCGCGGTGCCAGTGGCCACGGTGCTCACGACGCCCTTGACGGTGCCCTCGAGGTCGATGCCGCCATGCTCATAGAAGCGGGGGTCCTCGCCCGCGATCACGGCATCCTTCACGAACGGGCTGATCGCGTCCCACTCGACTTCCACCCGGTTCTGATCGTAGAACGAGGCCAGGAGCAGGGGGCTGCCGTCGGCGTTGGTCGCGTAGATGTTGCTCTTCTGCGCCAGCTGGTCGATCGCGAGGTAGTCGGGGAGGCTCTCGAACATGTTGATCGTGTTCGTGGCTGTCATGCCGGAGAGGGCCAGAGCGGGGGTGACAGCGGCGGCGACGAGGACGCCGGCCACGGCGCTCATCCCGACGAAACCGAGGAACCCGCCGAGCGCTCCACTAACCGTACGATTTTTGGCAGACATACTATTGAGACTAAGTGCTAAATCTGAAAAACCGCCTGAATCGGAGCCTTATGCCTGCCTGGGAGTACCTTACGACGCCGCTGATGATTCACAACACAGCTGCTATTTTAAACAATTGGGGCTCGGAGGGCTGGGAGCTCGTGCAGGTCGTTCCCGGACCCGAGGGTGGGCTTGTCGCCTACCTCAAGCGCCCCGTCGCCACCGAAGGAGCCTGAGGCGTGGCGCAGATCGCTGCCCGACTGGCCGAGCTCGGCATCGAGCTGCCGAGCGTCGTGCCGCCCGTGGCCACCTATGTGCCGGCCGTGGTCTCCGGCTCGCTGGTGTTCACCAGCGGTCAGCTGCCGATGATCTCGGGGGCGCTGCCGGCCACCGGCAAGGTCGGCGACGGCCACGGACTCGTGCCGGCCGCCGACGCCCATGACTACGCCCGGCAGTGCGCGCTCAACGCGCTTGCCGCCATCCAGGCCGCGATCGGATCGCTGGACCGAGTCACGCAGGTCGTCAAGGTCACCGGCTTCGTCGCATCCGACCCGTCGTTCACCGGCCAGCCCGGTGTCGTCAACGGTGCCTCCCAGGTGCTCGGCGAGATCTTCGGCGACCGGGGCGTGCATGCCCGCTCGGCCGTCGGCGTCGCCGTGCTGCCGCTGGATTCCCCGGTCGAGCTGGAGCTCATCGTCTCCTTCGCCTGAGCCCCAGAAAGCGGGCAGGCCCACTGGGCCTGCCCGCTTTCGTGTGTCTACTCGGGTGCGTGCCCGAACGAATTGGTTAGACGCTGGTTACTTCAGGGTGGACATGATCGCCGTCATCACCGAGGTGTCAGCGAGGGTGGTGGTGTCGCCGACCTCGCGGCCCTCCGCGACATCCTGCAGCAGACGCCGGATGATCTTGCCCGAGCGCGTCTTCGGCAGCTCGCTCACGATGAAGATCTGGCGGGGCCTCGCGATGGCACCGATCTGCTGGGACACGTGCGCCCGCAGCACGGCCTGGATGTCCGCGTGCGAGGACTCCTCCAGGTGGCTGTACTTGATGATGACGAACGCCACCACCGCCTGGCCGGTCGTGTCGTCGTGCGCGCCGACCACGGCCGCCTCGGCGGTCATCGGGTGCGCCACCAGCGACGACTCGATCTCGGCCGTGGACAGACGGTGCCCCGACACGTTCATCACGTCGTCGACCCGGCCGAGCAGCCAGATCTCACCGTCACGGTCGAGGCGGGCGCCATCACCGGCGAAGTAGCGCGGATTCTCCGAACCGAACTTCTCCCAGTACGTCTCCTTGAAGCGCTCCGGGTCACCCCAGATGCCGCGCAGCATCGACGGCCACGGTTCGGTCACCACGAGCAGGCCACCGTTGTCGCGGCCCACGTGGTTTCCCTCGTCGTCGAGCACGTCGATCACGACGCCGGGGATCGGGCTCTGCGCCGATCCGGGCTTGGTCGTCGTCACGCCGGGCAGGGCGGAAATCATGATCGCGCCGGTCTCGGTCTGCCACCAGGTGTCGACCACCGGCGCGACATTGCCGCCGATGACCTCGCGATACCACATCCACGCCTCCGGGTTGATGGGCTCGCCCACCGAACCGAGCAGGCGCAGGCTGGTCAGGTCGAAGCCCTGCGGGATCTGGCGACCCAGCTTCATAAAGGTACGGATGGCCGTGGGCGCCGTGTACAGGATGCTCACCTTGTACTTCTCAACGATTTCCCACCACCGGCCGGGGTGCGGGGTGTCCGGGGTGCCCTCGAAGAGCACCTGGGTGGCGCCGTTGGCGAGCGGGCCGTAGACCACGTAGCTGTGGCCGGTGATCCAGCCGACGTCGGCGGTGCACCAGTAGACATCCGTCTCGGGGTGCAGGTCGAACACGTTCTTGTGGGTGAACGCCACCTGCGTGAGGTAGCCACCGGTGGTGTGCAGGATGCCCTTGGGCTTGCCGGTGGTGCCGGACGTGTAGAGGATGAACAGCGGGTTCTCGGCCGGGAAGCCCAGCGCCTCATGCTCTCCCGCGACCGAGGCGAGCTCATCGTGCCACCACAGGTCGCGGTCGAACCACTCCACGAAGCCGTCGGTGCGCTTGACCACCAGCACGTTGCGCACGGTGGTCTCGCCGCCCTCCAGAGCCGCGTCGACGGCCGGCTTGAGAGCGGACGCCTTGCCCTTGCGGTAACCGCCGTCGGCGGTGATCACGAGCACGGCGCTGGCGTCATCGATGCGCGAACGGAGGCTTTCGGCGCTGAAACCGCCGAAGATGACCGAGTGCACGGCGCCGATGCGGGCCACGGCGAGCATCGAGATGACGGCCTCCGGGATCATCGGCAGGTAGATCGCGACGCGATCCCCGGCATTCACGCCGAGTTTTGTCAGCACATTCGCAGCACGCTTCACTTCGGCAGTGAGCTCGGCATATGTGATGTCGCGGGAGTCTCCCGGCTCACCCTCGAAGTGCAGCGCGACCCGGTCGCCGTTGCCGGCCAGCACGTGCCGGTCGAGGCAGTTCCAGGCCACGTTCAATTCGCCGTCTTCGAACCATTTGGCGAACGGTGGATTGGTCCAGTCCAGTGTTTTTGTGAACGGCTTGTGCCAGTGCAGAAGCTCGCGGGCTTGATCAGCCCAGAATTTCAAACGGTCGTCCGCGGCGTCCTGATAGATCTGCGGCTTCGCGATGGATTGTGCGGCAAATTCCGGTGTCGGCGGGAATCTGCGGGATTCATGGAGAAGGTTATCGATCTTGACGCTCATACGTATGTCGCTCCTTTGCGATGCGCTGCGTGTATCGGGCGCGTTAACCCAGCCCCCTCCTGAACCCTACACGGCGACATGTGTCGCCCAGGTTGCGCGGAATTGCGGTGAGTTCCCACCCCCAATTGTGGTCTCATCAGGCGCCCGGGTTCCGTGTCCTCATTTATGAGGACACGGGGGACTTGCGCATCCGTAATTCCCCTTGTACATTGAATATCGTCTGAACGAAAGTTTTGACCTGCGGTGTGTCTGGTTCCCCCCAATCAGCGCACTGCCGAGGCGGCACCTGTTCCCCCCAATAGGTGCCGCCCCCCCTTTTTTTAACCGGTGGCTTTTCGCGGTGGTGCGTCCCGGTCCTCCCCAGCCGGCGGTCGGCCCGGGTTCTCCTCGATCCGGCGCAGGGGCCGGATGCGCTTCCACCGCCGATCTAACGTCGGGGCATGCCCGAGCCGTTCGTCGCCGTCCCGTCGTATGGCAGGTCCGTGCCTGCCCGCCCTCCCGCCGGCGCTCCCGACCGCCGCACGGATGCCCGGCCGCCCGGTGCGCTCAGCCCCGGTGTGCTCAGCCCCGGTGTGCTTCCGGCGATCCGGCCCCTCGACGTGTCCGTGCTCGGCCCGCTCGCCGAGTTCGCCGCCGACGGCGAAGTCACCGATCTGTTCGTCAACGGCGCCGCCGGGCTGTGGGTGGATGCCGGCCACGGACTGCTGCACGCCCCGCAGTGGAGCTGCCCGGAACCGGCTGTGCGGGAACTGGCGGTGCGCCTGATCGCCCTCGGCGGGCGCCACATCGACGAGGCCAGCCCCTGCGTCGATGTGCGGCTGTCCGACGGCATCCGGGTGCATGCGGTGCTGCCGCCGGCGTCGAGCACGGGCACGCTGCTGTCCATCCGGCTACCTCGCGCCGAGCGGCTGAGCCTCGCCGCGCTCGCCGCCGGGGGTCTGTTCGGGGTGGGGGAGGCATCCGTCGCCGTCGCCGACCGGCTGCGCGCGGCCGTGCACCGGCGCGAGAACCTGCTCATCACGGGAGCCGCCGGCAGCGGCAAGACCACCCTGCTCGCGGCGCTGCTGGGCGAGGCACCGCCTGAGGAACGCATCGTGGCCATCGAGGACGTCGCCGAACTGCGTATCGACCACCCGCATGTCGTGGCGCTCGAGGCCCGGCAGCCGAACCTCGAGGGGGCCGGCCGAATCGGCCTGGAGAGTCTCCTGCGCGAGGCGTTACGGATGCGCCCCGACCGGCTGGTGCTCGGCGAATGCCGCGGTGCCGAGATCCGGGAGCTGCTGGCCGCGCTCAACACCGGCCACGACGGCGGCGCCGGCACCCTGCACGCGAACTCCCTGCGCGACGTTCCGGCCCGACTCGAGGCCCTCGGCGCTCTCGCCGGACTGAGTCCGGAAGCGGTGGCCCGGCAGGCGGTGAGCGCGATCGGGCTGGTGCTGCACCTCGAGCGCCGCGAGGGCCGCCGCCGGCTCGCCCCGCTCGGCCGGTTCGTGCTGGACGCCCGGGATCGCCTGCTGGTGATCGCCGCGACCCCGGGGAACCGCTGGGCTCTGGGGGAGTCCGGACCGCCCAGACCGGTCCGCACACACGGGCGGCGGGCCGCCGCGCCCGCCGAGACTGGAGAGTCGGAATGAGAGTCGGCACGAGACTCGGCAGGAGAGTCGGCAGGAGACTCGGCACGTGGCTCGGCGTGAAACGGCGGCACGGTCCGGCCAGCCCGGCCATCGAGGAGGTGGCGCAGGTGACCCAACGCATCGCGGTTCTCCTCGCCGCCGGCGTCTCCCCGGCATCCGCGTGGGCCTACCTCGAACCCGTCGCTTCGCACCCCGTCGGCGAAAAGTCCCTGTCGCCGACACCGCCCTCTTCGGGGGCACAGATCATCCGGGTGGCGGCCGACGCCGGGCGCCGCGGCGACAACATCGCCGACGCCGTGGCCGCCGAGGCCCGCGCACTTGGCGGCCAGATCGGCGCCGCCTGGCTGGGCCTCGCCGCGGCCTGGCAGGTGGCCACCCAGGCCGGAGCGCCGCTGGCCTCCTGCCTGCGGCAACTGGCGTCATCCTTCCGAGACCTCGGCCAGTTGCACGCCGACCTCGCCGTGGCGCTCGCCGGCCCGAGCGCCACGGCACGGATGGTCGCGTTCCTGCCGGTCGTCGGTGTGCTGTTCGGCAGCCTTCTGGGCTTCAACACGCTGCAGACGCTGTTCCTCACCGCACCCGGCTGGGCCTGCCTCGCCGGCGGCGGCGCCCTCATGCTGGCGGCGGACCTCTGGAACCGGCGGCTCGTGCACTCCGCCCGGGCACGGGACCCGACCCCCGGGCTCGAACTGGACCTCACCGCCATCGCCATGACCGGCGGCGGCTCCGTCGACCGCGCCCGGACCCTGGTCGACGCGGCGGCAGAGCGGTTCGCCCTGCACCGCGCGGACTCGGCGGCCAGCATCGACCGGGTGCTCGCTCTGTCGGTGCGCGCCGGCGTTCCCGCCGCGGAGCTGTTGCGAAGCGAGGCCGACCAGCTGCGTCGGCAGGCCCGCAGCGACGGCCAGCACCGGGCCGCCACCCTCGCGGTCACGCTCATGATCCCGCTCGGGGTGTGCGTGCTGCCCGCATTCATGCTGATCGGAGTTCTGCCGCTGTTGATGACCGTCCTCTCGTCCACAGTGCTCGTTTTCTGAAGTTCTGCACCGAAGCGAGCGGCTGTCGGTGTTCCGCCCTCGCCCGCGCCAGTCTGAGACCACTCGTGCCGCCCACACACCGCGTCGCCCGACGCGAGAAGGAGACGAACGAATGCCCACCATCGAACCGACCACCGGCCTCGGCCTCGGCCTCGGCCACGATTCTCTGCGCAAGGCGGCACCGGCACCCCGGCTTCCGCGCCCCGACCGGTTCCGGCTGCCGCGCGGCCTGCACGCCGAGACGGGTGCAGCCACCGCCGAATACGCCGTCGCCACGATGGCGGCGGTCGGATTCGCCGGCCTGCTGATCGTCATCCTGCGCGGCGACGAGGTGCGCGGCATCCTGACCGATCTGGTGCGCAATGCGCTTTCCGTGGGGTAGCCGCCGGCCGGAAGGGCACTCCGAAGGGCACTCCGACGGGCACTCCGACGACGCCCCGAGCGCCCGAAGCCGCGCCCGGCGCCGCCCCGGCCCCAGGGACCGCCCCCGCGACCGCGGCAGCGTCACCGCCGAGTTCGCGACGGTCGTTCCGGCTGTACTGCTCGTGCTCGCCTGCTGCCTGGGCGCCCTACAGGTGATCGGCCAGCAGGTGCGCCTCACGGATGCCGCGGCCGACGCCGCCCGGTCCCTCTCGCGCGGCGACAGCGTCGACCGGGCCTCTGGGCTGGTGCAGCGGGCGGTGCAGGGGGCCTCGATGACCCCGGAGCGCCGGGGTGAGTTCGTCTGCGTAAACCTGCGCGCACCGAGCTCGTTCGGCGCTTTCGCGGCCTTCGGCCTCACGCTCCGGGCCGGGTCCTGCGCGCTCGGCGGTGGCCGGTGAGGCCCCGCCGGGGGAGGTCCCGGACCCTGACTTCCCGGGCTGTGCGGCGGCGGACCGTGACTCGCCGGGCTCTGCGGCGGCGGCACTGGTCAGCACCCGAGCGCGGCTCGGGCACGGTGCTTGCTGTCGGGGTGCTGGGCGCCGTCATGCTCCTGACGGCGGTGCTGCTGCCGCTGTTCGCCGCGCTGGTGGTCGGCCAGGCGGTGCAGGGGGCAGCGGATGCCGCGGCGCTTGCCGCCGCCGACACCGCCTCGGGCGCCGTGGCCGGCGTTCCCTGCGCGGCGGCGGCCGAAGCCGCGAGGCTGAATGGGGCATCCGTCACCGTCTGCACGGTGGAGGGGCTGATCGCATCGGTGACCGCGGTGCGCGGCTACCTCGGGTTCGAGCTGGGCGCGCAGGCACGGGCCGGGCCGCCCGATTCGCCCGGCGGCCCCGCCGGCTGACCACGTCTCAGCGGGCGCGAAAGCCACGGGCGGCTCAGTCGAAGAGGGCCTCGATGTAGCGGTAGTCCACGGCGGTGGGTCGATCCGGGAATTTGCTGGAGTCGAATTCGAGGCCGGAGCCGCGTAGATAGAGGTAGCGCTTGTTGCCGTCGGCAGGAATCTCGAGTCGCGGCCGCGGATCGCCGGATTCCAGGAACTGGGTGGTGACTGTCTTGCCTTGGAGGGGGCCGTCCGTGAGCTTCGCGGTGTACGTGCCCGTCGCTGAATTCGCCATGCTCCAATTGTCTCCGCCAGCGCAGGCCTGGCAACCCCCAATGGTCTCGCGCGGCGTGGTCGATTAGGCAGGCACCATATTGAAGTGTGTATGGTGTGCCATGGCCCACTTGGACCCGTACCTATAAAGAGGAGTCTGGTGCCAGGCACTAAGAAGCTGGTCATTGTCGAATCGCCGACGAAGATGAAATCGATCGCCGCGTATCTGGGCGACGGCTACGAGGTCTTGTCCTCGGTCGGCCATATTCGCGACTTGATCGAGCCCAAGAACCTGCCACCCGAACTGAAAAAGGGTCCGCTCGGCAAGTTCTCGGTCGACGTGGAAAACGGTTTCGAGCCGTACTACGTCGTGTCCGACGCGAAGAAGAAGACCGTGGCCGAACTCAAACGGGCCATGAAGAACGCCGATGAACTCCTGCTCGCAACTGATGAGGACCGCGAAGGCGAGGCCATCGCCTGGCACCTGCTGCAGGTCCTGCAGCCCAAGGTGCCGGTCAAGCGCATGGTCTTCCACGAAATCACCAAGGAAGCCATCCTTCAGGCGAAGGACAACACCCGCGACCTCGACACCGCCCTCGTCGACGCGCAGGAGACCCGGCGCATCCTCGACCGTATCTACGGCTACGAGATTTCCCCCGTGCTTTGGCGCAAGGTCGGCCCGGGCCTGTCCGCCGGCCGCGTGCAGTCCGCGGCCACCCGCCTCGTCGTCGAACGCGAACGCGAGCGCCTCGCGTTCGTGTCGGCCGGCTACTGGGACCTCATCGCCCAGCTCGCTACCGGCGCGTCCCGGGCGGATTCCGCGTTCCAGTCGAAGCTCGTGCGCTTGGGCGGAGAGCGCATCGCCTCCGGCGGCGACTTCGACGACCTCGGCCGGCTGAAACCCAAGGTGACGGCGGTCACGCTCGACGAGGCATCCGCCCTCGCCCTGGCCACCGCCCTCAAGGAACCATCGGTCGCCCTGACCGTGACGAAGGTGACCGCCAAGCCCTACCGTCGTAGCCCGGCCGCGCCCTTCACCACCTCGACCCTGCAGCAGGAGGCGGCCCGCAAGCTGCGCTTCACCGCCCGCCAGACCATGAGCGTGGCCCAGTCGCTCTACGAAAACGGGTACATCACCTATATGCGAACCGACTCGCCGTCGCTGTCGCAGCAGGCGATCACGGCCGCGCGCACCCAGGCGGCGGCGCTCTACGGCCCCGAAACGGTGCCCGACAAGCCCCGCCTGTACAAGGGCAAGAGCAAGAACGCTCAGGAGGCGCACGAGGCGATCCGTCCGTCCGGCGACACGTTCCGCACCCCTTCGGCGCTCGCATCCACTCTGCGCGGCAACGACTTCAAGCTCTATGACCTGATCTGGAAACGCACCGTCGCCTCGCAGATGGCGGATGCGACCGGCTCGACCGCGTCGGTGACCATCGCGGCCGGGCCGACCGGCACGTCCACGCACCCCGCGACATCCGGGGTGCTTGCGGAATTCGCCGCCAGCGGCACCGTGATCACGTTCCGCGGCTTCATGCTGGCCTACGAGGAATCCCGTGACGAGGAGCGCAACGCACCCACCGACGCCACCGAGTCCAAGCTGCCGCCGCTCGAAGAGGGCCAGAAGCTGACCCTGCTCGACGTGGAAGCCAAGGGCCACGAGACCACCCCGGCCGCCCGCTACACCGAGGCGAGCCTGGTGAAGAAGCTCGAGGAGCTCGGCATCGGCCGCCCTTCGACGTACGCGTCGATCATCTCCACGATCACCGAGCGCGGCTACGTCACCCCCCGCGGTCAGTCGCTGGTGCCCAACTGGATCGCCTTCTCCGTCGTTCGCCTGCTCGAGGAGTACTTCTCCGACCTGGTCGAATACGACTTCACCGCCGAGATGGAAGACGACCTCGACCGCATCGCCGACGGCAAAGCCGACCGGGTGGACTGGCTGACCAGCTTCTACTTCGGTTCCGACAAGCACCGCGGCCTGCGCCAGGTCATCGACAACCTCGGCGAGATCGATGCGCGCTCGATCAACTCGATGCCCATCGGCGACGACATCACCCTGCGCATCGGCAAGTACGGACCCTACCTCGAGGTCATCGACCCGGGCGCGGCACCGGATGCCCCGCCGCGCCGGGTGAACATCCCGCCGAACCTGGCCCCCGACGAGCTGACCCCGGCGAAAGCCCGCGAACTCATCGACGCGCCGGTCATCACCGACCGCGTGATCGGCGAGAACCCGGAGAACGGCAAGCGGATCGTGGCGAAGGACGGCCGGTTCGGCCCCTACGTCACCGAGCTGGAGCCCGAGGTCGAGGTCGTCGAACCCGGCGAGACCATCGACCCGGTCACCGGCGAGGTGACCCTGCTTGCCGATTCGGCCGCCGCCGAGGCTGCCTCCACGACCAAAACGACGGCCGCGGCCGCAAAGCCCAAGCGCAAGCCTTCGGCGAAGAAGGTCGCCGCGATGAAACCGCGCACGGCCTCGTTGTTTAAGACCATGGACCTCGCCACGATCGACCTCGACACGGCCCTGCATTTGCTCGCCCTTCCGCGCGTGGTCGGCCTCGACCCGGAGACGGGCGCGGAGATCACGGCCCAGAACGGCAAGTTCGGCCCGTATCTCAAGAAGGGCGTGGACACCCGGTCACTGACCAGCGAGGACCAGATCTTCGAGATCGATCTGGCCGGTGCGGTCGACCTGTACGCCCAGCCCAAGTACGGCGCCCGGCGGGCGTCGAGCGCGCTCAAGGAGTTCGAGGCTCCCGACCCCGAGAGCGGCAAGGCGGTCAAGATCAAGGACGGCCGGTTCGGCGCCTACGTCACCGACGGCATCACCAACGCCACCATCCCGAAAGCCGAGACGGTGGAGGAGGTCGACTTCGACCGCGCCGTGCAGCTGCTCGCCGACAAGCGCGCCAAGGGCCCGGCCGTCAAGAAGGCGCCGGCGAAGAAGGCCCCGGCCAAGAAGACGGCGGTCAAGAAGGCCCCGGCGAAGAAGGCGGCGGTCAGGAAGGCCCCGGCTCGGAAGTCGGCCGTCAAAAAGCCGACTCCGTCGGGTGCCACCACGACGGTGCGCGCTCTGCGCACCCCGGCTCAGAAGGCCGCGACGGCGGCCAAGGCTGCGGCGACCCGGGCGGCCACTGCGGCCGCGAAGGCCGCGAAGGCCGCGACCCAGGCGTCGTCGCTGTCGTGACCCGAGAAGCTCCGGAAGCCGTGACCGGTCCCGCCGCTGCCGGGCTGTTCATCACCCTCGAGGGTGGTGACGGGTGCGGCAAGACGACCCAGTCGGAGCTTCTCACCGACTGGCTCCGGCAGAGCGGGCGCACCGTGCTGCGCACCCGCGAGCCCGGCGGAACGGATGTCGGCGGCGCCATCCGTGAGATCGTGCTGCACCACCGCGGTGAGATCGCACCGCGGGCCGAGGCGCTCCTCTACGCCGCCGACCGGGCCCAGCACATCGCGACCGCGGTGCGGCCGGCGCTCGCCCGAGGCGAAGTGGTGATCCAGGACCGCTACCTGGACTCATCCGTGGCCTACCAGGGTGCCGGACGGGTGCTCGACGCCACCCCGGTGCGTGATCTGTCGCTCTGGGCGGCGGAGGGACTGTTGCCCGCGCTGACCGTGCTGCTCGACCTCGACGAGACCGTGGCGCGCGGCCGCCTCGACGCTGAGAACAAGCCCTTCGACCGACTCGAGGCGGAGAAGAGCGACTTTCACCGCCGGGTGCGCGCCGCGTTCCTCGCCCTGGCCGACGCCGAGCCGGAGCGGTTTCTGGTCGTGGACGCCGGGCGCCCGGTGGCCGAGATCGCCGCCGTCATCCGCGACCGGGTCGCCGCGCTGCTCTAGGGATGGTGTGAACGGATGTCCGAGGCCGCCGCGGCCCGGCGGCCCGCCGCTGCGGCGGCATCCGTTTCACGCGCGGGCTCGCCGTGCGCCGTGCGCCGTGCGAATTCGACGGAGATTTTGGCCCTGGACCCCGTTTTCGGCCCCAAACCGGCCGTTTTCGGCAAAATCTCCGTCGAATTGGTTCGGCACCAGGCGCGGTGCTGCGCCGGCTGGTCGGAATGCGCCGACTGGACGGGCTCTGCCGGGGGCGCAACCAGCGGACGGCGCTGGCTAAACGAGCTCTAAGCCCTCTGTCACCGACGAAAGGTACTCTGGTCCGATGACTGTGTGGGATGGCCTGACGGGTCAGGCGAGAGCGATCGCGATCTTCCGCGCGGCGGCCGAACGTCCGAGTGGCGGAGACGCCGAGGCGCGCGCCGGGTCGGCCATGACGCACGCCTGGCTGATCACCGGGCCGCCCGGTTCGGGCCGCTCCAACCTTGCGTTCGCCTTCGCGACCGCGCTGCTCAGCCCCGGCACCGAGGCCGGCGACGAGAGCGCCCGCCGCCTGGTTGACGCCCGGACGCATCCCGACCTGACCGTGCTCTCCACCGAGGGCGTCATCATCAAGATGGACTCGGTCAAAGAGGCCGTGAAGCGCTCGCAGTACTCACCGTCGGTGGGCCGCTACCGGGTGGTCGTGGTCGAAGACGCCGATCGCATGGTCGAGCGCACCTCCAACGTTCTGCTCAAGGCTTTGGAAGAGCCGCCGGAGCGCACCGTGTGGATCCTCTGCGCTCCCAGCGAGGCTGACCTGCTGCCCACGATCCGGTCCCGCGTGCGATCGGTGCGGTTGCGGGTGCCGAGCATCGACGACGTCGCCGAGCTGCTCGTGGCCCGGGACGGTGTCGACCGGGCCACCGCGGAACGGGCCGCTCGGGAGGCGCAGAGCCACATCGGCATGGCCCGCCGCCTGGCGACGAACCCCGAGGCGCGAGCGCGACGCGAGGAGACCCTGCGGGCGGCCCTCGGCATCCGCGGCGTGTCGGCGGCGGTGAATGCGGCGGCCCGGCTGCTCGCCATCGCCGGTGACGACGCGAAGGCGATCACGCTCGAGCGCGACGCCGCCGAGCGTGAGGGCGTGTTGCGCTCCCTGGGCGTCGAGCCGGGACAGTCGGTCCCGCCCGGCCTGCGCAGCCAGATCAAGGCCCTCGAAGATGACCAGAAGCGGAGGGCCACCCGCAGCCTCCGCGACGGGATCGACCGCATCCTGGTCGACCTCACCTCGCTGTACCGCGACGTGATCATGGTGCAGCTCGGCCGGGAGATCAGCGTCATCAACCGGGAACTCCTCACGGAGGTGCGGGCGGCGGGAGCCGTCTGTGCGCCCGCCGCCACGCTGTTCACCCTGGACGCGATCGCCCAAGCCCGGCAGCGGATCAAATCGAACGTGGCGCCTGCGCTGGCCCTCGAGGCCATGCTCGTATCGGCAATCCGCCGGTGACCGAGAACACGTCCCAGAAAAGGGGAATCCGTTGACCAGACGAACTCGCGTGCGCACCCTGTCGGCGCGTGCCAGGGCCACCGCCCTGGCACTGGTGCTCGCCATGGGCCTCAGCGGCTGCGTGCCGCTGTTCCTGCCGGAGCAGGCGCCGACCTCCTCGGTCCCGACCGGGGAGAAGGTCGACGCCGACCTCGAACCGTTCTATGACCAGGTGCTGAAGTGGGCGGACTGCGACTCCGGCCTGCAGTGCACCACGGCTTCGGCGCCGCTCGACTGGGCCGACCCGGGCAGCGGCGAGACGGTCGACCTGGCGCTGGTGCGGCATCCGGCCACGGGCACCCGGGTGGGTTCCCTGCTGGTCAATCCCGGAGGCCCCGGCGGCTCCGGTTACGACTTCGTGAAGGATTCCCTCGACTACGCAACGGATGCGAAGCTGCAGGCCGGTTTCGACGTCGTCGGTTTCGACCCGCGCGGGGTGGGCCGCTCCTCGGCGGTGAGCTGTTACGAACCGGCTGAGATGGACGAGTACCTCTACGGCCTGCCCGCCGCGGTGCGGGGGAGCGACGCCTGGATCCAGGAGCTGTCGACGGCCGCCGTCGACTTCGGGGCCGCCTGCCAGGAGAATACCGGCTCCCTGCTCGCACACGTGGACAGCCTCAGCGCAGCCCGCGACCTCGACCTGCTGCGCGCCGCGCTCGGTGACGAGAAGCTCAACTTCCTCGGCTACTCCTACGGCACCTTCCTCGGTGCGACCTACGCGGACCTCTACCCCGAGCGGGTCGGACGCCTCGCCCTCGACGGCGCCCTCGACCCGTCCACCGGCAACGCCGATGTGACCCGGGTGCAGGCCACCGGGTTCGAGAACGCGCTGCGCTCCTACCTGGCCGACTGCCTGGCCGGCGAGGAGTGCCCCTTCGACGGCACCGTCGACGAGGCCATGACTACCATCGGAGCACTGCTCGCCTCGGTCGACGTCAGCCCGATCACGGCCACCGACGGCCGTCGACTCGGCGCGAACACGCTGCTCACCGCCATCATCTACCCGCTCTACCAGGCCACCGCGTGGCCGAACCTGAGCGAGATGTTCGCGAGCGTACTGCAGGGCGACGCCGACATGGCCTTCCAGTTCGCGGACGGCTACAACGGCCGGTCCGCCGACGGCACCTACCGCGACAACGCGACCGAGGCCTTTCTGGCCATCAACTGCGTGGACTACAGCTACAACGACGATCCCGCCTCGATGCGCGCGCAGGCCGCCGAGATCGAACAGGCCGCCCCGACGATCGGCAAGTACATGGCGTTCGGCGACATCGGCTGCGCCAACTGGCCCTACCAGTTTGACGGGGAGCGGTCCGAGATCGCCGCCGAGGGGGCCGACCCGATCCTGGTCATCGGCACCACCAACGACCCGGCCACACCCTATGTGTGGGCCGAGAACCTGTCGGAGCAGCTCGCCAGCGGCCACCTCGTCACCTTCACCGGCGAGGGGCACACCGCCTACAACAAATCGAACGACTGTGTGAACTCGGCCGTCGACGACTACCTGCTGAAGGGCACGGTGCCGGCCGAAGACCCGATGTGCTGAGCATCCGCCTGGCTGCAGATTTGCGCGCTGTGTAAGAATTGAGGCATGTCGCTGCACCACGAGGAACCGGGCCTACGCGAACGTAAGCGGCTCGCAACGCGACGCGCCATCCAGCGCGCCGTGTTGACGCTCTCCTGCGAGCGGGGGCTCGAAAAGGTGACCGTACAGGACATCAGCCGGTTCGCCGACGTGTCGCCGCGCACCTTCTTCAACTACTTCCCCTCGAAGGATGCCGCGCTGGTCGGCGACGAACTCGACCTCGCGTCCGAAGAGCAGATCGAGGCCTTCGTGCACGGCGGCCGCGAGGGGGACATCCTGGCCCAGCTGGCCGCGCTGCTCTCGGTCAGCCTCAGGAACACCGAGGGTGACCGGGAGATCCACCAGCTGCGGCGTCAGGTCATGAAGGAGAATCCCTACCTGTTCGGGATGCGGATGGCCACCCTGCGCAACTTCGAGGGTCGACTGCAGGAGATCGTCACCCGGCGCTTCGTCGTCGACCACCCCGAGCTCGGCGCCGGCTCGGCGCAGCTTGAGCAGCGGGCGCTCCTGTTCACCCTGGTGGCCGTGGCTGCGCTCCGCCACGCCTGGCGGTGCTGGGCCGACTCCGACGCGGCCCGCCCCCTGGCCACGCACGTCGCGGCATCCTTCGCGGACCTGTACGAGATGACCCTGAAGACCAGCTAGACTTTGTAGCTGTGTCCGAGGTTTTCCGAGAGGAATAGTCGTGACGCCGCCTTAGCTCAGTCGGTAGAGCGTCTCACTCGTAATGAGAAGGTCATCAGTTCGATTCTGATAGGCGGCTCCATTTCAACTCAGGCAGCCGTGACTTTCGCTCGCGCCGCGCACACCCCGCACGCGAGTGCGCACCGCGAAGTCACCCGAATCGCGCAAATGGGCGTTGGGCTCGTGGCCGGGACGAAATCGACCGCCTCATCGACCGAAGTCGCCTCACCCGCGTGGTCGCCAACCGCGACCTCGCGGAAAGCCACTTAGTGCAGGCGCGCACGCACGCGGCGCGGCTCATCGAGCTGATACCGCCCTACTGAGCCCGCAACCTGAGGCTGACTGAGCCGACAGGGGCATCCGTCGTCACGTAAACACGGAGATTTTCGGGAAACGCCGGTTCTACGGCCCGGCCGAGCGGCGTGTTGCGAAAATCTCCGGAGTTACCGTGCTGTCCCCACGGATGCCCGGTGCCGGGCATCCGGGCCGGGTCGCCGGGTCGTGACGGGCTCGACCGCCGGCCGCACGCGATCGCTAGGCTGATCCCATGACCGACACAACCCGCACCGACACTATTCGCTGGGGAATCCTGGCCACGGGCGGGATCGCCCACGCATTCACGAACGACCTCCTCCGGAACGGTTTTCAGGTGCAGGCGGTCGGTTCCCGCTCGCAGGCGTCGGCGGATGCCTTCGCGGCCGAGTTCGGCATTCCCACGGCTCATCCGAGCTACGAGGCCCTGGCCGCGGACCCGGATGTCGACATCATCTACATTTCGACCCCGCATCCGTTTCACGCAGAGAACGCCAAGCTCGCCCTGAATGCCGGCAAGCATGTTCTGATCGAGAAGCCGATCACCCTGAACGGCGCCGAGGCCCGCGAGGTCGTCGACCTCGCCGCGACCCTGGGGCTGCTGGTGCTCGAGGGAATGTGGACCCGGTTCCTGCCGCACATGGTGCGCATCCGCGAGATCCTCGCCGAGGGCACCCTCGGCGACGTGCGCACCCTGATCGCCGATCACACCCAGGACCTGCCGGATGACCCGGCGCACCGGCTGAACGCCATGCACCTGGGCGGCGGGGCGCTCCTCGACCTCGGCATCTACCCGCTCACCTTCGCGTCCGAACTGTTCGGACGCCCCGAGACGATCCTCGCGACCGCCACCTTCAAGGCCACCGGCGCCGACGCGCAGATCGCCACGACCTTCCGCTACGCGGGCGGGCAGATCGCCCAGACCCTGTCGGCCAGCAACACCACCGGCCCGAACACGGCCACCATCCTCGGCACGCTGGGCCGCATCGACATCGACCGGGTCTGGTACTCGCCCACGGACTTCCGGGTGCTCAACAGCGCCAACGAGGTCATCGAGACCTTCACCGCCGAGATCAACGGGCGCGGCATGCACTACCAGGCGGCCGAAGCGGAGCAACTGATCCGGGCCGGCAAGATCTCGAGCGACATCCTGCCGGTCGAGGAAGTGGTGGCGATCATGGAGACGCTCGACCTGGTGCGCGCGCAAATCGGCCTGCGGTACCCCGGGGAGTAAGCGGGAGTTAGTGCGCTGTGCTCCGGTCGATAATCTGACCAGTAGAGCGGGAGGGGGGCAGAATGGCGCTGCGTGGATCCCGTGGTGGTGTCACGAACCGGCCTCACCGCCCCCACACGTGGCCGTTGCGGCTCCTCGGCGCGCTGGTCGTGTGCTCCGTCGTCGAGCCGCTCGAGTTCGTTCCGCCCGTCGGATGACACCACCCCCCGTTTTGGGGTGGTCTTACTCGGTGGCGTTGGTCCGTCGGCCCATCACGGCTCGGCTAGCGTGTACGCAACGGGAGCGGGGGATCCGATGCACGTCAACGCGCACGCGGATCGAATCGATGACCGCTCCCTTCGCCATGCGCGGCTCGGCCGCTGGATCCTGTGGCTGATGTGGGTGCTGCTGATCGGTTACGCGATCGGCCTGTTCGCCGCCTTCGGCCCGGTTTTCACCGGCTCGTTCTCGCTAATCACTGCGGGGCTCCCGGCCCTGCTCTGCTGGGCAGCCGCGCTCTGCGCGGAGCGCGGCCGCACGCAGCTGATTCTGGTGTCGGCCGCGATGACGGCCTTTACCCTCGGCAGCACCTACTACATGCTCGCGGGCGCGGCGACGCTCTCGTTTCCGTCTCCGGCCGACATCGGTTACACGCTTTTCTATCCGCTGATCCTGGCCGGACTGGCTGTCCTGGTCCACCGTCAGCGTGGTGAAATACCCCGGTCGGTCCTGGTGGACGGAGCCATCGGGTCGCTTGGCGCGGCATCCGTGCTGGCCGTGTTGCTCAGCCCGGTGATTGCATCCGCGGGTGTCTGGCCGCCCTCCCCGGCCGCCCTGGTGTCCGCCAGCTACCCTCTGCTCGATCTGTTGCTCGTGTCGGTCATCACGGGGATTGCCGCCGCCCGCGGACTCGACGTGGGCCGACGGTGGGCCCTGCTGGTGCTCGGGCTCCTGATCTTCGCGGCAACCGACGCCGTCTACGCCTTCCAGGTTTCCGCCGGAACGTACACCTTCGGGGAGCCGTTGGATGCGGGCTGGGCGCTCGGCCTCACCCTCATTGCGGTCTGGGCGTGGGACTTGGCTCGGCCCGGTGTCACCGCCCGGCGCCCCCTGAGCGGCGTGTGGACCCTCGCGGTGCCCGGGGCAGCCACGATCGCCGGGATGGCGGTGCTCGTCCTCGGCACGCAGGTGAAGATCTCCACAGGCGCAGTGCTCCTTGCAGGCGTGACCCTGGTGCTCGGGACCGTGCGCACCCAGCTCGCCTCCCGGCAGATCGGGCGGATGGCCGACCTTCACCGCCAGGCGAGCACCGACGACCTGACCGGGCTGCCGAACCGGCGCGCCCTCTACGCCGAGGCATCCGCTCACCTCGTGCCCGGGGACGGCCACCGGTGCGCCCTGCTGCTCCTGGATATCGACCGGTTCAAGGAAGTGAACGACAGTCTCGGCCACGACGTCGGCGATCTGCTGCTGGTGCAGGCCGGATCGCGCCTGTTCGATCAGCGACGACCGGGCGATCTTCTCGCCCGGCTCGGCGGCGACGAGTTCGCGCTTCTGATCCAGGACGCCGGCCACGACGAGGCCGTGGCGGCGGCCGTGCGGCTGCGGGCGGTCCTGGCCCGGCCGTTCACGCTGGAGGGCATCGCGATCGAGTCCAACGTCAGCATCGGCATCGCCCTATTCCCCGACCAGGGCGACACCCTCAAGGTGCTGCTGCGCAAAGCCGACATGGCCATGTACAAGGCCAAGACCTCCCGCAGCGGGCACCACGTCTTCGTCTGCTCCGACGACGATCACGGCGACTCCAGGCTGCGGATGATGGAAGACCTGCGCGGCGCCCTCGCCACCGACGAACTCGTGCTGCACTACCAGCCCAAGATCGAGCTGGCCACCGGGCACGTGCACGGTGTGGAGGCGCTGGTGCGCTGGCAGCACCCTAGCCGGGGTCTGCTGCCTCCCGACGCGTTCCTGACCCTGGCCGAAGACGTCGGGCTCATGCGCGACCTGACCCGGATCGTGCTGGGAAAGGCGCTCGACCAGGCCGCGGTCTGGCGTGCGCAGGGAACACCGCTGACCGTTGCGGTCAACATGTCTCCCAGCACCCTGATCGAGTCCGATCTGCCCGCACGCATCGCCGCCATGATCCAGGTGCGGGGGTTGTCGGCCGCCGACCTGATGCTGGAGATCACCGAAGAGTTCCTGATGGAAGACCGGGCCAGGGCCAGGGACATCCTGGTCCGCCTGCGGGAGAGCGGCATCCGCATCGCCGTGGATGATTTCGGCACCGGCTACAGCTCCCTCGCCTACCTCCGGGACCTGCCGATCGACGAGCTCAAACTCGACAAGTCCTTCGTGTTCCCGATGGCCGACGACGCCAGGGCCGCGGCCCTGGTGGCCTCGATCATCGCGCTCGCGCACAGCCTCGGCGTGCGCATGGTGGCGGAGGGCGTCGAGGACGCCGTCGCCTACGCCGAGCTGACCCGGTACGGCTGCGACGAGGCCCAGGGCTTCCACATGTCCCGCCCGCTTCCGGCCGCGGCACTGGATGCCTGGCTCGCCGCCCGGCACGCGCCGGCGGCCACGCGCTAGCCACGCGGGCGCCGTCGCAACGCCGTTGCAACGCCGCAGCAACGCCGCAGTAACGCCGTGGGCACGAGGCACAGGGTGACTCACAAGCCCGGCGGGTAGGGTTCACGGGTGGAAGAATCGAAGCCTCGCAAATGCCTCGCGGCCGTCCTCGTCGCCGTGGCGGTGCTGCTGGGCGCGGGTGCCGTCCTGATCGGGGCGTCGACCCGGGCTCCGGATGCCGCGGCCACCGCCTCCATCGCCGCCGCGAACACCGGTGCGAGCGTGATTGTGCCGGCCGCGGAATCCGTTTCGGAGCGCCCCGTGCCGGCCACCGCCTCCGATGCCAGAAACCTGCGTACGTGTTCGGTCTCAGCGCTGGCCGCCGACCCCCGGCTGGCTGATTTCCAGGCCCAGGTGGTCAACGCCAGCACCGGCGAGGTGCTCTTCGACCGCGGCGGCGATACCTCCTCACGCACGGCGAGCGTGCTCAAGGTGCTGACCAGCGCCGCCGCCCTTGAGGTGCTCGGACCGGACTACCGGGCCACGACCACCGTCGTCACCGGCAGCACACCGGGGTCTGTCGTGCTGGTCGGCGGGGGAGACCTCACCCTCACGCGCCTGCCCACCGGCACGGAATCCGTCTACCCCGGCGCAGCCCACGTCGATGAGCTCGCCCGCCAGACCCTCGCCGCTTGGCGGGCGAACCCGGCGAACCCGCCGATCACCTCCCTCGTGCTGGACGCCTCGTTCTTCGGCGGGCCCGGCTGGGAACCGAGCTGGGATGATCTGGAACGCAACGCCGGTTCCATGCCCGACGTGACCGCCCTGCAGGTCGACGGTGACCGCGACGACCCCTCGCGTCAGAGCTCTTCCCGCAGCGCCGACCCCGTCGGGCGCGCCGGCGCGGCCTTCGCCGCCGCGCTCGGCGGCGGCGTGAGCGTCAGCGTCGGCACCGCGCCGGCTGGGGCCGAACAGCTCGCCGCCGCTCGGTCCCAGCCCGTGTCCGTGCTGATCGGGCAGTCGCTGATCGTGTCGGACAACACCCTCGCCGAGATGCTCGCCCGGCTCGTCGCGGTGGAGTCCGGGGCCGGCAACACCTTCGGCGCCCTGCAGGAGTCCGTCGTCGCGGCGCTCGACGCCTATGGCATCGACACGACCGGCATCATCATCCGGGACGGCTCAGGCCTCAGCGACGACAACGCCGTACCGCCGTCGTATCTCACCCGGCTGTTCGTCAAGATCAACGCGCGCGACGGCGACCTCGGCGTCATCTTCGACGGCCTACCGATCGCCGGTGGACCCACCGGATCGCTGTCCTACAGCGACCGGTTCACGGGCGACAACGCCGTCGCCGACGGCGCCGTCTTCGCCAAGACAGGCTGGATCGACACCGGCTACACGCTCTCCGGCATTATCCGGGCGGCCGACGGCACGCCGCTCACCTTCGCCGTTTACGCGCTCGGGGATGTGAGCGATAATGCGAAGCAGGCGCTCGACACCATCACCGCCGGGTTCTTCCGCTGCGGCGACAACCTGTCGAACTCCTGACTTCAACCGGCGACAGAAGGAGCAATCCGTGACCAGGGCCCTGTTCATCATCGACGTTCAGAACGATTTCACCGAGGGCGGGGCCCTCGCCGTCGAGGGTGGGTCTGCGGTGGCCGCGGGCGTCAGCGCGCTGCTGGTGGAACATCCGGATGCCTATGACGTGATCTTCGCCTCCCGCGACTGGCACGACCCCGACAGCGACAACGGCGGACACTTCGCCCGGGCCGGCGAGCCAGGCTCCACGGACTCCTGGCCCGTGCACTGCGTGGCGGGCACCCCCGGCGCCGAGTACCACCCCTCGCTGCTGTTGCCGGACACGACCATCCACATTCGCAAGGGGCAGGGCCAAGCGGGCTACTCCATTTTCGACGGCATCTCGGTGGGCGGCGAGAAGACGGGCGAGCTGCTCATCGCGAACGGGGTGACCGACATCGACATCGTCGGCCTCGCCACCGACCACTGTGTGCGCGCGTCCGGCCTGGATGCGCGGGGCCACGGCCAGCATGTGCGGGTACTGACCGACCTCGTCGCCGGCGTCGCCCCGGACACGAGTGACGCGGCCCTGGGCGAGCTGGCCTATGCCGGTGCCGTGCTCGTCACCTCCGACGTGGTCGTCTGAGCGTGGGGGTGACCGACCGGGCGAGTCCGGCCGCGGCGGGACCGGCCGCGGCGGGCTCTGCTCCGGCGGGCTCTGCTCCGGCGGGCTCTGCACCGGCCGGCTCTGCACCGGCCGGCTCTGCAGGCGGGGCACTGTTCGCGCGGCGCCTCGACGGCGTGCGGATCGCCTACGACGTCGTGCCCGGCGAGCGCCCGATCCTGCTCGTGCACGGGTTCGCGTCGACATCGCAGGTCACCTGGGTCGGCACCGGCTGGGTGCGAGCCCTGCAGGACGCCGGGCGCGGCGTGATCACCCTCGACCTCCGCGGTCACGGCCGCAGCGACAAGCCGCACCGCAGCATCGACTACCTGCCCCGGCAACTCGCAGCCGACCTCGTGGTCGTGCTCGACGCCCTCGGGCTGGAGCAGGTCGACGTGGTCGCCTATTCGATGGGCTCGCGCGTGGCGGCGGCGCTCGCGCGGCTGGCGCCATCCCGGGTGCGCCGACTGGTGCTCGGCGGAGCCGGGCCGGACGAACTGTTCGAGACGTGGCATTCGGATGCCGTGCGCCGGTTCGTGACCGACGGCACCGCCGGCACCGACCCGTCGATCGCGGCGATACTGGGTGCCGCGATCACCGCCGGCGCCGACCGTGGGGCCCTCGTGGCGTGCGTCGGCGGGGTGGCCGGCTCCTCGCTGGACGTGCCGGCCGAGATTCCCGTGCTCTACGTCGCCGGCGGCGCCGACTCCATCCCGGCCGGGGTCGCCGAACTTGCCCGCGCGCGCGGTGCCGACTACCTCGAACTGGCGGGACGGGACCACGTGAACACGCTCACCTCCCGCGAGTTCAAGCGCGCCGCACTGCAGTTCCTGGCCTGAGCGCCCCGAGTCCGGGCACTCGCTCGCCTCTCACGCCCCTAACGAATTCGACGGAGATTTTGCCCGCATCGCCCTAAACACCTTCAGAAACCCGCACATATCGCAAAATCTCCGTCGAATTCGTTCGGGCTGTGGGGCGGAGCGCGTGGGGGCTGCCCGAACCGCACAAGAGATGCTGCGCATCCGGCTGGCGCTGCTGGGCAACCGGCCGGTGTTGGGGCTAACTCAGGAGATCCGTCCGGGCCGGCCCGGACATCCGCGCTGGTTCCGCACTGATCCGGGGCGGCCGGGCCACCGGGCGACGGATGTCCTGAGTTGGCCACACGCGCGAGCTCGGCTGGCCCTGGCCCTGACGAATTCGACGGAGATTGTGCCCATAACCGCGTCCAACACTCCGAAAACCCGCACATATTGCAAAATCTCCGTCGAATTGGTTCGCCGCCGGCTGAGGGAGTGAGCCCCGGCGCCTCCCCTAGGCTGGGGGTGTGCGGGCCTCGCTGCCGAGGCCGCCGAATGCCGACCGGGGGACCGTCATGACAACCGACATCCAGGATGCGATGGGTTCGGTTTCGACAGGCTCGACCACCGGATCCGGCTCGTTCACCGGCGCCCGGGGCAGGAAGTACTGGCTCGCGCCGGCCGCCGCGATCTTCGCCGTCGCCTGGGGCGGCAACGAATTCACCCCACTGCTGGTGATGTACCGACAGGCGGACGGGTTCTCCAACCAGCTGGCGAACCTGCTGCTCGGGGCCTACGTACTCGGCATCATCCCGGCGCTACTGATCGCCGGCCCGCTGTCGGACCGGTTCGGCCGCCGACCGCTGATGCTGCCCGCGCCCTGGGTCGCGATCGCGGGGAGCGTGCTGCTGGCCCTGTCCGCGGGAAATGTGCCCATGCTGCTGGCCGGCCGCATCCTCTCCGGCGTCGCCCTCGGTCTGGCCATGGCCGTGGGCACCAGCTGGGTGAAGGAACTCTCCGCGAGACCGTTCGACTTCGGGGCCGACCGTTCCTCGGGGGCACGACGGGCGACCATCGCGCTGTCCCTCGGTTTCGCACTCGGCGCGGCGAGCTCCGGAGCGCTGGCCCAGTGGGCGCCGTTCCCCGGCGTGCTGCCGTACGCGGCGCACACCGTCATCGCCGTGCTCTTCGGCCTTCTGCTGTTTTGCACCCCGGAGTCCCAGGGACGGGGCATCGCGGCCGGGGCCCTGCCGGCCGTCCACCCGGCCATCTCCCCGTACCCGCGGTTCCTGCTCCTGATCGTGCCGGTGGCGCCGTGGGTCTTCGGAACGGCCACGACCGCCTACGCCATCCTGCCGGCGCTCGCCGCGACCGAGATCCCGTCCGCGCCGGTGGCATTCGCGGCCCTGCTCTGCGTGGTGGCTCTCGTCGCGGGAGCGTCGCTGCAGCTCTTCAGCCACCGCATCACCGCCGGGCACAATGCCCGAGGAATCATGTTCGCGCTGATGCTGACCGTCGGGTCGCTGCTGCTCGCATCCGTCGCCGTGAGCCCACCCGTGCTCTGGCTGATTTTGCCGGCGGCGGCCCTGCTCGGCGCCGCGTACGGCCTGCTGATGGTGTCGGGGCTGCAGGAGGTGCAGCGGATCGCGCCGCCCGACCACCTCGCCCGGCTGACCGCGATCTACTACGGCATCACCTACCTGGGGTTCTTCGTGCCGTTGGCGCTGTCCCTGCTCGAGCCGTGGCTCGGCTACCCGGCGATGTTCGCGGGCGGGGCCGCGTTCTCGGCCGTGTCGCTGGTGGTGGTGATGCTGGTCTTCCGCCGGGACATCTCCCTGCATCGCGCCGCGGCGAGCCGATGAAATCGCGCGCGACCTACAGCCCGCCAAAAAGTTTTACAGAGATTTCCATGCATGTGCATCCGTTTGGGGACGTGCGAGAGAAGTAGGGGTTAGAGAGGTTTCAAGAATCTCTTCAGAGTGACCCACTCACAGATCCATTACGCAGGAGGAAACGATGCACAAGTCCCTCAAGATCGGAATGACGGCCAGCGCTCTCGGTGCTCTCGTCGCCCTCGGCGGTCTCGCTCCGGCACAGGCAGCCGAAGACGTCGCGAAGCTGTCCGTGTTCCACGGAGTTCCCGGCCTCACCGTCGACGTCTACGTGAACGACAAGCTGACCCTGGACGACTTCAAGCCGGGCGACCTCGCCGGTCCGCTCGACCTCGCACCCGGCACCTACAAGGTGGCCATCACCGCGTCGGACGCAGCTGATGCCAGCGCACCTGCCATCGGCCCGGTCGACCTCCCGCTCGAAGCCGGCAAGAACTACACCGCCGCCGCGCACCTCGACGAGGCCGGCAAGCCCACGGCGTCGCTGTTCACCAACGACATCTCGCAGCTCGCCGCCGGGGAGGGCCGCCTGACGGTTCGCCACGTGGCAGCAGCCCCCGCGGTCGATGTTCTCGCCAACGGAGCCGTCGCGATCACCGCCCTGGTGAACCCGAAGGAATCCGTGCTCACGTTGCCGGCCGGCACCATCTCGGCCGCCGTCGCCGCAACCGGAACGACTGACCCGGTGATCGGCCCGGCAGACGTCAACGTCGCAGAGGGCACGAACACGATCGTCTACGCGTGGGGCAGCCTGACCGACAAGAACCTGGCCCTGGCCGTTCAGACCATCGACGGGCTTCACTCCAACCCGGACAGCATCCCCGCCGGTGAGGCCGGTCTCGTCGCCACCAACCAGGCGGACGACTCCATGGGGCTCATGGTCGGTGGCTTCGCCGCCGTGCTGATGGGTCTGGTCGCCGCCGCCGTCGTCGGTATGCGTCGCCTGTCCGCGGCTCGCCGCTAGTCACGCCAGTCAGAAAGGGAGATCCACAATGAGAGCCACAGTGGGCACTTTCACAGTGCTCGCTGTGGCTCTTGCCCTGCTCACGGGCTGCAGCAGCGCCCCGAGCACATCATCGCCCACGGCCTACGTTCCCCCGACGAACGCAGCGCCGACTCCGACGCCGTCGGCCCCGCTGCCCGTCGCCGAGGTCGACGTGCCGACCGTCAGTTCCTCGCTGGATCAGAATCAGACCCCGCAGGCCCGGCCGCCCCAGACCATCCGAGTCGACTCCCTCGGAATCGACATGGCAATCGAGTCCGTCGGTCTGGCCGACGACGGGGCGATGGAGCTGCCAAAAGACCCCTCGCTCGCCGCCTGGTATCGCTTTGGACCGTCACCGGCCAGCACCACCGGCGCGACCGTGATCGCCGCCCACGTCGACTCCCTGATTTACGACATCGGACCGTTCGCCCAGCTCGCCTCGGCGCGTGCGGGCACCGAGATCGTGGTGACCACCGACGACGGTCAGGAGCGTCGCTATTCCGTGGAATCCGTTCAAACCGTGGCCAAACAGGATGTGCTCTGGGACTCGATCTTCGACCGGTCCGGTCCCAACCGGCTCACCCTTGTGACCTGCGGCGGCGAATTCGACTACGACGCCCGCACCTATCTGTCCAACGTAATCGTCTCGGCGAGTCCAACCGCATGACCCAGGCACCATGACGCAGAGGGGTGGCTATGCTGGTCATCACGGTGGTCGAGGCTTGCTCTCCGGCGGAGTCTGACATGTACGACCTCCCGATGCGCTCACCAACCGGGGGAAACCGATACGACGTGACGGCACTCACCGACGAAGACGACCACGCCCAGCTCGTTCTCGCGTTTCGGGCGGGAGACGAACGTGCGCTCGCCGAGGCCTACGCCCGCTGGTCATCCCTCGTCTACACGATCGCCGTTCGTTCGCTCGGCGATCCCGGCGAAGCCGAAGACGTCACCCAGAAGGTCTTCATCGCCGCCTGGCGCGGGCGGAACGGATTTGATGCGTCGCGGTCGCCTCTGCCGGCCTGGCTCGTCGGGATCACTCGACACACCGTTGCGGATGCCCACGAGGCCCGCTCACGACGGCGGCGGGTCGAGGAGGCTGTCCTCGTTGACACCGCGCTCAGCCAGACCGACGAATCCGCCGACATCGCGGATCGTGTGCTGATGAGCGACGAACTTCGCCGGCTCGGACCCGTTCCGCAGCAGGTGATGCAGCTGGCCTTCTACGACGATCTCACGCACACCCAAATCGCCGATAACCTCGGACTGCCGCTCGGCACCGTTAAGAGTCACATCCGCCGAAGTCTTTCGAGACTGCGCACCAGATTGGAGGCGAACGATGACACACATTGACCGGGAAAACCTCGCTCTCATTGCAATGACAGAGTTCGACCTCACCGAACCCGAACGCCAGCACCTGTCGGAATGCCCCGGGTGCTCCCTGGAACTCATCGCCCTGCAGCACACCGCCAACGTCGGCCGGTCCGCGCGCAGCGTGCAACTCGTGGAGCCCGGCGATCGAGTCTGGGCCGGCATCCACGCCGCCCTCGGCCTGTCCGACGCCGTGGCCGCCACCCCTGGGCGCAGCGGCTACGAGGCAGCGGACCAGCCCATTGCAGCGGACCAGCCCACTGCAGTGGTCGAGCCTGTCGAGACCCCTGCACCGGTGGTCGAGCCTGTCGAGACCCCGTCCGCCACGGTCACCGACATCGGCTCCGCCCTGCGCCCCCGCCCACGACGCCGCAACTGGATGCCGATGGCCGTGGCCGCCGGCATCGCCGGGCTGCTCGGCGGCCTCGGCGGCGGCATCTGGTGGCAGTCCGCACAGCAGCAGGAACCCGCGCCGGTGCTACTCGCCGAGGCCCAGCTGGACCCGTACCCCGGCTGGGACGCCGCCGGCAGCGCCTACGTCGCGAAGACGGCCGACGGCCACCGGGAGGTCGTGCTCGACGTCACCGGGGTGAGCGCCGACACCGATCTGCGCGAGGTGTGGCTGATCAAGGCGGATGCGTCCGGGCTGATCAGCATCGGACTGCTCGACGGTGAGTCCGGGCGCTTCGCCATCCCCGACGGCGTCGACCTGTCGCAGTACCCGCTGGTCGACGTCTCCGCGGAACCCGACGACGGCGACCCGCAGCACTCCGGCGACTCGATCCTGCGCGGGGAACTGCGCACGGCCTGACACCACCCGCACGTGAGTGTCAGAGCGTATTGCCGAGCTTGAAGCCGTGCTCCACGTCGTTCTTGCGGGTGTACGAGAACCCGTCGGCGCCGACCGTGACGGCCATCTCGCTGGACTCGGTGCGGGCCATGACCGGCTGGGGGTTGCCGTCCAGGTCGAGCACCAGTGAGGCATCCGTGTACCAGCTCGGCACGACCGCGTTGCCCCACCAGTCGCGGCGCTGGTTGTCGTGCACGTCCCAGGTGACGACGGGGTTGTCGGGGTCGCCGGTGTAGTAGTCCTGGGTGTAGATCTCGACCCGGTGGCCGTCGGGGTCGCGCAGGTAGAGGTAGAACGCGTTCGAGACGCCGTGGCGGCCGGGGCCGCGCTCGATGACGTCCGACATCCGCAGGGCGCCGAGCTTGTCGCAGATGTAGATGATGTTGTGCTTCTCGTGCGTGGAGAAGGCGATGTGGTGCATCCGCGGGCCGTCGCCGCCGGTCAGGGCGGTGTCGTGCACGGTGTCCTTGCGGCGCATCCAGGCCGCGTAGGTGACGCCGTCTTCGTCCTGGATGTCCTCGGTGACGCGGAAGCCGAGGTCCTCGAGGTAGCCGCGGCCGAGTCCCACGTCGGGGGTGACCTGGTTGAAGTGGTCCAGGCGCACGAGGGCGCCGGGACCCTGCAGGTCGTAGCGCCAGGCCAGGCGTTCGACGTGGTCGACCGAGTAGAAGAACTCGTAGGGGAAGCCGAGCGGGTCTTCGACGCGCACGGAGTCACCGACACCCTTCACGAACCCGTTGATGCGGCGTTCGGTGCGGCAGCCGAGCTCCTGATACCAGGCCTCGGCCAGACCCACGTCTTCGGGGGCGCGCACCCGGAAGGCCATCGCGGCGACTGCGGCGACCGGGCCCTGACGCAGCACCAGGTTGTGGTGGATGAACTCCTCGAAGCTGCGCAGGTAGATCTCGGTGTCGCTCTCCTCGGTCACGACGAGGCCGAGCACGTCGACGTAGAACGCGCGCGAGCGGGCCAGGTCGGTGACGACGATGTCCATGTAGGCGCAGCGCAGGATGTCCGGCGGGGTCGCGGTCGGCGTGGGGATGGGGGTGGTGGTCATGGAATCCTCCTCATTGAGATGTCGCGGTGGTCGAGCGTGTCGGTGGTCGAGCGTGTCGGGACCCGGGACCCGGGATCAGTGGGCGCCGAAGCGGGCGGTGTGCACAGGCCCGAGGGAAACGTGCACGGCCTGCTGTTCGGTGTAGAAGTCGATCGAGCGGTAGCCGCCCTCGTGGCCGAGGCCCGAGGCCTTGACCCCTCCGAACGGGGTGCGCAGGTCCCGCACGTTGTGTGAGTTGAGCCAGACCATGCCCGCCTCGATCGACTGCGCGAAGGTGTGCGCCCGGGTGAGGTTGCTGGTCCAGATGTATGCGGCCAGGCCATACTTGACGCCGTTGGCCAGCTCGAGGGCCTCTTCGTCGGTGTCGAACGGCGTGATCGCCACGACCGGTCCGAAGATCTCCTCCTGGAAGATGCGGGCCGTCGGGGCGACATCCGCGAACACGGTCGGGGACACATAGTTGCCCTCCGGCAGGTTCTGGGGGCGGCCGCCGCCGGCGAGCAGGCGGCCCTCGCTCTTGCCGATCTCGACGTAGCTCATCACCTTGGCGTAGTGCTCGGGGTGCACGAGCGCGCCGACCTCGGTGGCAGGGTCGTGTGGGTCGCCGACCACGATGTTCTGTGCCCGGGCCGCATAGCGGGCGCAGAAGTCGTCGTAGATCGGGCGTTCCACCAGGATGCGGCTGCTGGCGGTGCAGCGCTCGCCGTTGAGCGAGAACACCCCGAACAGGGTCGAGTCGAGCGCGGCCTCGAGGTCGGCGTCGGCGAAGACCACGGCGGGGGACTTGCCGCCGAGCTCCATCGACATGCCCTTGAGGTTCGCGGCGCAGTTGCGGTAGATGGTCTGACCCGTGGTCGTCTCGCCCGTGAACGAGATGAGGGGGACATCCGGATGCTTGACCAGCGCGTCCCCGGCCTCCTCACCCAGCCCGTTGACCAGGTTGAAGACCCCGTCGGGCAGCCCGGCGGAGCGGAAGATCTCCGCCCACAGGCTCGCCGACAGCGGCGTGAACTCGGCCGGCTTGAGCACGACCGTGCAGCCGGCGGCCAGTGCGGGGGCGAGCTTCCAGCTCTCCAGCATGAACGGGGTGTTCCACGGGGTGATCAGCCCGGCCACGCCGACCGGTTTGCGGAAGACGTAGTTGATCTGGCTGCCGGGCACCTGGTAGGTGTCGTCGGTCTGCGCCACGATCAGGTCGGCGAAGAAGCGGAAGTTCTCGGCCGCCCGCTTGGCCTGGCCGAGGGCCTGGGTGATCGGCAGGCCGGTGTCGAACGTCTCGAGTTCGGCGAGGCGGGCATCCTGGGCCTCGACGGCGTCGGCGATCTTGTTCAGGATGCGGGAGCGTTCGCGCGGCTTCATCCTCGGCCACGGCCCGGCCACGAAGGCGTCGGTCGCGGCGGCGACGGCGAGGTCCACGTCTTCCTTCTGGCCGGCCGCGGCGGTGGCGTAGGTCTGGTTCGACACCGGGTCGAGCACGTTGAAGGTCGCGCCGGAGACGCTGTCGACGAACCGGCCGCCGATGAAGTGCTGGATGCGGGTCGGCAGGTTCTCGGGCACATGCTGCGCGCGGGTTCTCGTGGTGGTGGTGTCGGTGGTGGTGGTGTCGGTCACGGCGGTCTCGGTCATGGCTCAGGCTGCTTTCGGGGTGAAGTCGGCGACAGTGAAGCCGTCGACGGGGGAGAGGTACTGCTCGCCGGCGGCCAGGAGCGCCTGCATTTTGGCGATGCCCGCATCCGTCGGCGTGATCAGCGGCGGGCGCACGAAGCCGCTCTCGATCAGGCCGCGCTGCTCGAGCACCCATTTGCCCGGGGCCGGGTTCGTCTCGACGAAAAGCAGGTCGACGAGTGGGTGCAGGCCGTAGTGGATGCGCCGGGCCGTCTCGATGTCGCCGGCCATCCACGCGTTGTACATCTCGACGTGCGCGACCGGGGCGATGTTGCTCGTGGCGCTGATGTATCCCACGCCGCCGAGGGCCAGCAGAGGCAGGCAGAGCAGTTCGATGCCGCTCCAGACCAGCAGTTCGGGGCCGCAGAGCTGCAGCACCCGGGAGAAGTGCTCGAAGTCCTTGGTGGTCTCCTTGACGCCGACGAAGTTGTCGAAATCGCGGTAGAGGCGGGCGATGGTCTCCGGGGCGATGTCCACGGCGGTGCGGCTGGGCACGTTGTAGGCGACGATCGGCAGGTCCGGAAACTCCTCGGCCACGGTCTTGTACCAGACGTAGAGGGCTTCCTGGGTGGGGCGGGCGTAGTAGGGGGTGATGATCAGGGCGGCGTCGACGCCGGCGTCCCGGGCCGCGGCGGTGAGCTCGAGGGTCTCGTCGAGCTTGGCCGAGCCGGTGCCGGGCATGAACGGCACCCGGTCGCCGACCGCGGCGGCCACGGTGCGGATCGCGCTGGCACGCTCGGCGATGGTCTGCGAGCTCGGCTCGCCGGTGGAGCCGCCGAGCGAGATCCCGTGCGTGCCGGAGGCGAGCTGCCAGTTCACGAGGTTGGTGAGGCCGGCGTGGTCGACGGCGCCGTCGGCCGTGAACGGGCTCATCAGGGGCGCGATAGAGCCTGTGATCTGACTCGGGTCGGTGCGGAACTTCATTGTTCTTCCTTTCGAGGGCAACGGATGCGTCCGCGACTGTTGCCGAATCGGACGAATGTTCCCGGTGTGCGGGCAACAGTCGTCCGTTACGGGAACAGTTGCGGGATTGGCTGTTAGGGGGTGGAGGCGGTGGGGGCGGTGTGCTGCTGGGCGAGGAAGGCGTTCAGGGTGCCGAGTCGGTGGTCGCGCGCGGCCAGTTCGATCTGCAGGGGATCGGCGCCGTCCTCGATCAGGTCGAGCAGCGCGGTGTGCTCGGCGACGGACTCGTGCGCCCGACCGGGCACGAAGCTGAACGTGGATTCGCGCAGGGTGCCGAGCCGGCTCCAGCCCCGCTGCACCAGGTCGAGGATGTGCGCATTGCTGCAGGCCTCGAACAGGGCCGAGTGGAACTCGCGGTTCAGGCTGGTGAAACGCACCGGGTCGAAGTGGTGCAGGCACTCGTCCATCTCCGCGTTGATCTCCCGGGCGCGCAGCAGCGTCTCCGGGTCGAGCCGCGGCGCCGACAGGGCGGTGGCGTAGCCCTCGACGAGGGCCAGCGTCTGCATCGTGTGGGTGTACTCGGTGACGTCGAGCATGGCCACCTGGGCGCCGACGTTGCGCTCGAACGTGACCAGACCCTCTGCCTCCAGCAGACGGATGGCCTCCCGCACCGGCACGGTGCTGACACCGATCTCCCGGGCGATCTGCCCGAGCACCAGGCGGTAGCCCGGGCTGAAGCTGCCGTCGGAGATGCGGGCCCGGATCCACCGGTGGGCGAGCTGCGCCTTGCTCAGCGACGCCTCCGCGCCGGTGGTCGAGACGCCGGTGGTCGAGCCAGTCGCGACGCCAGTCGAGCCTGTCGAGCCTGCCGAGCCTGCCGAGCCTGTCGAGCCAGTCGAGCCAGCCGAGACCGAGGCCGTCATGCCTGTTCCTCCAGCCAGACCCGATACCGGGCCTTCCACTCGGCGTTCATCGGGTAGAGCCCGTCGACGCCGTGCCCGGCCGTGACCATGGCGGCGATGAAGGTCTCCTCGCGCTCCTGCACGATGGCTGCGGCGACCACCTCCTCAACCAGGTGCGGCGGGATCACGATCAGTCCGTCGGCGTCCCCGACGATCACGTCGCCGGGCTGCACGGATGCCCCGCCGCAGGCCACGGTCAGGTCCATGTCCCACGGCACGTGCCGGCGTCCGAGCACGGCAGGGTGCGGTCCGGCGTGGTAGGTCGGGATCTCCAGGGCGGTGACGGCCGCGAGATCGCGCACACCGCCATCCGTCACGATGCCGGCCGCGCCGCGCATCTGGGCGCGCAGGGCGAGGATGTCGCCGACCGTGCCCGTGCCGCGCTCGCCGCGGGCCTCGATCACGAGCACGTCGCCCTGTCCGAGCGAGTCGAAGGCGCGCTTCTGGGCGTTGTAGCCGCCGCCGTGCGACTCGAACAGGTCCTCCCGCGCCGGAATGTACCGGAGTGTGCGGGCCCGGCCGACGAGACGGGCGCCCGGCCGGGTCGAGCTGAGGCCGTCGATCGACACTGAGTTGAGCCCGCGCTTGCGCAACTGGGCGCTGAGGGTGGCGGTGCCCACACTGTTGATCCGGGCCTTCAGCTCGGGGGTGAGGGCGAACGGCGGGGGCGTCTGCTCCGCTATGGGTGCGGTGACGGATGCCGGTGCGAGCCCGGCCGCCTCCGCCGAACCCCACGCCTCGGTGCGCTGCAGATCGTCGACCCGCGGTCCGGCCCCGAACGCGCCGAACGGCACCGTGCCCTGCCGAATCGGGCTGACGAGGCGGCCGGTGCGGGGTGCGCCCGGGGCTCCTGGGGCATCCACTTCGACCTCGACGATGTCGCCGGGCACGACGACCGACGAACCGGCCGGCGTGCCGGTGAGGATCAGGTCGCCGGGCTCGAGCGTGAGCAGCTGCGAGAGGTCGGCGACGAGCCGGCCGAACCCGAAGAGCAGGTCGGCGGTCGTGTCCTCCTGTACGAGCGTGCCGTTGACCCAGGTGCGGATGCGCAGCGCTGCCGGGTCGAGGCCGGCCGCCGGCAGCAGTGTCGGCCCGACGGGGGTGAAGCCGTCGGCGCCCTTCGAGCGCAGGTTCGAGCCCTTGTCGGCGTAGCGCAGGTCGTACACGCCGAAGTCGTTGGCGCAGGTCACGTGCGAGACCGCCGCCCAGCCCTCCTCGGGCGAGACGCCGCGGGTGCGGCGCCCGATCACCAGCGCGATCTCGCCCTCGAACACCAGCAGCTCGCATCCGTCGGGCCGTTCCACCGGCGTGCCGCTGGAACTCCGCGACGACGCCGGTTTGAGGAAGTACGACGGCTGCTCCGGCGTGCGGCCGCGCTGGGCGGCCCGGCTCGGGTAGTTGAGGTGCACCGCAATGATCTTGCCCGGTGTGGCGAGATCGGTGGTGGCGGTGACGCTGATACCCGCGCTGTTGCTTGCGCTGACGTCGGCGGCGCCCACGGAGGTCGAGTTCGGCATGTTTTGCGGCTTTCTAGTCGTGCTGGGAAATGCCGAGCGGGACTCCACGGGTTTCCTTCACCACGGAGACCGCGACGAAGGAGATCGTGGCCAGCACCATGATGTAGATGCCGATCGACGGTGACCAGGCGGTCTCGTCCAGCAGCAGCTGCGCGATCAGGGGAGCGAACGCCCCACCGAGGATGGCACCCATGGCGTAGCCGATGGACACGCCCGAGTAGCGTACCTGAGCCGGGAACATCTCCGCGTAGAGCGCCGCCTGTGGACCGTACGAGAAGCCGAGCCCGCTGGCCAGCACGACGAGCGCTACCGTGAACCAGAGGATCTCGCCGGTGTCGATCAGCAGGAACATCGGGATGGCCCAGAGGAACAACCAGGCGTAGCCGAACTGGAACGTGCGGATGCGCCCGATCTTGTCGGACAGGATGCCGCCGATCATCGTCGACGCGAGCCAGAACGCGGCGGCGATGGTGCTGGCCAGCAGCACGGGGGAGCGTTCCATGCCCAGGCCGCCGGCCTCGACCGGCTTGGTGGCGTAGGAGGAGAAGAACGCGATCAACAGGTAGCCGGCGGCGTTGTTGGCGATGAAGATCAGGGCGGTCAGGATGACCTGGCGCCAGTGGCCGCGGAAGAGCTGGCGGAGGGGGGCGGCCGATTCCTTCTTGCGATCCTGCATCTCCTTGAAGACGGGGCTCTCGTCGACCGAGCGGCGAATGATGAAGCCGACCACGATAAGCAGCACCGAGACGAGGAACGGGATGCGCCAGCCCCAGGCGAGGAAGGCCTCCTCGCTCATCGTGCTGGTCACCAGGAGCATGACGCCGGTGGCGAGGATGAGCCCGGTCGGCACGCCGATCTGCGGGTACGCGCCGAAGAATCCGCGCTTGTTGACCGGGGCGTGCTCAACCGACATCAGGGCGGCACCGCCCCATTCCCCGCCAGCCGAGAAGCCCTGCAGGATGCGCAGCACGATCAGCAGGATCGGCGCCCAGACGCCGATCTGCTCGAAGGTCGGCAGGAGGCCGATCAGTGCCGTGGCCGCGCCCATGATGACGAGGGTCAGCACGAGCATGGCCTTGCGGCCGAGGCGGTCACCGAGGTGGCCGGCCACGACCGCGCCCAGCGGGCGGAAGAGGAAGCTGATGCCGAGGGAGGCCCAGGCCACGAGCTGCGCCAGACCGGCGTTGTCGTTGGCGAGCGGGGCGAAGTACAGCCCGGCCAGCACGAGGCCGGCGGCCTGCGCGTAGATGAAGAAGTCGTACCACTCGATGGTGGTGCCCACCATGGTGCCGGCGAGGACCCGGCGTTCCTCGTGTCGTTTCGCGGCGGTCGCTTTCGCGGCGCTCGTTCGGTCGGTCGTCAATGCCATGGAATACCCCTTTGTATTTCCCTGTGTGGTGCTGGAATCGTGCGATCTCGAAACGGTATCACAAATCGTATATTATCTACAGTGGTAGGAACGGGGTCGACCGGGGGGGGCCTGGATGGTGCCGCCGTCTCGTGGTCCGGATGCCGCCGTGCGCCGGGCCGGCTGCCGGCGCCCGGTCGGTGGCGCCCGGTCGGTCGGCGGCGCCCGGTCGAAGCGCCCGCGTCTGGCCCGGTGTGGCGGCAATTAGCGCAGGTCGGCTGCAATTACAGCCGCGGCCGTCACGAGACGCGCGCCGATCGCGGCGTCACTCTGCCCGGTGCCGAGGTAGACGACCGCCAGAGCCGCCGGTGCCTCGCCGGGCACGACCAGCGGCACCGCCACGGAGGCCAGCCCCGGAATGACCTCGTCATGACTGGTGGCGAAGCCGCGTGCGCGCACGTCGGCGGCTTCGTCGCGGCGGGCGCCCTCGCCGAGGTTCACCCACTGGGTCGCCGTGAGCAGGGACTGGATGGCGATCCCGGGTGCACCCCGGCCGAGCGGATGCCGCGTGCCGGGGCGCTGCGCGACCGTGGCGTGCGCCTGTCGCGGTTCCACGCTGACCAGAGTGACGACCTCCGCCCGGTCCAGCACGGTCACGAAGGCTGTCATCCCCAACTCGTTCGCGACGCTCGTCAGCTCGGGCAGCGCCGCGGCCTGCAGACCGCGGGAGACACCGCGGGCGAGCGCGGCCATCCGTGGGCCGAGGCGTACGGCGCCCGCGGCATCCCGGATCACGACCCCATGGTCCTCCAACGTGCGCAATATTCGGTAGGCGATCGAGCGGTGCACGCCGAGGGCGGCGGCCACGTCGGCAATGGTCAGGGCCTCGTCGGCGTCGGCGAGAATCTCGAGCACGCGGATGCCGCGCGACAGGGTCTGCGAATGCGGCGCACCGTTCGGGCCGTTGGCACTGGGCCCGCTGGGCTTGCTCTGCTCGCTCATCCCGTTACCCCGCTCATTGACGTCGACACGGTGCCATTCTCGCATTCGTGGTTTAGGGCCCGCGGTCGCCCCAGGAGCTATGCACTCGGAGTGTGTGTGTGTGTGTGTGTGTGTGTGTGTGTGTGTGTGCGCGTGTGTGTGTGGCCAACTCAGGAGATTCGGGTGGGGCGCGGCATCCGTCGCCCGGACCAGTGCGGGGAGCGGGGGGTGCTGCGGCGCGTCTCCTGAGTTGGCCACATCACCGTGTCGGCGCGCCCGCGCGCGAGGGTTCCCGGTCCTCGGGTCCGAATCCTCCTCGTGCATATCTCCTGCAAATTGTGGGGGGCCGCATCGCGCCCCCGTCCGGGTCTTTCGGCGGCCCGGGCCGGCGCCCCCACCAGAGTGCAGAAGTTATGCCGGGTTCGCGGAGGCTAACTCAGGAGTTCCGGAATCGGGGCGGCCGATTCGGCACGGGCCAGTGCGGACCCGTGCGCCACAGGTGCGGGATGGTGGTTTCGCCGCGGTGAATCTCCTGAGTTAGCCACACGGAACGCTGTCGCCTCGCATCCGTGCGCTGACAGGCAAGACCCACGGGGGAGACCGGCCTATCGTGAGCCGAAATGACCGCGATCTGGGTGTCCGTGTGCCTGGTCGCCGCCGTCGCGGCGTCCGGCCTGGGAGCGGCGTGCGCGCTCGCCGGGCTCCGGGATGCCGGGCCGCGCCCTGGTCGCGGCTCCCACCATGGTCGTCATGATCGTCTCGTGCGCCGACATGGTGCTGCCGGGCGTGCAGCTGCTCGGCTCCTTGGCCTGGGCGGGGCTCCTGGTCGGGGCGGCGCTGCTGGCCCTGCTTGACCGGCGGCACCGCATGCCCGCCGCGCATCACGCCGTATCGCTGTTGCTGACGTCCGTAATGTGGGTCGCGATGCTGCCGGCGGCGTCGACTGAGGCTACGGCGGCTTCGGTCGGCTCGGTCGCGGTGGCCGGCGCTGGCGCCGGAACCAGTGCCACGGCTAGTGCCACGGCTAGTGCCACGGCTGCCGCTGCGCCCGCTGCCGCTGCGCCCGCTGTCGCCGGGACCGCTGTGGGAAACGGCGCCCATGCCGGGCACGAGCGGGCGATCACCGACGGCGGAACGCTGCCGGCCCGGCTTGTGGTACTGCTGGCTGCGGCATCCGTTGCCCTTGCGGCCAGCGCCGTGCGGTCGGCGCGCCGCCCGACCGGGTCGGGGGTCGAGCCGGCCACGCTCCGACTGGAGTCGGCCCAGCACCTGAGTATGGCGCTGGCGATGACGTTGATGGCTGCGGGGATGTTCCTGCCGCTGACCGGTTGCTGACGGATGCCGGGCACCCCCTGGCCGGGAGGAATCCGCAGCCATGATCTCACCATCACACGACCCGGCCGATAGCACAGTGCCGCCAGGACCGATCACACAGGACCGGTCACACGGGACCATGCCGACACGTCGAGCGGTGCGGCTAACTCAGGAGATGCGCCGCCGCATCCGTTGGATCGCCGCACTGGTCCGGGTGCCGGCTGCCGTCCGCCGCCCGGATCTCCTGAGTTAGCCCCAGGGCGCAACCCTTACCGGTACATAACTCCTGCAAATCGTGGCCCGGCCGAAGCCGTTGCCTGTGCTCCGGGGGCCGTGAATCCGCTACCGGCGGGGCCACTCGGGCGCCGGGGCACCCAGGCTGTCCGTGCCCGCCGGGCGGATGAACGGTGCGGCTAACTCTGGAGATGCGCCGCGGCATCCGTGGGATCGCCGCACTGGTCCGGGTGCCGGCTGCCGTCCGCCGCCCAGATCTCCTGAGTTAGCCCCGAGGCGGCCCGCATCCAGCCACCCGCCCCCGCATCCAGCCACCCGCCCCCGCCCCGCGATTAGACTGATCGGGTGCCCGTCATCGAGATCAGCGACCTCAGCGATCCGCGGCTTGCGGACTACGCCCATCTCACCGATGTGGCACTGAAAAAGGCGCGCGGCACCGAACACGGCCTGTATATAGCCGAATCGGCATTGGTTCTCGAGCGGGCCCTGCGCGCCGGACACCGGCCGCGGTCGGTGCTCACACTCGGCAACACCGCCCCGGAGGCCCGCGCCCTCGTCGGCGAGGACGTGCCGGTCTTCGTCGGCCCGGGGGCGCTTCTCGCCGAGCTCACCGGCTACGTGCTGCACCGCGGCGTGATCGCCTCGATGCACCGGCCCGAGCTGCCCGACCCGGAGTCGCTACTCGCCGGCGCCCGCCGCATCGTGATCCTCGAGAATGTGTCCGACCCCACGAACGTCGGCGCGATCTTCCGCTCCGCCGGGGCCATCGGCGCCGACGCGATCCTGGTCACACCGCACTGCTCCGACCCCTTCTACCGTCGCGCCATCCGCGTCTCGATGGGCACCGTGCTGCAGGTGCCCTGGACCCGCGTCGGCGACTGGCCGAGTACCCGCGCGCTGCTCACTCGGCACGGTTTCCACCTCGCCGCGCTCGCCCTGACAACGGATGCCGTGAGCCTGCGCGACTTCCCCGGGCACGAGCACGAGCGGCTGGCGCTGCTGCTCGGCGCGGAGGGTGAGGGGCTCACCCCGGACGCATTGGCGGCCTCCGACACCGTGGTGCAGATCCCGATGAAGCACGGCATCGACTCCCTCAACGTGGCCGCCGCCAGCGCCGTCGCGATGTGGGCGCTCTCGGGCTGACGCCCCGCCTGCCACACCCGAACCTGCACGGCTCACCGCCGCACGCCACACCCGCACGTCCCTGTCCTGCCGTGTTTGTGGCCAACTCAGGAGATACGTCGGCCGCGTTCTGTTAGCCCCCGGACCAGTGCGGCGGAATCCGCCGGACGACGGCTTCCCCACCGGATCTCCTGAGTTAGCCCCACGCGCGGCCCGTACCCCACGCGCAGCCCGCAGCCCACACGCGCTCCCCGCTCCGCGCCGCGGTGGCACCGGAAGCCTAGGCTGAGGTCATGAGCAACGAGGCTGTCATTGTCGATGTCGTGCGCACCGCGTCGGGTCGAGGCAAACCGGGCGGCGCCCTCTCGGGCGTGCACCCCGCGGACCTGCTGGCCGGGGTGCTAAGCGAACTGGTCACCCGCAACGGGCTCGATCCCGCGCTCGTCGACGACGTGATCGGCGGCTGCGTCAGCCAGGTCGGCGAGCAGGGCTACAACGTGACCCGCACCGCCCTGCTCAGCGCGGGTTTTCCCGACTCGGTGCCCGGCGCGACCATCGACCGGCAGTGCGGATCCAGCCAGCAGGCGGCCACGTTCGCCGCGCAGGGCGTGATGGCCGGCAGCTACGACATCGTCATCGCCTGCGGCGTCGAATCGATGAGCCGCGTGCCGCTGGGCTCGTCGCTCGGCACGGCCCAGAGCCCGCAGAACCAGCAAGGCGGGCAGAGCCACCAGAACCAGCAGAGCGGACAGATCCCGAATCCGCACGGCACGCTGATGCGCGACCGCTACCCCGACGGGCTCGTCAACCAGGGCGTCTCGGCCGAGCTGATGAACCAGAAGTGGAAACTGGGCCGCGGCGAACTGGATGCCTTCGCCGCCCGCTCGCACCGACTCGCCGCGGCCGCCGCCGAACGCGGCGATTTCGACGGCGAACTGCGGCCGACGACTCTGCGGGACGGCCGGGTCGTGGCCGCCGACGAGACCATCCGCCCCGGCACCACCCTCGATTCCCTGGCCGCCCTGCCTCCGGCGTTCCGCACCGACGCCCTCGCCGCCCGCTTCCCGAAACTCGACTGGCACATCACCGCCGGCAACTCGTCGCCGCTCACCGACGGCGCCTCCGCGGCTCTGATCATGAGCGCCAAACGCGCCGCCCAGCTCGGCCTCAACCCGCGCGCCCGGTTCCACAGCTTCGCGGTGACCGGAAGCGACCCGCTCTTGATGCTCACGGGCGTGATCCCGGCGACCCGGCGCATCCTGGAGCGCTCCGGTCTCAGCATCGACGACCTCGACGCCTACGAGGTCAACGAGGCGTTTGCCACCGTGCCGCTGGTCTGGCTGCGCGAACTCGGCGCCGACCCGGCCCTGCTCAATCCGCGCGGCGGGGCCATCGCTCTCGGCCACGCGCTCGGCTCCTCGGGCACCCGGCTCCTCGGCACCCTGCTCAACCACCTCGAACTGACCGGCGGCCGCTGGGGCCTGCAGACCATGTGCGAGGGCGGCGGCATGGCCAACGCCACCATCATCGAACGGCTCTGAGATGCGCGTCGACGGATGCTCCGCCCTCGTCACCGGAGCCGCCTCCGGCCTCGGGCTGGCCACCGCCACCGCCCTGGCCCACGCTGGGGCAGCGGTCGTGCTGCTCGACCTGCCCGGCACCAGTGGGGAGCAGGCGGCGGTCGTGATCGGCGGCCGGGCGTGTTTCGTGCCGGGTGACGTCACCCGCACCGAGGACGTGCAGGCCGCCGTCGACGCCGCCGCCGCGATCGCCCCGCTGCGCATCGTGGTCAACTGTGCCGGCATCGCCCCCGGCCAGCGCACCGTCGACCGCACCGGGGCCCCGCTGCCGCTGGACGACTTCGACCGGGTCATTCGCATCAACCTCGTCGGCACGTATAACGTGATCCGGCTGGCCGCGGCCGCCATGCAGGCTACCGACCCGGTCGGTGGCACGGACGGAGCCCCCGGGACGAACGGCACGGACGGCACCCCCGGCACGATCGACCAGACGGCCGGCACCGTCCCGGAGCGCGGTGTGATCGTGAACACGGCATCTGTCGCAGCCTTCGACGGGCAGATCGGTCAGGCGGCCTATGCCGCCTCGAAGGGCGGCGTCGCCGCGATGACCCTGCCGCTCGCCCGCGAATTCGCCCGATCGTTGATCCGGGTGGTGGCGATCGCGCCCGGCATCTTCGACACCCCGCTGCTTCAGGGGCTCCCCGAGAACGTGCGCGAGTCCCTCGCGGCGCAGGTTCCACACCCTTCCCGGCTCGGCAACCCGGCCGCGTTCGCCGCGCTCGTGCGGCACATCGTCGAAAACCCGATGCTCAACGGCGACACCATCCGGCTCGACGGCGCCATCCGGATGCCGCCCCGCTGACCGGGGCCGAGCCTGTGTATTCCCCTGCGGCCCCGACGACGCCAATTTCTTTAGGGTAGGCTTACCTAAAAGCACTGTGGGTCATGCCCGCACGACAGTAGGGACGCAACACGATGATCTTGACACGCCGCTGGGCACTGCTTACCGCTATCGGAACGGCGGCCCTGCTCGGGGTGACCGGGTGCAGCGCACCCGAGGAATCCAGTCCTGGTGCTACCGACGCTTCCACCCCGTCGGGTTCGATCACGGTCTACAACGCCCAGCACGAGGAACTGACCCAGGCCTGGGCCGACGAATTCACCGCGGAGACCGGCGTCACCGTCACGCTCCGCAACGGCGACGACTCGGAACTCGGCAACCAGCTCGTGCAGGAAGGCGCCGCGTCGAAGGCCGACGTGTTCCTCACCGAGAACTCGCCCGCGATCAGCCTCGTCGACAAGGCCGGCCTGTTCGCCCCGGTCGACGACGCCACGCTGGCCCAAGTTCCCAAGCAGTTCCAGCCGTCCACCGGCACCTGGACCGGCATTGCCGCCCGCTCGACCGTGTTCGCCTACAACCCGAGCATGATCAGCGCGGGCGAACTGCCGGCCTCGCTGCTCGACCTCGCCGACCCGGCCTGGGCCGGCCGCTGGGCCGCGTCGCCCTCCGGCGCCGACTTCCAAGCCATCGTCAGTGCGCTCCTCGAGCTCAAGGGCGAAGCCGCAACGAGCGACTGGCTCGCGGCCATGAAGGAGAACGCGGTCGTCTATAAAGGCAACAGCACCGTGATGAAGGCCGTCAACGCGGGTGAGATCCCCGGCGGCGTGATCTACCACTACTACTGGTTCGCAGACCAGGCCGGTACGGGCGAGAACAGCTCCAGCACCCAGATGCACTACTTCAAGAACCAGGATCCCGGTGCGTTCGTCAGCGTCTCCGGCGGCGGAGTGCTGGAGACCAGCGCGAACCCCGTGGCCGCTCAGGCGTTCCTCGCTTTCATCACCGGCAAGGCCGGCCAGGAAATCCTGAAGACCGGCACCTCGTTCGAGTACCCCGTTTCCGACGCGGTCGACGCGAACCCCGCGATGGTGCCGCTTCGCGAACTCGACGCCCCCGTCATCGACCCGTCCAAACTCAACAGCACCAAGGTCACCGATCTGATGACCGAGGCCGGTTTCCTCTAGGCTGAAACTGGTGATACCTGCAGCCCCCTCGACCGCGAAACCGGCGCCCGACCCGTCGGACACCGGTCGCGGAGCCGTCGCCGAAACCGGCGCAACGGGGCTTGCGGGGCGCACGGATGCCGCCGGCCGGGTCGGCAAACGACCGTCACCATTCATCGTGGCGGCCGCCGTCACCGTGTCCGTGCTCGGGCTGCTGCCGCTGGGCTACGTCATCGTCACCGGTATCCTGACCGGTTGGCCGACCCTCTCGGCGCTCGTGTTCCGGCCGCGGGTCGGCGAACTGCTCCTGAACACGATCGGGCTGGTCGTGATCACCGTGCCGCTGACCGCGGCGATCGGGGTGGCCGCCGCCTGGCTGGTCGGCCGCACCTCCCTGCGCGGCCACCGGGTGTTCGCCGTGCTCCTGGCGACGCCGCTCGCGGTGCCGGCCTTCGTCAACAGCTACGGCTGGGTAAGCGCCGTACCCTCCTTGAACGGGCTCTGGTCCGGGGTTCTGATCGCCACCCTGTCGTACTTCCCGTTGGTCTACCTGCCCTGCGTCGCCGCGCTCCGTCGGCTGGACCCCACGGTCGAAGAGGCAGCAGAGTCGCTCGGCAGCGGTGCCTGGGGCGTCTTCTTCCGCGTCATCCTGCCCCAGTTGCGGCTGCCGATCCTCGGGGGCGCCCTGCTGGTAGGGCTGCACCTGCTCTCCGAATACGGCGCGTTCGCGATGATCCGCTTTGACACCTTCACCACCGCCATCGTGGAGCAGTACCGGTCCACGTTCAACGGCCCCGCGGCCAACGCCCTCGCCGGCGTTCTCGTGCTGCTGTGCCTGTTCCTGTTGATCGGGGAGTCCGGTGCCCGCGGACGCTCCCGGTACGCCCGCATCGGCTCGGGTGTGGCCCGGGTCACGCCGCGGCGCTCCCTCCGCGCCTTCACGCCGGTCGGCTACCTGTTCCTCGGTGGGCTGTTCGCACTCGCGATCGGAGTCCCGTTCTGGAGCGTCATCCGCTGGCTCTACCAGGGCGGCGCAATCGTGTGGACCGATGCCGTGCTGGTCCAGGCCCTGCTGCAGACCGTGGGCTACGGCCTCGTCGGCGCCGCGGTCACCTGTGTACTCGCGTTCCCGATCGCGTTCCTCGCGGTGCGCTACCCGAGCCGGCTGTCCCGCGGCCTCGAATCGGTCAACTACCTCACCAGTTCCCTCCCTGGGATCGTCACGGCCCTCGCGTTGGTGACCATCAGCATCCGTTTCGTGCAGCCGCTCTACCAGACCACCGTGCTGGTGATCGTGACGTACTTGCTGATGTTCCTGCCGCGCGCGCTGGTGAACCTCCGGGCCGGGCTCGCACAGGTTCCGGTCGGACTGGAGGAGGCGGCCCGGTCGCTCGGCAAGCATCCGTTCGCCGCGTTCCTCGGTGTCACCACCCGCTTCTTCGCGCCCTCGGCCCTGGCCGCGGGGGCGCTCGTGTTCCTCGGCATCGTCACCGAGCTGACCGCTACGCTGCTGCTGGCCCCGAGCGGCACCCGCACCCTCGCGATCCAGTTCTGGTCGAAGGTGAACGACATCAACTACGTCGGCGCCGCGCCCTACGCCCTGCTGATGATCGTGCTGAGCCTGCCGGTCACCTACCTGCTGTTCGCCCGCTCCCGGCTGACGAGCGTGTCATGACCGCCGCCATCGAACTGTCCGGGGTCAACAAGAGCTTCGGCAGCACCCGTATCCTCGAGGACATCGCCCTCTCGGTGCCGGAGGGTAGCCGCACGGTCGTGGTCGGCTCGTCCGGGTCGGGCAAGACCACCCTGCTGCGCCTGATCAGCGGCTTCGAGCTGCCCGACTCGGGCACCATCAGCGTGCTCGGTCGCACCGTGGCCGCCCCGGGCGCGGCCGTGGCCGCGCATCGGCGCGGGATCGGCTTCGTCGCGCAGGACGGCGCCCTGTTCCCGCACCTCACCGTGGGGCAGAACATCGCGTTCGGCCTCGGCCCGGCGCTCCGCGGCGGCACCCGCAAGCAACGCGCCCGTGCCGTGAGCGAGCTGCTCGAGATGGTGTCGCTGAGGCCCGACTTCGCCGCCCGCCGCCCCGACGAACTGTCCGGCGGCCAGCAGCAGCGCGTGGCCCTGGCGCGGGCCCTCGCCCGCCAGCCGCGGGTGATGCTCCTCGACGAACCGTTCTCCTCCCTCGATGCCGGACTGCGGGCGGCAACCCGCGACATCGTCGCCGAAACGCTGGAGCGCGCCGGCATCACCACGGTGCTCGTCACCCACGACCAGGCGGAGGCGATGAGCTTCGCCCACCAGCTCGCGGTGCTCCGCGACGGCAACCTCTGCCAGGTCGGGCCGCCGCGCGAGGTCTACTGGCGCCCCGTCGACCTGTTCACGGCGCGGTTCCTCGGCGACGCGGTCGTGCTGCCGGCCACCATCTCGGACGGCTTCGCCGCCTGCGCGCTGGGCACAGTCGCCGTCGCCCCCACCAACCTGCGCGGCGACGCCTGCATCATGCTGCGCCCGGAGCAGATCATGGTCGAGCACTGCGAGTCCGGAGGGGCGGATGCCGCCGCCTCCTGTACCGGCCAGGTCGAAGCGGTCGATTTCTACGGGCCCGAGGTGCAGCTGGCGGTGCGCCTGTTCTGCGTGGGCGCCCCGGCGCCCGGTTTCCCCCAGAGCCCCGGAACGCAGAGCCCCGGAACGCAGAGCCCCGGGACGCTGGTGCACGTAAGGCAGCACGGCACGATGGGCACCGTCGTGGGCAGCCGGGTCAGCCTCACCGCCCGTGGCACCGCCACCGCGTTCGCCGCCCGCCCCTGACCCTCGCCCTGCCGCCCGTCGGGCCGCTCCGTCGGGCCCTGGCCCTCGCCGTGCCGCCCGTCGGGCCCTGTCCGCACCGAGCGGGCGCTGTTCATCACAGACGGAGCGCCGTGTCCGGTATCGAACCAATTCGACGAAGACGAAGACGGAAACGAAGACGACTTCGGCGACGGATGACCCGACGACGGTGGGGCGGATGACCCGACGACGTAAGTGGCTCAGCGCCAGGATCCCCACTACTCCGCGGCGTGCGCCTCGAGGAACTCGTAGACCTCGGTGTCGTCGACGCCGGGGAAGGTGCCGCTGGGCAGCGGCGACAGCACGTGCGCGTGCAGCCGGGCGCTCGGCCAGGCCTTGCCGGCCCAGCGCGAGGAGACCTCGGAGGCCGGGCGGCGACAGCAGGACTCGTCCGGGCAGCGGGACACCGCCCGCTGCGTGGTCTCCCGGCCGCGGAACCACTTGGCCTGCACGAAGGGCACGCCGACGCTGATCGAGAACTCGCCGGCATCCGTCGCCCCGGTCTGGGTGGCGCACCAGAAGGTGCCGGCCGGCGTGTCGGTGTACTGGTAGAACTCGGTGGTGCGGTTGGTGTGGGTGAAGGCGCTGCGGGCGCTCCACTGCTTGCAGACGAACTGGCCCTCGATTGAGCCGGTCACGTCGGCCGGCAGGGGAAGGTCGTCGTTCTCGTAGCCCTTCTGCAGGGCGCCGTCGCCGGTGACGCGCAGGAAGTGCAGCGGCATGTCCAGGTGCGAGGTGGCCAGGTTCGTCAGTCGCAGCGCCGCGGCCTCGTGGGTCACCCCGAAGGCGTCGCGGAAGTCCTCGACCGAGAGCTCGCGTTCGCGCTTGGCGTGGGAGAGGAACGCGACGGATGCCGCCTGCGGCATCAGGCAGGCGGCCGCGAAGTAGTTGATCTGCAGCCTCTGCCAGAGGAACTCGGCGTAGCTGCCCGGCCGCTCGTGGCCGAGCAGCCGGTGCCCCATGGCCTGCAGCGCCATCGAGCGCAAGCCGTGACCGCCGGGGATCGACGCCGGCGGCAGGTAGATGCGGTGATTGACCAGGTCGGTGACCGACCGGGTCGAGCCGGGCAGGTCATTGACGTAGATGAGGTTGAAGCCGAGCTGCTCGGCCATCACGCTGACCTCCCGGTGGGTGAGAGCGCCCGACACATGCCCGGATGCCCGCACTCGGTCCTCGGCGAGCTGCTCGATGTCGGGCATGAAATTATCTTGTTCGCGCATCCGTTCGCGCAGTTCCGTGTTCGCGCGGCGGGCCTCTTCCGGCGTGGCGATGGCTTCGCTGGCGCGGCGGGCGAGTTCGCGGTGCAGACCGAGAAGGGACTCGAGCGCCGCCATCGGCATGCCCTTGGTCATCTTCACCCGCGGCAGGCCGAGGGCGCCGTAGAGCGGATTACGCTGCGCGCGCTCCAACTCGATCTCGAGTGCGGCCCGCGTGTTCGGCGCTTCGTTTTTGAGCAGGTCGGTGAGCTCCACGTCGACGGCGGTGGCAATGTCCTGCAACGTCGACAGCTTGGGGGAGCGGCGGCCGTTCTCGATCAGGGAGAGCTGGCTCCCGGCCATGCCGACCTGCTCGCCGAGCTGGTCGAGCGTGAAGCCGCGCTCGGCCCGGAAATGACGGATACGGAGTCCCAGGGTGATCAGATCAGCGGCACGTGTCGACATTCCTTAACGATAACGAAAGATTCGCTGTTCTTAACCTGAGCACTTCCGGCACCGGTGGCATCGGTGGATCATTGTGGAGAGGGAGGGCGTATTTGCGTCCCCCCACGACTGCAGACCACTGGTTCACGCCGGATTGACCACGAAAGGCCAGGAGATGACAATCGCGAATTCCCGACTTGAGACCGGCGGGGGCGAGTCCCGCTATGTCGCCGGCACCACCGACCCCAACCTTCAGGCCTGGGTGGACGAAATTGCCCGGCTGACCCAGCCCGACGCCGTCGTCTGGTGTGACGGATCGTTGCGCGAAGCCGACGTGCTCGCGAAACAGCTCGTCGCCGAGGGCAAGCTCATCCACCTGAACCCGGAGTGGCGCCCCAACAGCTACCTGGCCCGCACGAGCCCGTCGGACGTGGCGCGCGTCGAGGACCGCACCTTCATCTGCTCGGTCGACCCGGGCGATGCCGGCCCCACCAACAACTGGGCCGACCCGGACGCGATGCGGGGCGAGCTGCGGGGAGTCTTCGCCGGCAGCATGCGCGGGCGCACAATGTACATCGTGCCGTTTTCGATGGGACCGCTCGGCGGCCCCATCTCCCAGCTCGGCGTGGAGATCACCGACTCGCCCTACGTGGTGCTGAACATGGGCATCATGACGCGCACGGGCCAGAAGGTGCTGCACATGATCGAGGCCGGAGCCCCCTGGGTGCACACCGTGCACAGCGTGGGCTACCCGCTGGTCGACGCCGAGGGGCGCCGCCGTGGGGACGTCTCCTGGCCGTGTAACGACACCAAATACATTGTGCAGTTCCCGGAGACCCGCGAGGTGTGGTCGTTCGGCTCGGGCTACGGCGGCAACGCGCTGCTCTCGAAGAAGTCGTTCGCGCTGCGGATCGCATCCGTCATGGCCCGCGACGAGGGCTGGCTGGCCGAACACATGCTCCTGATCAAGGTAACCTCCCCGGAGGGCGGCGTGTCGCACCTGGCCGCGGCGTTCCCGTCGGCCTGCGGCAAGACGAACCTGTCGATGCTGCGCCCGACCATCCCCGGGTGGAAGGTCGAGACCATTGGCGACGACATCGCCTGGCTGCGCCCCGGGCCCGACGGCCGGCTGTACGCGATCAACCCGGAGGCCGGCTTCTTCGGTGTGGCCCCCGGAACCGGCGAGGTCACCAACCCGACCGCCGTGGCCACCGTCTGGGGCAACACGATCTTCACGAACGTCGCACTGCGCGACGACGGCGACGTGTGGTGGGAGGGTCTGACCGAGACCACTCCCAGCCACCTGATCGACTGGGAGGGCAAGGATTGGACGCCCGCCTCCGGCCGCCCGGCCGCCCACCCCAACTCCCGCTTCACGGTCGCTGCGGCGCAGTGCCCGTCGATCGCCGACGACTGGGAGGCCTTCGGCGGCGTGCCGATCGACGCCATCCTCTTCGGCGGACGCCGCGCGACGAACGTGCCGCTGGTGGCCCAGGCCCGCAGCTGGAAGCACGGCGTGTTCATGGGCGCGACCATCTCCTCGGAGAAGACCGCGGCCGCCGAGGGCACCGTCGGCGAGTTGCGCCGCGACCCGTTCGCGATGCTCCCCTTTTGCGGCTACAACATGGCGGACTACTGGGCGCACTGGCTCAAGGTCGGCCGTGGTCTCGGCGGCAAGGCGCCGGAGATCTTCCAGGTGAACTGGTTCCGCAAGGGCGCGGACGGAAGCTTCCTCTGGCCCGGTTTCGGCGAGAATTCCCGCGTGATCGAGTGGATCGTGCGCCGCGTCGAAGGTCTCGCGGATGCCGTGGACACCCCGATCGGACACCTCCCGGTCCAGGGTGGCCTCGACCTGAAGGGTCTGGACCTGGCCGACGCGGATGTCGAGCAGCTCTTTGCGATCGACCCGGCCTCCTGGCTGGCCGAGTGCGACCTCACTGAGGATTACTTCGCCAAGTTCGGCGACCGGGTGCCGCCGGCGCTGCTCTCCGAGCTCGCGAGCGTGCGCTACAACCTCCGAAACGCGTAGCGGGGCTCGGCGCCGCTGGTGCGCTGCGGCATCCGTTGCCTGACGAATTCGACGGAGATTGTGCTTCCGTGGGGCTGTTTCGGGTGTGTAATCCGCTTCAGATCCGAAAATCTCCGTCGATTTGGTCACGAGCGCCTGCAGTGGGGGACGTGCGGGGCCGGGGGCAGTCGTACGATGCTGCCAGTCGGGCGGCGGTGCCCGGCGGGAAGTCGCAGGTCCGATGCATGACGACGGCGCACTCGTGGAGAAACGCATCGACCGGTTCGTGCGGGCGCGGCTGCGCCCGGCGGTGCACCGGGCATCCGTGCCGTTGCGGGTCGCGGCCTGGTCGGTGACGGATGCCCCGGTGCCCTTCGACTAGGCCGTGCGCCAGCAATATGCGCCGTCGGCCGGGCGACGGATGCGGCGGGCCGCACCGTCACGACCGTGCAACTGTCGCTGTTGCGCGCCGCGGTGTTCCCTGACCCCACGGCCGACCAGGGCCGGCACGAGCTGCGGGTGTCGCTGCGGGCCGGCGCCGGTATCCCCGAGGCGGTCGCGGAGGGGTACCGGCTGAACCTGCCGCTTTGTTCGGTGACCGGGGTGAGAGCGGCCCGCGTGGATCCGTTGATCTAGGTCGACCACCCGGCCGTCGTGGTCGAGGCGGTCAAGCTGGCCGAGGACCGCAGCGGGGATCTGATCGTGCGGCTCTACGAGGCGCACGGGTCGCGGGTGCGGGCGCGGGTCATCCGTCACTTCGCCGCGACGGATGTCACCGAAACCGACCTGCTGGAACGCCCCCTGGCCGCGCCGCGGGCTCCGTTCGCCGCCGATGGCTCCGCGCTGACGCTCGAGCTGCCCGCGCTGTTACCCGCGCTGTTACCCGCCCTGGTACCCGCTGTCCGCGCGCTGACAGGGTCACATGCGTCTAACGAATTCGACGGAGATTTTGGCTAGATCGGGTGTTCCAGGCCCAAAACTGGCGGTTTAGACTAAAAACTCCGTCGAATTGGTTCGGGCAGCCCAGGCTAAACGAGCAGCTGGTGCTTGGCGAGCTCGCGGTAGAGCGGCGTCGAGGCGACCAGCTCGGAGTGCGTGCCGGTGCCGATGACCTGGCCGTGGTCGAGCACCACGATCTGGTCGGAGTCGACCACGGTCGACAAGCGGTGCGCGATCACGATCAGGGTACGGTCCACGGCGACCGCGTCGATCGCGGCCCGCATCTTCTGCTCGTTGACGCCGTCGAGACTCGAGGTGGACTCGTCCAGCAGCAGGATGGGCGGCGCGGCCAGCAGGGCGCGCGCGATCGCCAGCCGCTGGCGTTCGCCGCCGGAGAGCATCACGCCGGACTCGCCGACCGCCGCGCCCAGCCCGGCCGGGTCGCGCTCGAGCACCTCGGAGAGGTTCACGGCGTGCAGCACGGCGATGCACTCCTCGTCGGTGGCGTCGGGCGTGGACAGGGTCAGGTTGTCCCTCAGCGAACCGGCCAGAACGGGGGCGTCCTGTTCGACGTAGCCGATCTGCGAGCGCAGCGCGGTGCGGTCGAGGCTGCGGATGTCCAGTCCCCCCATGCGCACAACGCCTCCGGTCGGGTCGTAGAAGCGCTCGATCAGGGCCAGGATGGTGCTCTTGCCGGCACCGGACGGGCCGACCAGGGCGGTGCGCTTGCCGCGCGGGGCGTCGAAGGAGACGCCGCGGAGCACCGGGCGGGGCTTGTCGGCGGCGTCGGCGTCGCTGCGCTCGGTCGCCCGTTCGGTCGCCTGCTCGGCAGCACGGTCGGCCGCGGCCGCGGCGGCGCGGTCAGCGGCCGCGAGATCTGCCTCGACGAGGTCGGGTTCGGCCAGCACGGCCTCCATCACGGCCGGAACCACGATGGCGGTCTCGAGCACGAACGGAGCCGCGACGGCGGTCTCGATCATCGCGTTCTCGGCGGCGACGAGCTCGGCGTCGGAAGCCGTGTGAGCGGAAGGCCCGGCACCGGAAAGAGCGGCGGCATCCGCCGACGCGGCCGCAGCAGAGCCGATAGCCCCCGCACCGGCTGCGGCGCCGGCAACACGGCCGACACCGGCAGCACCGGCCTGCGACCCGGCCTGCGACCCGGCCTGCGACCCGGCCTCCGCACCCGCGGCATCCGTCGCTGCCGAGGCGACCAGGTAGCCGAACTGCACGTTCTCGAACGAGATCGCCGGGGCATCCGGCCGCACCGACTCGTTGGCGGCGCCGACCGTGATGGCCAGAGGGGCGATGTCGCGGTCGAACTGGTCCTCGGTGGGCAGGTCGATGATCTCCTGGATGCGGCCGAGGGCGCCGAGCGCGGCGTTCACGGAGGTGATCGCGCCGAACGCCTGGCCGAGCGGCACGATCATCAGAAACAGGAACAGGATGAACGCGATCAGGTCCGCGATCGTGATGGTGCCGCTGGCCACGCGGAAGCCCCCCACGCCCAGCACGACCAGGAACGACACCTGCATGGCGATGCCGGCGATCGGCACGACGAGGGCCGAGATCCTCGCGACCTGGATGCCCATCTGCCAGGCGCCCTTGGCGTCCTCCTCGACGGCGGCGATCTCCCGGTCGGTGGCGTTCGAGGCGCGCACGGTGCGCACCGCGCTGATGGCGCGCTCGACACTGGCGGCGAGGTCGCCGACCTTGGCCTGCGCGGCGAGGCTGGCGGCACGGATGCGCTGCGACAGCAGTGTGACGGTGACCACCGACACGGCGATCACCAGTACCGTCAGGCCGAGCAGCACCGGATCGATCACGAGCATGGCGATGAGCGCGCCGACGAACGTGAGCGAGCCGCCGATCGCTTCGACCAAACCCTGGGTGAGCACGGCCCGCAGCAGCGTGGTGTCCGACCCCACCCGGGAGACCAGGTCGCCGGTGCGGCGGGTGTCGAATTCGCTGATCGGAAGGCGGAGCATCCGCCCGATCAGTTTGCGGCGGCTGGAGAGCACGACGCCCTCACCGGTGCGCTGCAGCAGATAGTGCTGGTAGCCGCTGATCAGGGCGGAGACGACGACGAGTGCGACCAGCGCCCACACCAGGCTGCCGAGCGCGTCACCCTCCTGCACGATGGTGATGACCTGGCTGACCAGGAGCGGCTGGGCGAGGCTGGCGAGGGCGCCGAGGATGCTGAGTACGACGACGAAGCCGAGCACCTTCTTGTGCTCGAGCAGATACGGGACCAACTGGCTGAACGTCGCGCGGGGTCCGCCGGCATCGTCGCGGCGCCCCATCCGGCCGAGGCGACCGCGACCGGCCGTGCGGCCGGCCGTACTGGTGGGCGGGCGGGCGGCGGAACGGGGGTTGCTGGGGGTACTCACTGAATGAGCTTAACCGCATCCCGCTTGGGATGGGCCCGGCGGTCTCCAGTTGGGAACCGTGCCGGAGACCGTCGTCGTGGCCCGGAATCTCGTCACGAGGCACCAGGATTTCGCCGCCGTGGACGGCATCTCCTTCGAGGTGGCGCCCGGCGAATCCTTCGGACTGCTCGGCCTGAACGGGGCCGGCAAGTCCACCACCATGCGCAGGCTGGGCGCCGTCTCGACCCGCACCGGCGAGACCTATGATCCTTCTCGGCCTGGCCTTCACGACCCGGCGCCTGCGCATCCTGTTCCTCGACTGACCCGGGTCTCGACAGGCTCGACCACCGGTGGTCGAGAGCCGGCCGAGAGCCAGGTCTGTGCTCGATGTCGATGTCGCGGGTCTCGCGGCTCAGCAGCAGGGCGACCAGGGTGATCACGGCCATCACCGAGAGGTAGACGCCGACCCAGAACGGGCTGCCCTCGCCGAGGGCCCACAGCCAGATCGCGATGAACGGAGCCACCGCCGCCCCGAGGATCGAGCTCATGTTGTACGCGAAAGCGGAGCCGGTGTAGCGCACGCTGGTCGGGAACAGCTCGGGCAGCAGCGCGCCCATCGGCCCGAAGTTCATGCCCATCAGCGAGAAGCCGAGGATCAGGAAGAACATCACGCCGACGAACCCGGCGCCGAGCAGCGGCACGAAGAGCAGGCCGAATCCGATGATCGCCAGGGTCACGAAGATCAGGGTCTTGCGGCGCCCGTGCCTGTCGGCCTAGGGGCCGGAGGCCAACGTGAATATGCCGAAGACCAGCACGTAAGTGGCCAGCATGATGAAGGTGCCGAGGATCAGCTGGCGCCAGTGCGACCGGAACACGGCCGCGAGCGGCAGCTTCTCCACCCGCTTGGTGGCGACGACCTGTGTGAAGGCGTCGGATTCGACCAGGCGCAGGCGGACCCAGAGGCCGACGACGACCATCACCGCGGAGAAGAGGAACGGGATGCGCCACGCCCACTCGAGGAACGCGTCCGAGGGGCGGGTCGGGTCGTCAGCGGGTCGGGTCGTCACCGGGCAGGGCCAGTGTGATGGCCAGGAACAGGCCGTTGGCGATGATGAAGCCGAGCGGGGCGCCGACCTGCGGGAACGTGCCGTACCAGGCGCGCTTGCCGACCGGGGCGTTCTCGGTCGCGACCAGCGCGGCGCCGGACCACTCCCCGCCGAGTGCGAAGCCCTGGGCGAGGCGCAGGACCACGAGCAGGGCCGGCGCGAGCCAGCCGATCATGGCGTAGGTGGGCAGCAACCCGATCAGGAAGGTCGCGATGCCCATGGTCAGCAGTGCCCCGACGAGAGTGGCCTTGCGGCCCCTCTTGTCGCCGAAGTGGCCGAAGACCAGCGCGCCGATGGGGCGGGCCACCATGGCCACGCCGAAGACGGCGAACGACGCCAGCTGCGCCGTGGTCTCGTTTCCGGTCGAGAGAACAGGTGCGGGAAGTCGAGAAGGGCGGCCGTTTGTGACAGCCGCCCTTGCACCCTACGTCCGGAGTCTTGGCTCCGCTAATCCTCGGCTCACGCTCCGGTAACGATACGGATGCCGCCGCGCACCATGGTCGTTTCTTACTCGCGCAGCTTCTGCAGCAGCTGAGCGGTCGCGATGGCCGCCGCGGCCGCCTCTTCGCCCTTGTCCTCCTTCGATCCGGGCAGGCCCGCCCGGTCCAGGCCCTGCTGCTCGTCGTCGAGGGTGAGCACGCCGAAACCCACCGGCTTGCCGGTGTCCAGCGCCACCCGTGTGAGGCCATCCGTTGCCGCCGACGACACGTACTCGAAGTGCGGGGTGCCGCCACGAATGATCACGCCGAGCGCGACAACCGCGTCGGCGCCGTTGTCGAGGGCCACCTTGCACGCAACCGGCAGCTCGAAGCTGCCGGGAACCCGCACGAGCGAGTAGCGGGCACCGGATGCCTCGAGCACCCGGGTCGCACCGGCGATCAGCCCGTCGGTGATCACGTCATGCCAGCGTCCGGCGACGATCACGATGTCCAGCCCGGTTCCGTCGATCTCGATCTCCGGGGAGCCTGCTCCGCTCATAGTGCGATTCCTTTCAGCATGTCTGCTTCTGTGATGTGGTGGCCCATCCGGTCGCGCTTGACGGCCAGGTAGTCCTGATTGTGCGTGCCGACGCCGACGACGAGCGGCACTCGCTCGGTCACGGTGATGCCGTGCGCCTCGAGCTGGCGCACCTTCTCCGGGTTGTTGGTCAGCAGCCGCACGGCGGACAGGCCCAGGTCGTGCAGGATGGCCGTGGCGGCGCCGTAGTCTCGGGAGTCGGCGGGAAGGCCCAGCGCCACGTTGGCGTCGAAGGTGTCCAGGCCGTCCTCCTGCAGCTTGTAGGCGCGCAGCTTGTTGATCAGCCCGATGCCGCGGCCCTCCTGGCCGCGCAGGTAGACGACGACGCCGCCGAGCTCCTGAATGGTCTCCAGGGCGGCATCCAGTTGAGGCCCGCACTCGCATTTGAGCGAGCCGAACGCCTCACCGGTGAGACACTCGGAGTGCACTCGCACGATCGCGCCGTCGGCGGGGGTGCCGGAGACGATGGCCACGTGGTCGGCGCCGGTCATCCGGTCCCGGTAGGCGCGCACCTGGAAGTAGCCGTGCCGGGTGGGCACCGTGGTCTCCACCTCGAAGTCCACCCGCGGCGATTCGAGGATCGGGCTGACTGTGGGCAGCTCGGTGTCGGTGTGGAACTCCTGCAGGTAGGCGATCAGGTCCTTGATGGTGATCACCAGCACGCCCTCGCGCTCGCCGAGGGCGAGGAGCCCGGGCAGGCGCATCATCTCGCCGTCTTCGGCGACGATCTCGCAAATTCCGGCGACCGGTACGAGGCCGGCCAGTTTCATCAGGTCGACGGCCGCCTCCGTGTGGCCGTCCCGCTCGCGCACACCGCCATCCCTCGCGCGCAGCGGCATGATGTGGCCGGGCCGGTGCAGGCTGGACGGCGTCGAGGCCGGATCGGCCAGCACGCGCAGGGTGTGCGCGCGGTCGGCCGCGCTGATCCCGGTGCTGAGCCGGTCGGCCGCGTCGACCGACACCGTGTAGTTCGTGCCGCGGGGGTCCTCATTGTTCGGCACCATCACCGGCAGATCGAGCTTGTCGGCTAGGTCGTTGGTCATCGGCGCGCAGATGAAGCCGGAGGAGTACCGCACGGTCCAGGCGATCCACTCCTGCGTGGCCATCTGGGCGGAGATGATCACATCGCCCTCATTCTCACGGCCCTCGTCGTCGGCGACGATGACCGGTTTCCCGAGCCGGAGGGCATCCAGCGCGGTAGGAATGTCGGCGAGGCTCATGAGTGGCTCCTTTTCGATCCGGCGTCCGCCAGGGCGAGCATGCGCTCCACGTGGCGGGCCAGGATGTCGGTTTCGATGTTGACGTGATCGCCGATCGTGCGCTGTCCCAGCGTCGTAACGGTGAGGGTTTCGGGGATGAGAGAGACTTCGAACCACTGGTCCGGTTCGCTCGCCGGGCTGATGTTGCTGACGGTCAGCGAGACGCCGTCCACGGCGATGGAGCCCTTGCCCACCACGAGCGGGGCGAGTTCGGCGGAGAGGCTGAACCGCAGCACCCGCCAGGCCTCACCGGGGGTGACGGCCAGCAGGGTGCTGGTGCCGTCGATGTGGCCCTGCACGATGTGGCCGCCCAGGCGGTCGCCGACGAGGGCGGCGCGCTCGAGGTTGACCGGGCTGCCGGCGCGGGCGGCATCGAGGGTGGACATGAGGAGGGTCTGGGCCATCACGTCGGCGGTGAAGGTGTCGCCGGTCTGCTCCACCACGGTGAGGCAGACGCCGTTGACCGCGATCGAGTCGCCGTGGCCGGCGTCGGCTACGACTCTCGGGCCGCGGATGGTGAGGCGGGCGGCATCCGTGGATCGCTCCACCTTCTCGACCTGGCCGAGTTCCTCGATGATTCCGGTGAACATGATTGTCCTATCTCGGCCGGGCGACGACGAGGAGGTCGTCGCCGAGTCGGTCGTAATGGTCGATGGCCAGGCGGCGCTGGTCGGTGATGCCGGCCACCCCGATGTCGCCCAGGGCGAGCCGGGCGCCGCCGAGCAGCGTGGGCGCTAGGTACACGAGGTACTCGTCGACCAGCCCGGCCGCGACGAACGCACTGGCGAGAGTGGGCCCACCCTCGATGAAGGCGTGACGGATGCCGCGCCGGTGCAGGTCGTGCAGCACGGCCAGCAGATCGTCGGTGGCGAAGAAGAGGGGCGGATGCGGGTGGGCGCGGAGGGCGGCGTCGTTGGGGATGCCGCGGGTGCCGATCACGACCGGCACCGGCTGCGTGGGCAGAAGCTTTCCAGCGGCGTCGCGGGCGGTCAGGGCAGGGTCGTCGGCGAGCGCGGTGCCGGTACCGACGAGGATGGCGCCGGCTGCCGCGCGCCGCCGGTGCACGTCCTGCCGGGCCTCCGGTCCGGTGATCCAGCGGCTGGTCCCGTCGTCGGCCGCCGCGCGCCCGTCGAGGCTCGACGCCCACTTGAGCGTCACGAACGGGCGCCCGAGACGGGCGGCGACGAGCCAGTCGGCGAGGAATCGTTCGACCTCGTCGACGAGCAGCCCGCCGGTGACGTCGATTCCGGCGCCGTGGAGCCGGTCGGCCCCGCCGGAGGAGCCGACGCCGGGGTCGGCGACGGCGTAGACGACCCGGCGGACGCCGGCGTCGATCAGGGCGAGCGAGCAGGGGCCGGTGCGGCCGGTGTGGTTGCAGGGTTCGAGGGTGACGACGGCGGTGGCACCGCGGGCGGCGCCGGCGGCGAGTCGGCTCAGGGCGACAACCTCGGCGTGGGGGGTTCCGGCGCCGAGATGCCAGCCTTCGGCCAGGACCTGCCCGGAATCGTCGAGGAGAACACAGCCGACGCGGGGGTTCGGGCCTGTGGCCGGCCCATTCGCGGCCAGCGCGAGCGCACGCCGCATGATGGCCTCGAGCGCCGCTTGTTCCGTCATTCCCGTCCTGTCCGTTGGTGCAACGAACTCCGGGTTTGCGGTGCGGCGAACACCATGTGGGTTGCGAAACCCGCCGACCGACCGGAATGGTCCATCGACTCGTGCGCCTCTCATCCGGACTTTAACCGTCGGTGCTGGAATTTCACCAGCTCAACCGTTCCGCTTTGGGAGCGGCACGGGTCGCGGACTTTCACCGCCGGTTCGGACTTACACCGACCCCGGAGCACGTTTCATATAACTACTACTAGTTATATCCCAACGCGTCGGCCACAGAAAAATTCCCGTTCGAGAGTGCGGCCTGCGATGGGCGCTCACGACTGCGGATGCGCGGCGACGGCCGGTTGGGGGGCCCGCGGCGGCCAGGTGCTGGCGCCGAGTTCCCGGGAGATGTTCCGGGCCGTCTCACGCAATCCGTTCAGCACGCTGGAGTCGGGAGGCCACTCGCTCGACGGTACGACAACGGCGACCGCGGCTATGACATTGCCGCGGGTGTCGACCACGGGCGCCGCGATCGACGACTCGCCCAGCACGGCCTCGTCCTCTTCGGTGGCGATGCCGTTGCTCACGATCGACACGAATTGGATGGCCAGCTGAGCCGGGTCGGTGATCGTGGCGCCGGTGAGACTGCGCAGGGGCATCCCCAGCAGTCCGGAGGCGTATTCCGGACTGTATGCGAGGAGAACCTTGCCCATTGCCGAGGCGTGGGCCGGGATGGACAGGCCCGTTTCGGGCATCTGCTGGCTGCCGTCAGGCCGCTGGTTGTGGTGAATGATGATGACCTCGTCGAACAATTGCACCCCCAGACGTGTGGACAGTCCGGTTCTGCGCGCGAGTTCGAGGGTCCAGCGCATGGCCCGCGCGCGCACGTCGAGCGTGTCGAGGTAGACATTCGAGAGTTTGAGCAGGGCCGGACCGAGCATGTACCGGGTGCCGCCAGGCTCCTGCGCGACAAGACCGTGGCCCTGCAGCGATTTGACGATGCCGTGCACGGTCGAGACCGGCAGCCAGAGTTCGGTGGCGAGTTCGGTGATGCCGAGGTGGCGTGCGCCCTGCAACGTCGACAGCACTTTCGCCGCACGATCGATGGCTTGAATCACAGCTGCACCTCCGGTTGATTCCTTAAGTATGCCGCGTCACCAACGCGTCTTCATGCAACGTGTTGACATCGGCCCACTCTCTGGAGGATATTCGACATTATCGAATTGCGTTCTGTATTTCTTTGAGTCGCGAGGGAAAGTGTCTCGCGGATCCAGCTCGAAAAGTTCAACGGAGAGCAAACATGAAGATAATCCTGGAGGTCTCAACATGAAGAAACTAATCAATTCCCCGGAGACGGTTCTCGCCGATTCCCTCATCGGCGTGGCGGCCGCACACCCGGAACTTCGCGTCGACCACGTCAACCGCATCATCTACCGGACAGACCCGACCAGAGCAGGCAAAGTCGCCCTGCTCTCTGGTGGGGGAACCGGCCATGAGCCGCTCCACGGCGGTTTCGTCGGTGTGGGAATGCTTGACGCGGCCTGCGCCGGGGCGGTCTTCACCTCGCCGACACCCGACCAGATGCTCGAAGCCACGAAAGTCGTGGACAGCGGAGCGGGCGTGCTGCACATCGTCAAGAACTACACGGGCGACGTGATGAACTTCGAAATGGGCGCGGAACTGGCCGCGGCTGAGACCGGGATCGAGGTTGCCGTCGTGGTCGTCAACGACGACGTCGCGGTCGAGGATTCCACCTTCACCGCAGGCCGCCGGGGCGTCGGCACCACTGTCCTGCTCGAGAAGATCGCGGGTGCGGCAGCCGAGGAAGGCCGCGACCTCGCGGCCGTCACCGCGGTGGCCCGCCAGGTCAATGAGTCCGGCCGTTCCATGGGCGTGGCCCTCAGCAGCTGCACGGTTCCCGCGGCCGGGAAACCGACCTTCGAACTTGCCGAAGGCGAGATGGAGATCGGCGTGGGCATTCACGGGGAGCCGGGCCGCCGCCGCGTGCCGCTGGCCGGGGCCGCCGAGGTTGCCCGTCTGCTCGTCGAGCCGATCCTCGCCGACCTGGACTTCACCGGCGCCCCGACGATCGTGATGGTGAATGGGCTGGGCGGAACCCCGTTGATCGAGCTCTATGTCATGTATGCCGAAGTCAGGAAGATCCTCGACGCCGCCGGCATCACGGTTGCCCGCTCCCTCGTGGGCAACTACATCACCGCGCTGGACATGGCGGGCTGCTCCGTCACGATCCTCAAGGCCGACGAGGACCTGCTTCATCTGTGGGATGCGCCGGTGAACACCCCCGGGCTGCGCTGGGGAATCTAGCACCATGACGAATGACACGATCAGCCTTGACCAGCTCACCGGCTGGCTCACCCGTTTTCGCGACTTGGTGACCGAGCAGGTCTCGTACCTCACCGAACTGGATTCGGCCATCGGCGACGCGGACCACGGCTCGAACATGACCCGCGGCATGGGTGCAGTCCTCGAGAAAATCCAGGCCTCACCGGTCGTGGCCGTCGACGAACTGTTCAAGGGCGTGGGCATGACCCTGGTGACGTCCGTGGGTGGTGCCAGCGGCCCCCTGTACGGCACCTTCTTCCTGCGGATCGGTACCTCGGCAGGACCGGTCAGCACCCTGGACGCGCCCGGCCTGGCGGCCGCGCTTCGTGCAGGGCTGGGCGGCGTCGTTGCCCGCGGCAAGGCCGAGGCCGGGGATAAGACCATGTTCGACGTCCTCGCTCCCGCGCTCGACGCGTTCGACGCCGACCTCGTCGTTTTCTCCGATATCTCCTCGGCGGCCCGTGCTGCCTACTCCGCTGCACAAGCGGGGCGGGATGCTACCGCACCCCTGATCGCCCGCAAGGGCAGGGCCAGTTACCTGGGGGAACGCAGCATCGGCCACATCGACCCGGGAGCCGCGTCGACGTCGCTGCTTTTCCAGGCTCTGGCCGAGATCCTCGACAAGGAGTAGATCGTGATCGGAATCGTAGTGGTATCGCACAGCCCCCGGCTCGCGCAGGCAGCAGTGAACCTCGCAGTGGAAATGGTCGGGGTCAACGGCCCGGCCATTGCGATCGCAGCCGGTGCCGGCGCAGGAGTGATCGGAACGGACGCGTCCAAAGTCGCCGAGGCCATCGCCGAGGTTTCCTCTCCCGAGGGCGTGCTCGTGATGATGGATCTGGGATCGGCTGTGATGAGCGCGGAAATGGCGCTGGAGTTCTCGGACGACCCCGACCTGCCCGTCCGGCTCAGCAGCGGTCCCTTCGTAGAGGGCCTGATGGCCGCAGTGGTGCGCGCGGCGGGTGGCGCCACCCTTGACGAAGTGGAACGTGAGGCCCGAGGTGCTCTTCGCGCCAAGCAGATTCACCTGGGCGACGAGGACCCGGCCGGCCTGCCGGTCGACTCCGGCCCGGCGGCGGAACACACGATCGAGGTGACGTTGCTGAACCCCGACGGCCTGCACGCGAGACCGGTCTCGATGCTCGTCACCGCCATCAGCGCCTTTGAGGCGACGGTGACTGTCGCCAACCTCCGCACCGGCCGGCCCCCGGTGCCGGCTAACAGCCCGACTGCCCTGTTGATCGTCGGCGCCCGGAAGGGCGACACGATCTCCGTCGCGGCGGCCGGGCGGCAGGCTGTGGAGGCGCTCGAGGCCGTGAGCGAACTGGTCGGGAAGGGCTTCGGCGAGCTCGCGGCCGCCCACGCTCCCGCGCCCAGGCCGGCATGTTCCGCGTCGCGGCCGCAGGCGCGGCCGCAGGCGCGGCCGCAGGCGCGGCCGCAG
>NZ_PJJU01000032.1:0-49851 GCF_002929635.1 Cryobacterium sp. M25 | reverse complement strand
GCTACAATCACCACAGACCCCATACCGGCATCGGCGGCAAATCACCCATCAACCGTGCTCACAACGTCAGTGGGAACAACACCTAGCCCGCGCATCCACGGCCCGGAAGCGGGTTCTGGCTCTGCTTGTCGTCGTCGCCGTGGTCGGCGTCGGCAGCGCCGGACTGGGCGGAGCGGCCGTCGCCGGCTCACTCCCCCAGAGTCCGGTCGAGCTCGGCACGGCGGACTCCTTCGCGATCCTGTCGAAGACCGGCGTGACGAACGTCTACGCGTCCGCAGTCAACGGCAACGTCGGGGCCAGCCCGATCACCGGCGCCGCGGTGCTGCTGACCTGCCCTGAGGTCATGACCGGCACCATTTTCACTGTCGACGCCGCCGGTCCGCCGTGCGCGGTGACGGACCCGAGCTTCCTGAGGACATCCGTCGGTGACATGGAAATCGCCTATTCCGACGCGGCGGGGCGCACGAACCCTGACTTCATCGACCTGGGTGCCGGCGAAATCGGCGGTCTCACGCTCAAGCCCGGCCTCTACAAGTGGAACACCGACGTGACCGTCTCCAGTGATGTGCGCCTCACCGGCGGCCCGGACGACGTCTTCGTGTTCCAGATCGCCGGCAACATCGACCAGGCCTCGGCCAAGAACGTGACCCTGCTCGGCGGAGTGCAGGCCAAGAACGTGTACTGGCAGACCGCCGGTGCAGTCTCGGTCGGCACCACCGCGCACTTCGAGGGCACGATCCTGAGCAAGACCATGATCGCGATGAAGACCGGCGCGTCGATCACCGGCCGGTTGCTGGCCCAGACCGCCGTCACGTTGCAGAGCAACTCTGTGACGAAGCCGGCCCTGTAACCACCGGTCGGCCGTATTCGGGAACCAATTCGGCGGCATCCGTCGTCGCCCGGTTCTCGGACACCAGTCCACAGCCGCCCGTGCGAGTGTGGCCAACTCAGGAGAAACCGCCACCGCGGCCGAAACTTTCCCGCGTTTCCGGGGCTGCCGGGCAGCATCCGCCCGCATCTCCTGAGTTAGCCACGAACGCACCGGCTCCGCTCACGACGGATGCCGATGGGCGGCTCACGGGCGGCGGCGGAACCCCGCGCGGGGTTTACGCCGCTGCGCTGGAGGCGCGCCACGGGCGCAGTGGCGCAACAGCGGCGCAGCACCCGCGCAGCACCCGCGCAGCAGCGGCTCAGCGGCGCGGCAGTGGCGCAGCACCCGCGCAGCAGCGCAGGTTGAACAGTCCGAACACGAGCCTGGGCGCGGTGACCCGCCGGGTCAGCGGCGGGGCCGCCACAACCGTCCAGCCTCGGCGATCGGAGCGGCGAAGAGGCCCGGTTGACCGGGAGGGGCCCGGCGTGCACGGAGGTCCTCGGCGGCGGGTTCCGTTACCGGTCCTTGATTCTGCATATGTGCGGTTCAGTGCCTGCGTCGGTGCAGTCATTGAGAGTGGTGTTCCCGGGTGAGTCAGTCGTTCTCGGATCGGCGAGCCGGGCTTCTCAGCGCGGGCAGTGCCAAGGTGTGAAACAAGCATGCGATCGGGAACCGAACCCGAATCGATTCCCGATCGCACTGCCAGATCAGGACGAGATCCCTAATCTCGCCCGGCTTCCACCGTTGCAGTCGTGCGCCTACCCAAGGGGACGACAAAACGGAGGTGTGTCCACCGCGCCACGAGACGACAGAGACGAGGCTGAACGGCCGCATCTGGTGTCGGCCTCGAGGGAGGTGAGGTTCATCTGGGGCGGTTCCTTTTCATTCGGTAGGCCGGCTGACCCGAGGGTTCCGTGCCTTTGCGACCCCGCCTCACGACGGGTGTGCCCTTGCGATTGACGTGAAGGTGACCGTCTCTCCAGCGACCAGTCGGTCACCTGAGAGAAACCTATCAGCCAGGTTCGGCGCGCAACCGGCGAGGCTAAAACTTTCGCCGCTCGAGGGCCCCCCAAATCGAGGGGTGCGTCCGGCACAGACTCGGGGTGACGGATGCCGAGGCGCGCTTTCCCGGCGCCGAACTCCTAGCAACGGGCGAAGGCCCGGGCTAACGTTGCAGTCGTGGGCGGAGCCGCTCACACTGCTCTGTCGTAATGCTAAGAGGGGGATCTCCATGACGGTCACCACAGCCGATGCCTACGTCGCCGCGGCAAAAACAATCGCCACAACCGCACATCTGGGCCAGGTCGACAAGCTCGGCGCCGCCTACATCGACCATCCCCGTCGCGTTTCCGAGCGCCTCAACGATCCCCTCGAGCAGGCCACCGCCTGGCTGCACGATGTGCTCGAAGACTCGAACATCACCCGCCACGACCTGCTCAAAGCGGGCATCCCGGGCGGTGTGGTCGAGGCCGTCACGGTGCTCACCAGAACGGATGCCGTCAGCGACGCCGACTACTACGCCGGCATTCGCGCCAACCCGATCGCTCTCGCCGTGAAGCGCGCCGACATCGCCGACAACCTGGAGCCCTGGCGGGTGGAACAGTTGGACGCGAGCGCCCAGAAGAGGCTCGCGGCGAAATACGGGTCGGCGCTGGCGGCGCTGGGTTAGGCCGGCTCGAGGCTCCCTGCTGCGGTCGAACCACGCTGCGGTCGACTCCTGCTGCGGGTTGACCCCTGCTGCGGGTTGACCCGCGTCGGCCTCAGTGCCGTCATCCAACACCGTCGGCAGAGTGCCGGTGACGCAGTGCCCCCCGTGCACCAGCGGGTAGGAATCGGTCCGGACGAGGGGCTTGATGCAGTCCGTCCGGGTCGAGGCCTAGGCTTCCATGTCGTCGTGGGTGACGATGCGGCCCAGCTCGATGCCGCCATCCGGGAGCTGCCAGAAGTGCATTCGGCGCGCGGCGGGGGTGTTCTGCTCGATCGAGACTCGCATGCAGCGGGCGCCGTCCCAGCGCAGCAGGTGCGGGTCGGCCGGCCCTGCGCCCTGGCGCAGCGCGTGCAGGTGCCGCCCCTTGAGGGTCTTCACCCGGCCGGTGAGCACGTCGACGGATGCCTTGAACGCCTTGGCCAGCTGGCCGTCGTCGAGCCCGGCGAGAGATTCGGTGAACCGCTCCCCCAGCACGTAACTGTGCGGCAGCTTCCATTCCTCGCGGTCCGACTCCGGAACCCGGTCGACCCAGGCGAGGAGGATCTCATGCCGCACCCAGCCGGAGGGTTCCTCCCAGGCGGCTCGCCGCGACTCGTATTCGCTGACCGTGGAGTGGGTGGGGACGGTGCGGCGGGATTCGCGCAGCATCCGGCGTTGGGCCCGCTGGTCGTCGCGCAGCTCCGCGACCGTGTGGCGCAGGGTGGCGAGTTCGACGAGGGCATCGCGCAGTTGCAACTGTGCGGAGCGGGCCTGCTCGCGCAGTTTGGCGAGGTCGGAATCGGTGGCGCCGGCCTCGGAAAGCTGGTTCTCGAGCCGCACGATGCGGGACTTCGCCTCGGCGAGGGACAGCTGGGTCGATTGCAGCGCGGAGTGTGGCGCGGGAATGGGCGTGGGCGTGACCCGGAACGGGGTGGCCCCCGTCGTAACCGGACGCAGGGCGTGCACGCGGCCCGGCCCCGGCGACGGGCGCGGGTGAAGGCGGTCCGATGTCGGGCCTGCTGTGATCAGGACCGTGACCCCGGAGACGCCGGCCGCATCGAAGACCCCGGCAGCACCGGAAACGCCGGAACCACCGGAAATGCCGATACGGGCGACCCCCGCGGCGCGGCGGGCCGATGCGGAGGCACCCACGAGCGCGGGCTGGCTGTCGAGTTCGACCACTGCGGCGGCGCCTGCGTCTTCCTCGACCTGAGGCAGCAGCGGACGATTTTCCTGCAGCCAGGGAGGTCCATTCCGCACGGCACACAGCGACGGCAGAACGCTTTCGTCGTCGTCGACGTCGCTCAGGCACAGGTGCAGGGCACCGCTCGGCAGGTGGATGACCCGGGCCGCCACGACGTCACCCTCGGAGAGCAGGGCATCGACCTTGTCAAGCGGGTTGGCCGAGATATCGGCCCGGGTGATCGTGAGCGCCAGGTGCGGGTGCAGGGCCAGAACCGCCCGCTGCGCACTGACCTTCTGCACCAGAGCGAGCGTGATGCTGCCGTGCGGGTAGCGCTTCGCGATCGTGGTCACGGAGGGCGGCTTGATCTCGACATTGAGACGATGAGTGGGTGCGTCGAGCGCGCCCTGGATGCGCTGACCGGTCTGCAAAGTCCAGTCGAGGGGTACCGGCGGGTAGGTCAGCTCCTGCCAGACGGTGGCCATGCCGCCGCCGTCGAGTTCGACCAAGGCCCGGGAACCGCCCAGCATGAACCCCTTGACGGTGCCGTCCACGGTGATGACGGATGCCGGGGCGAGCGCGAAGAGGCCGGCCTGATGCGCGTGGGCGAGGGCATCCGTCACCAGCTGATCGGTGGCGTGTTGCGGGTCGCCGTGCGTGAACCGAAGCCGGGAACGGGCCAGGTCGGCGAACGCGTCGCCGACGGGGAAGGAACGCCCGGCGCTGCCGTAAACCTGGAACTGGGCCGGGAGCAGATCGCCGAGCTGGCGGGTGAGCTCGCCCGTCTCGATCAGGAAGACGCGCGCGACGTCGCCGATCTGGCCGGCGAGTTGGTCGATTCCGATTTCGGGCAGGGAGGTGCCGAACGGCGACGACACCACAACCCAGGGACGATCACGGCCCGCATCGTGCAGACCGTTAGCGAGTTGTTGCACCGCGACGCTGGTCTGCACGCGGATATACACCACTGACTCCCCTTCCAGCCTTCGTGAGAGGCTGTGTGACGAGGGTACGCCTGTCGCCTGTGAGAATGATCCCGAGCGTTAAGGTTCAGGGTGTAGGGAGCCCGATATCATGTGTTTTCCGATGGTCTCACGGGGTCTGTCGCGGGGTCTGTCGCGGGGGTTGTCGCGGGGGTTGTCGCGGGGGATCACGGGGACGCGAGTATCCCCACGACCAACGTCGTCGCCGAGTTCAGCACGATGAAGGCGGCCACCGCTGCCACCGCCAGCTCGAGCGGCAACAGCACCGTGCGCTGCAGAGCCGCGGCGCGCACCTCGGAGTCGAGCCGAGAGAAGCTTTCGATCAGGCCCTCGCCAGAACCCAGCGGCACATCGATCCACATGTCGGGGTCGTCGAGCAGTTCAATGACGCGCAGACGATCCGCCGGGCCCAGCACGATCGGCAGGGACGTCAGCCACGGAACGAGCTCTACGGCATCGAGAACCGTCACCGGCACCGGCGATGACCGCACGTCGATGCTGCGCGCACCGACGAGGACGACCAGGGGAATCACGGGAGTCGGGAGCGGACGGCGGTCTTCCAGCAGCGTCGTGACCCGTTCCGCCTCGAATTTCGCGTGACGCAGGTAGGGCACCGGCCGGCTGTCCACCAGAACGCTGCGTTCCTCCACGAGCACGCGCTGGCGGCGGTGCTGTTTGGTATTGATGGTGATGACGCCGCCGGGGCCCACCAGCACGTGGTCGATGTCCCAGCCGTGTCCGCCGATCGGCAGCGCGTGGAAGACCGCCCACTCCGGCGACAGCGTCGCCAACTTTTCGCCGACCACGATCTCGCCCTGGGCGCCCAGGTACCAGCCCTCACAGTTCACGCCGAGCGGGGAACGCCCCAGAAACCGGGCCCACAGGGTTCGTGGAGGAGTGCCGCTCTGCTCGCGCAGCAGCTTTTCGATCATGAACTGGGCCGCGAAGCGCTGGCGCATTCTGGTACTTTCCAACGTCATCTTTTCTGGTCCCCCACCGACGATTGTAACGGCTGACCCCAACGGGTGGCACTCCCACGGGGGACGGGCCCGAACCGGCCACCTACGATGGTCGGATGGTAAACAACATGAAGGTCGTGCAAACCCAGCTCGGGCTGCTCGAAACCCACATCAACACGATCAAAGAGGATGCCGCGGCACCCCGCGGGGTGGAGGAGTCTCTGGTGGCCATCTGCACCGCGCTCGACGCGCTGACGGACGAGTTCCGCCGCCGCCTGCCCGAGTAGGCCCCCGCTTCGGGAGCGTCGTTCCGGCTCAGGCCGTCCCGAGCGCGGCTTCGATGAGCCGGAACACGACGTAACCGGCCGCGATGGCGCCCGCCGCGGCGAACAGGACCCACAGCATCCGTCGGATGCCGGCCGATCGCACCCGCGTATCGAGCGCCGTGAACCGCTCGCGCGCATCATCGGGGGTGGTGTCCGGCAGCACGTGCCACACGTGCGGGCTGTCGAGAAGGTCCGCCACCTCCTGCACCTCACCGGCCGACAGCACGGGGTGGAGCCTGACCAGCCACCGGCGCAGTTCGTCCGCGTCGAGCACTTTGACCTGCTCGGGCTTCTGCTCGATGGTGAGCAGCCGAGGGTCTACGAACACGATCACCGGCTGCACGGGCGCGACCAGCGGCATCCGTTCTCGCACCAGGCTCGTGACGCGCTCGGCCTCGGATGCCGCGTTGTGCAAATACGGCACGGACTCGCCGTCGACCCGCAGCGTGTCCCGAGCGACACGGATGTCATTGCTCGGGTGGTGCTTCGTGGTGATCGTGAAGATTCCGCCGGGTCCGATCACGAGGTGGTCGATCTCGGTGGTCGAGGAGCCGACGGGCACGGCGCGCAACGCCGTCCACTCGGGTGGCAGCGTCGCCAGGATGGAGCCCACCACGATCTCTCCTTTGGCCCCGAGATACCAGGACATGCTGTCAGCGCCGTGCGGGGATAGACCGAAGAACCCCGCGAACCGCGACCGTCGGGGCACGCTCCCCTGAACCCGCAGCAGCTGCTCGGTGACTGACAGCGCCGCGAGGCTCTCCTGCATCGTGGCACTGTCCAGCGTCATCGCAATCCCCTTTGCTGACTCGAATCTAGCGACTGAGGAGGGGGAGTACGCAGTCCCCGAAGGGGGGTGTCGACGGCGTGGCGACTGGCGCACCGGGTTCGCCCGCGATGCCGGTGCCGATGCGGGTACCGGTGCGGCCTACGACCAGACGTCGCGGTGGTCTGTGGCGAACTGCCGGAAGGTGGTTGCCGGATCGCCCGAGAGCCGCCGGATCACCCGGTTCGGGCGCACGGAAACCCCCAGGCGCACCACCCGGTAGATCATCTTCTGCACGGCGATGAAGTCGGCCTCTGCGCCCTGCTCGGCCAACCGGGCGAGGTAGTCGTCGACGCTCGGCCGCGCATAAACGATGCGCCGCCCGAGCACCTCCGAGAGGATGTCCGCCACCTGGTAGTAATCCAGCGACTGCTCGCCCGACAGCGTGTAGGCCCTGCCGAGGTGCCCCGGCTCGGTGAACACCCGCGCGGCGACGCGCCCGATGTCACGGGCGTCGACGAATGCGGTGCGCGCCCTGGCCGCCGGAAGATAGATCTCGCCGCGCTCCCGGATGCCGTCACGGTACACGGTCGACAAATTCTGCATGAAGAAGTTCGGTCTCAAAAACGTGTACGGAGCCCGCCGACGCCGGAGGTGCTTCTCCACGGCGTGGTGGGGAGTGGCCGGGTTGAACTGAACACCCTGCAGGGAGAGAAAGACGATCTGGCGGATGCCGTGCGCCAGCGCCGTGTCGATCACCGGGATCAGGGTGTCCGCCACGTTCGCGATCGCGGGCGGGCGCAGCAGGAACAGCCGGTCGACTCCGGAGAAGGCGCCGGCCCAGCCGGTCGGGTCGGAGAAATCGAAGGCACGGGGCGTGCCGGCCGGCGGGTTCAGGGCCAATTCGGAGCCGGCCGGGTTCCGCACCGCGGAGATGACGCTCTCGCCGGTGGACGCGAGCGCCGCGGCCACGGCCCGTCCGACGGTTCCGGAGGCACCGGTGACGAGGATGCGGCCCATCAGATGCCCGTGGAGTCATCGTGAGCCGGGGTGGGAGAGGAGCCGAACATGAGTCACGCCTTTCATCGAATGCATTTAGTTTAGCCACTAAGGCAAATTGACACGGTCGAGGGCGCGGCGGCAGGCACGGTGGCATCCAAGCCGCCCGCAGTCCCCCAGACTGGGGGTGTGAATGCAATCAGGGTGCCCGGAATCCGACAGTCAACCTGGATCGCGGCTGCGGTGGCCGCCACGGTCGCCGTGGGTGCCGGTGCCGCCGGGATCGCGGCCGCCACGGGTCTCGGCGACGACGAGACCACCCTGACCGACACCGAGCTGGCGCGTGCGAGTCGCGCGGCCCTGACCGAGGTCGGGCCAGCCACGGTGACGGATGCCCAGCGCGGCCCCGCCGAGTCTCACGCGCTTTCCGAGTCCTCCGAGTCCTACACGGTCGACACCCGACTTCCGAACGGCGTCGAGGTCGCGGTTCAGCTCGATGAGACCTTCACCGTCGTGTGGGTGAGTGCACCCAGCTGGAGCGGCGACGCGGCATCCGTGGCCGAACCCCGCGTGCTGACCGCTGCGGAACTCGCAAGCGTCGACCGCACGACTGCCGGACAGGCGGCCCTGGCCGAGGTCGGCAGTGGCACCGTGACGGACTTCCGCCGCAGCAGAGCGCTCGACCACGCCTTCGAGGTGGAGGTCACCCTCGACGACGGCACGAAGCGCGTCGTCGAGCTCACCGAGCGCAGCCAGGTCGTGAGCTCCAACCGCCCGACGCCGCGCTGAGCCGAGCTGAGCCGAGGTCGCCGGCCCGGACGGCGCTGCGCCGCCGGGTCGGTACGAATCGTTAGCTCGCAGATGGTGACAGGGCGACCGGTGACGAAGTACCGTTGTGGAGTAGGTTCGAAACGGCGTACGCAGAACGAACAACAATGACGTCGGCCCCCGCACCAGCGGCTCCACCTGAGTGAGGTTCCTCGGGTGGCGCCGCGCGTCTTGCCCGGGCGCGTGCTGTGTCGCGTCCGCTGGGCGTCACCGCTCGACGAGGATCCCGTCTTCGTCGCAGTAGATCGTGCGGCCGGGGGTGAACGTCACGCCGGCGAACCGGGCGACGGCATCCGTGACTCCAGCGCCGGCCTTCGAGCTCTTGCGCGGGTTGCTGCCGAGGGCCTTCACGCCCAGCGGCATCCCCCCGATGGCCACTCGGTCGCGGATCGCACCGTTGATCACCACGCCGGCCCAGCCGTTCTGCACCGCGAGGTCGGCGATCATGTCGCCCATCAGCGCCGTGTTCAGCGAGCCGCCGCCGTCGATGACGAGCACCTCGCCGGCGGCGGGCGTCGACAGCACCGACTTGAGCAGGGCGTTGTCCTCGAAGCAGGTCACGGTGCGGATCGGGCCGCTGAACCGGGCGAAGCCACCCAGGTTCAGGAACTGGAGCGAAACGGATTGCAGGTCTTCCCCGCGCTGGTCGTACAGGTCGGCGGTCAACAGCATTGGTGTCCTCCAGGGGTCCGGTGCGGTGCAGGCTTTCTCCCTCAGGCTAGCTGCTCGCTCAGGCTCGCTGCGCTGCGGGTGGCGCTGCGGGACATCCGTCGGCCGTCAGGTCGAGAATCCGATGTCGGTGACGGATGCCGTGACGCCGGCCAGCACATCGGGCAGCACCTCCGCGCCGATGCCCGGTCCCGTGGGAACGCGCAGGTGCCCGTTCTCGAGCACGAACGGCGCGGTCAGGTCCTGTTCGTAGTATCGGCTGGAGGCCGAGGTGTCCCCCGGCAGCACGAAGTTCGGCAGCCCGGCCAGGGCCACATTCGCCGCCCGGCCGATGCCGGTTTCAAGCATTCCGCCGCACCAGACGGGCACACCGTGCGCGGCCGCCACATCGTGGATGCGACGGGCCTCCAGGTAGCCGCCCACCCGCGCCGGCTTGACGTTGATGACGCTGCAGGCACCGAGGGTGATGGCCGTGGCCGCATCCCGGGCCGATTCGATCGACTCGTCGAGGCAGATGGGGGTTCTGATCCGTTTCGCCAGGTTGGCGTGGCCGAGCAGGTCGTCCTCCTTCAGCGGCTGCTCCATCAGGAGCAGGTCGAAGGGGTCGAGCCCGGCGAGGTGACGGGCATCCGCGAGGGTATAAGCGGTGTTCGCGTCGACCTGCAGCAGCAGCTCCTCGCCGAAGCGCTCGCGCACGGCACGCACCGGCTCGAGGTCCCAGCCGGGCTCGATCTTGAGCTTGATCCGAAGGTAGCCCTCCTCCAGGTAGCCGGCCACGGCCTCGAGCAGCTCGTCGATCGAGTCCATGATGCCCACCGACACACCGGCCGGCACCGTGTCGCGCACGGCGCCGAGGTAGCCGCCGAACGAGATGTCGGCCTCCTTCAGCTGCGCGTCGAGGATGGCCGTTTCCAGCGCGGCCTTGGACATCGCGTGCCCCTTCACCGGCTCCACGGCCCCGGCGACGCGTTCGGCGGTGAGCCGGTCGCCGAGCGCCTGCAGCCTCGGAATCAGGTGGTCGCGAATGACGAGGTCGCTGCCGTCGAGGAACTCCGAGCTGTAGAGCGGACTCGTATCGGCGGCGCACTCGGCCCAGCCCTCGGCATCCGCGGTGGTCACCCGCACGATCGTGACCGCCCGCTCGGACGACGTGCCGAACGAGGTGCGGAAGGGCCGCACGAGGGGAATGTGCACGCGCCGCAGTTCGATGTTCTCGATTTTCATGACAGTTCCTTCGGTGCGAGGGTGACCCGCGGAGGCGGTCTCCCCGAGGCGAGTGCTTCGATGAGGGTACTGCCCGGGGCTGGTTTTTCGGTGCCGCAACCCGACCGCAACCGGGCGAAACCTGCCACGACCTGCACCGCCCACCATGTGCGCCGAGAGTCGCCGGTTGTGCCGAGTTGACCCACTCTAGAGGCGACTCTCGGCAGAATCGGCGAGTCTCGGTGCGCTGACGGCCCGGGTGACGGATGCCTGGTCGGTGACTACTCAGCGGAGGCCGTCGACCGCGTCGACCGTGAAGAGCGCGGCCTGCTCCGGGGCGAGCAGCGGCGCGGGCAGCCCGACGAGAGCGAGCACAGCCCCGGTGAGCGTCACTGAACCATCGGTACCAAAAGCACCGGCGGCACCGGACGAGCCCGGCTCCGCCAGCCAAGCCGGCGGGGCATCCTGGATCGTGCGCGGGGGCGCGCCGAGCGAAAGCGGTGCCACCCGGTAGCGCCGCTCGGGCGCGAGACCGGGGAACCGCATCCGCTCCGGCAGCGCCGCGCGCGGGGCGGCGAGCGCCACCTGGGCGAACAGGGCCGAGTTCTGGTCGGGCGAGACGACGCCGTGCAGCTCGATGGCCGGGTCGCTGGGGTCGGCCCGAACGACGACACCGGAGTGCAGCAGCGGCCGCAGTTGCTTGTAGCGGGCGATCCAGGTGGCGATCTGCACCCGCTCGGCCTCGTTCGCGCGGGTCAGGTCCCACTCGATGCCGGCGCTGCCGAACAGGGCGGTCGCCAGCCGGAAACTGAGCTCGGAGGTGCGCCCGGTGGTGTGTGCGGTGGCCGCGCCGAGATGCCCGCCGAGGTACTCCGGTGGTAGGAGCACGCTCGAGTACCGCTGGATCTGCTGCCGCTCGAGCGGGTCGTTGGTGTCGCTGGTCCAGACCCGATCGACGCGCTCGAGAATTCCGAGATCGACCCGGGCTCCCCCCGACGCGCAGGACTCGATCTCGACGCCCGGGTGCTCGGCACGCACGGCATCGATGAGCCGGTACAGCGCCACCGTCTGCCGGTGGGAGGAGCCGGCCAGCAGGTCGCGATTGTGGTCCCACTTCAGGTAGGCGATGGGATACTCGTTGAGCAGGGCGGTGAGGCGGGCGAACACCCAGCCGAAGGCATCCGGGTTGCCGAGGTCGAGCACGCGCTGGAACCGCCAGGTCAGCGCCGGCGACGAAACACCGACGGATGCCGAACCAGTACCGGCCCCAGAACCACCGACACCAGCCGCGTCCACCCCGCCGAGCACCCACTCCGGGTGCGCGCGGGCGACGTCCGAGTCGGCGCTGACCATTTCGGGTTCGACCCAGAGACCGAAGTCCATGCCGGCCGCGTGCACATGCTCGATCAGCGGGTGCAATCCGCCGGGCCAGGTGACCGGGTCGACGAACCAGTCTCCGAGGGCCCGCCGGTCGTCCGAGCGGCCGGTGAACCAGCCGTCGTCGAGCACGAAGCGCTCCACCCCGACCACGGCCGCCGCGTCGGCCAGGCGGGCCAGGGTCGGCAGGTCGTGGTCAAAGTACACGGCCTCCCAGGTGTTCAGCACGACCGGGCGGTGCCCGGTGATGGTCGACCAGGAACGGACCCACGGATGCAGCCGCGCCGAGAGCCCGTCCAGCCCGGCAGCCGAGTACACAGCCACCGTCCACGGGGTGGTGTGGCTCGCACCGGGGGCCACTCTCAGCTCGCCGGGAGCCAGCAGCTCGCCGCTGCCGAGCGCCGAGTAGCCCAGCGCGCTGTTCTCGGCCCAGACGTGTTTGTCGCCGCTCCAGGCCAAGTGGGTGGCCCATATCTCGCCGGTGCGGAAGCCGAACCCGGGCGTTCCGGCCGCCATCAGATAGGAGTCGTCGTGGCCGGGGCGGCCGTGACGGGACTCCCGGCTCCACACGCCGTGGCCGAGCGTACTGCGCTGCGGCCGACGCTCGTGGGTCCACAGCCCGGTGAAGTCAAGCAGTTCCCCGGCGCGGTCGGGCACCGGCAGGATGACGTCGAGCGAGCCGAGCTCGAAGGGTGCGGAGGCAGGGTCGTCACCGGTGTTGGTGAGGGTGTGGCGCAGTCGCAGCACACCCTCGACCGAGAGTTCGAGGTCGGTGCGCACGGCCACCCGGGCCGCGGCATCCGTCAGAAAGATCGTCAGGGCCTGTGTGCCGGGCAGCGTGCGGCCGGAGGCAGACGGCACGCCCGCCCGCACACCGCCCGACTGAATCTCGGTGAGGCGCAGATCGAGGGCCACGCCGCCGCGCCCACCGGGCCGGAACCCGCTCACGCCCGGACGCCCGCTCCAGCCCGCCGCGAGGGTGGGCAGTAGAGAGAGCCGCAGGGGCACGTCGATCGAACTCGGCGAGATGGCCGGCACGGATGCGTCGGCCAGCGTTTCCAGCAGTTCACCGTTCAGGTCACCCAGGTCGGCACCCCAGTGCACGATGACGGGTACGCCCGTGTCGCGGGCATCCAGCACAAGGCTGGTGCCCGCGGCACGGAGGTAGGGAATCGACACAGTGGAGCTGATGCTACTTGGTGACCGGGATCGACTGAGCCTCGAGAGCGTCGATGGTGCTCTGCTGGGCGCTCGTGAGAGCATCCGTCAGAGTTCCGCTACCGGTGACCGCGCCCTTGAAGCCGTCGGAGGTGTCGTTGTAGACCTGCGTCATGGTCGGGCCCCAGATGAAGTCGGGCGAGACGTGATCGGATGCCTCGGCGAACACGTCGTAGATGGCCTGGCCGCCGTAGAACTCGACGCCTTCCTTGAGGGCCGGCAGTTCGAGGCCGCTCTTGGCGGCCGGGTACAGGTTGGCCGACTTGTTCAGCATCGTGAGCGCCTCGTCAGAGGTGTTCAGCCACAGCGCGAACTGGGCCGCCTCGTAGGGGTGCTCGGAGCCCTTGAAGACTGCGGTGGACGAGCCACCCCAGTTGCCGGCGGCGTTCTCGCCGGCAGCCCACTGCGGGGAGAGGGCGACGGACCAGTTGCCGGCGGTGTCCGGAGCGCCGCTGGCGATGGAGTTCGCACCCCAGGCTGCGGAGTTCCAGGTCCAGTTGGATCCGGTGTTGTAGGCGTTGTTCCACTCGTCGGTCCACGGCGGGTTGGTCGAGACGAGGTCGCGGTCGATCAGGTCCTGCCAGTAGTCGGCGACCTTGACCGACTCGGGGCTGGTCAGGTCGATGGTCCAGTTCTCGCCGTCGTTCTCGAACCAGCTTCCCCCGGCCTGCCAGACGAATCCGGCGAACTGGTTGATGTCACTCTGCGAGAAGTTGGTGATGTAGCCGCCGGTGGCGCGCACGGCTTCGGCGGCAACCGCGAATTCTTCCCAGGTGGTCGGGATCGCGATGTTGTTGGCGGCGAAGAGGTCGGCACGGTAGAACATCGCCATGGGCCCGGCGTCCTGCGGCACCGCGTAGGCTGCGTCTTCTTCACCGAAGTTGACCTGTCCCCAGGTCCAGTCCACGAAGTCGTCCTTGGCGTCGAGAACACCCTCACAGGCGGCGAGGTCCATCAGGCCGTCCTGAACGCGGAAGTTCGGGAGGGCGTCGTATTCGATCTGGCCGAGGTCGGGCGCGTTGCCGGCCTTGAGCTGGTTGAAGAAGTTCTGGTACGTGCCGCCGTTGCCGTTCGGGCCGGTCTGCACCTTTACCTGAACGTCGGGGTTCTCCTCATTCCAGACTGCGGCGACGTCTTCCATCCCGGGGATCCAGGTGGTGAACGTGAGGTCGACCTTGCCCTCGGAGGGTTCGCAGGCGGCGGCGTCGCCACCGCCGGACGTGCTCGAGCCCGACGCGCAGCCGGTCAGAACGACCGTGGCTGCGGTGAGCAAGGCGACGGCGGCTGCTCTCTTCTTGATCTGCATTGTTCTTCTTTTCTCTTGGGGGTGGGGGTGGTGCAGCTAGGGGGGGGTGAGGCCGGCTACTTCACCGAACCGGCGCTGAGGCCGTTTCGCCAGAAGCGCTGGAGCAGCAGGAAGATAATGATCAGCGGGATGATCGACAGCAGGGCGCCGATCAGAACGTAATCGCGCAGCACGGGGATCTGGTTGACCTGCGAGTTCCAGGCGTAGAGGCCGAGCGTGACCGGGAACAGGGTCTCGTCGCGCAGCATGATCAGCGGCAGGAAGAAGTTGTTCCAGATGGCGACGAACTGGAAGAGGAAGACGGTGACCAGGGCCGGCACCATCATCCGCACCGAGACCGTGAAGAAGGTGCGCAGTTCGCCGGCGCCGTCGAGGCGGGCGGCCTCGATCAGTTCGTCGGGAACGCTGGCCGACGCGTAGATGCGGGAGAGGTAGACCCCGAACGGGCTGACCAGGCTGGGCAGGAACACCGACCAGAACGTGTTGGTCAGGCTGATCTGGCTGAAGATCAGGAACAGCGGCAGCGCCAGCGCCGTGGCGGGTACGAGCACCCCGCCGAGCACGACGTTGAAGATCAGTTCGCGTCCGGGGAAGTTGTACTTGGCCAGTGCGTACCCGCACATTCCGGCGATGATCGTGCCCACGAGGGCACCGCCACCGGCGTACAGCGCGCTGTTGAGCATCCACTTGAGGTAGACGCCGTCGCGGTAGGCCACCAGGTTTCCGATGTTCTCGAACAGGGAGAAGTCGGCGAACCAGAGCGGGTTCGTGCTGTTGAACTGGGATCGGTTCTTCGAGGCCGCGACCAGCAGCCACCAGATCGGCACCAGGAAGTAGATCGTGAAGACGCCCATGACGACCATTGCGCTGACCCGGGCGAACGGGCTCTCGCGCTGGGCGCGCGGTGCCTTCGCCTCGGTTGAACGGATGCCGCGAGCCGGCTTGGCGGGGGTGGTGGGGGTCAGGGTGCTCACTTGGCTTCCTTACGCTGCGTGAACTTCAGGAACGTGAAGGAGAGGATGAACGTGGCCAGGGCCAGCACAACGGAGAACGCGGCGGCCAGGTTGAAGTTCGGGATCGACGAGGTGGAGTACACCGTCAGGTTCGGGGTGAACGTGCTGGTCACGGCCGAGCTGAAGCTGCGGAAGACCTGCGGTTCGGCGAGCAGCTGCAGGGTGCCGATGATCGAGAAAATGGCGGTCAGGATGATCGCCGGCATGATCAGCGGAATCTTGACCGACCAGGCGATGCGCAGCTGGCCGGCGCCGTCGAGGCGGGCGGCCTCGTAGAGTTCGGTCGGGATCGCCAGCAGCGCGGAGTAGATGATGAGCATGTTATACCCCACGAACACCCAGGTGACGACGTTGGCGATGGCCCAGAGCACGAGGTCGGCCGAGAGGAAGTTGATGTTCTCGGTGACGGCGCGAAACGGCGACAGATTGGGTGAGTAGAGGTAGCCCCACATGATAGCGGCGATGACGCCGGGGACCGCGTAGGGGACGAAGAACGCCAGCCGGAAGAATTTCTTGCCGCGCACGAGCGGCGAGTCCAGCAACAGGGCGAACAGCAGCGCGAGACCGAGCATGATCGGCACCTGCACGGCGCCGAAGGCGAGCACCCGGGTGATCGACTCCCAGAACGGCCCATTCTGGAACACCAGGATGTACTGGGTCAGTCCGCCGAAGACCTCGGTGGCCTGGCCGAAGGTGCCCTCGCGCTCGATCACGAGCAGTGACTGGTAGATCGCGTAGCCGATCGGGACGAGGTAGAACAGGGCGAACAGGGTGCCGAACGGCAGCACGAACGCGAGGATCGCGCCCGTGTGCTGCACGCGGGGCTTCGCTCCGGGGGCCTTGGCTGGCTTGGCGGCGCGGGGCCTCTTTCGGGCAGCGCTGCCCGGGGCATCCGTCAGGGGAACGGCAGGTGCGCTCATGATGAGGGGTCCTCTCTAATCACGCGAACGGCTCCGGCCGGCACGCGCACGATTCGACCGACGGGTTCGTCGGTGACGAGCTCGTGGCCGGCGGCCGGAAGCTCGACGTCGCCCGAACCGTGGTTGATGATGAACAGATAGCTGTGGGTGGAGCTCACACGGCGCACGACCTCGATGGCTCCGGTGCGCTCCGGGCCGACCGCGGTGACCCGGGCCTCCTGGGCGATCCTGCGCAGGACGTCCCGCAGGGCGCCGGCCTCCAGCGCGGTGGCGACGTACCAGGCGGTGCCGCCTCCGTGCCGGTTGCGGGTGATGGCGGGGATGCCGGGCAGCGGCCCGTCGATGTAGCTCGCGACCACCTCGGCGGTGTCGACGCGCAGGCGTTCGCTCCACAGGCTCGCGGCGGCGCCGGTGTCGAGAGCGAGAACGTGGCCGGGCAGCAGCGGAGAGAACTCCTCCACCGTGATGCCGAGGATCTCGCGGAACGCGCCGGGGTAACCGCCGGTGCGCACCCGGTCGTCTTCGTCGACGATGCCGCTGAAGAAGGTGATCAGGGCGTGGCCGCCGGCGGCGACGTAGGCGTTGAGATTCTCGGCCTGCGCGTCCGAGACCAGGTAGAGGCACGGGACGACGATGAGGCGGTAGCCCGAGAGGTCGGCATCCGGGGAGACGATGTCGACCGTGACGCCGAGTTCGTGCAGGGCCGCGTAGGCGGCGTGCACCTGGTCGAGGTAGCGCACCGCGTGGGACGGACGGGATTCGCCGTCGCCTGCCCACCAGGATTCCCAGCTGAAGATGATCGCGGCATCCGCGACGACCCGGCTGCCGGTGACCTCGGCAAGACGATCCAGGGTTGCGCCCAGGGCCACGACCTCGCGCCAGAGCACGGTGTCGGTGCCGGCGTGGGGCACCAGGGCGGAGTGGAATTTCTCCGACCCCTGCGGGGAGGCGCGCCACTGGAAGAAGCAGACGCCGTCCGCACCGCGGGCGACGTGGGCGAGGGAGTTGCGGGTCATTTCGCCGGGCGCCTTGGCCAGGTTGTGCGGCTGCCAGTTGACGGCACCGGCGGCCTGTTCCATCAGGAGCCAGGGCTCACCCTGGGCGAGCCCGCGGGTGAGGTCCGCGGCGAAGGCGAGCTCGGTGGCCGGGTCGGCGAGGCGGTGGTCGAGGTAGTGGTCGTTGGCGACGATGTCCATGTCGCCGGCCCAGGACCAGTAGTCGAGGTTGCGGATGTGCGCGGTGACCATGAAGTTGGTGGTCACGGCCACGTTCGAGTGGCGGCGCAGCACCGCGCTCTCGCGGCGATAGTAGTCGAGCAGTTCGGCGGAGCTGAACCGGTGGAAGTCGAGCACCTGGCCGGGGTTGTGGCTGGACAGCGTGAGCCGCGGGGTGAGGATCTCGGCCCACTGGCCGTACCGCTGGCTCCAGAAGGAGGTACCCCAGGCTGCGTTGAGAGCATCGATGGTGCCGTAACGCGCCTGAAGCCAGAGACGGAACGCGGCGGCGGTGTCGTCGCAGTAACAGAGCGCGTTGTGGCAGCCCAGTTCGTTGGACACGTGCCAGAGGGCGATGGCCGGGTGGTGGCCGTACCGCTCGGCGACCTTTTCGACCAGGGCCAGCGCGTGCTCACGGAACACGGCCGAGCTCGGGCACCAGGCCTGGCGACCGCCGGGGAAACGGGTCGTGCCGTCGTCGGCGACCGGAAGGATCTCGGGGTGAAGTGTGGTCAGCCACGGCGGCGGCGACGAGGTGCCGGTGCCGAGGTTGACCCGGATCCCGTTGGCGTGGAGCAGCTCGATGATCGTGTCGAGGGTATCGAAGTCGTACTCGCCCGCACGCGGCTCGAGGTGGGACCAGCCGAAAATGTTGATGGCCACCAGGTCGACGCCGGCCTCGCGCATGAGGCGCACGTCCTCGGCCCAGGTCTCGGGACCCCACTGCTCCGGGTTGTAGTCACAGCCGTAGGCGATGCCCTCGTGCACGAACGGGTGGGCCGGGGCCGCACCGTTCGAAGTGGCTGCTCGCGAGTTCATGTGCTCCCTGACTGTGGCGTGCACTTCGTGGTGACGACACCGTGGTGACGACTCTGTGCTAACTGTTCTGTGAACGTGCACAGAGTCGGGAGCACAACTCGCCGTTGGGTTTTCTGTGAACGTACACAGAGTATGTATCTCCCGGCGGTCGTGTCAAGCGCGGAGTGTGTGCGGGAGCGTTACAGTTATCAAATGGTGACAATCCCGTCTCGACGCAAACGCGCGACGATCCACGACGTCGCCGTGGAAGCCGGAGTCTCCCGCGGCACGGTCAGCCGGGTCGTGAACGACGAGCCCTACGTCTCGGCGTCGGCCCGCATCGCCATCGAGGCGGCCATCGAGAAGGTCGGCTATGTGCCGAACAACGCCGCCCGAAGCCTGGTCATGCAGCGCTCGGAGGCCGTCGGTTTCATCGTGCACGAGCCGCACTCCCTGTTCCTGGACGACCCCAACATCGGCGGAATCCTACTCGGCGCCAACACCGTGCTCTCCCGCGCCGACTACCAGATGGTCAGCCTGGTCATCGACTCCCAGCGCGACACCGAGCGCGTCGCCCGCTACCTCAGCGGCGGTTTCGTCGACGGGGTCGTCATCGTCTCCGCTCGCCAGGAAGACCCGATCACCCGGGTGATCGAGAAGCTGCGCCTTCCGGCCGCCTTCGTGGGACATCCGCCCGACCTGCGCCAGCTTCCCTTCGTAGGCATCGACAACCGGGCGTCGGCGCGCGCCATCACCGAACGCCTCATGCAGACCGGCCGCACGCGCATCGGCATGATTGCCGCCGCGCTCGACCGCGACTCCGGCGCCGACCGTCTGGCCGGCTTCACGGATGCCCTCGGCGACCGCTTCGACCCGGCTCTCGTGGCCCGCGTTCCGCTGTACACCTTCACCGACGGGGCCCTCGGCATGCGTGCGCTGCTCGAGCGTGACCCGCTGATCGACGGCGTGTTCGCCGCCTCCGACGCGGTCGCGGCCGGAGCCATGGAGGCTCTGCGCCATGCCGGGCGCACCATTCCCGGAGACGTCGGCATCGTCGGCTTCGACGACAGCTCCTGGGCGCTGCGCACACAGCCGCACCTGTCCACCGTGCACCAGCCCGCCTTCGGCCTCGGTGAGCGGGCGGCCGAGTGCGTGCTGGGCCAGTTGCGCGGCGAGGAGCAGCCGGCCGAGGGCATCCTGCTCGAGACTCCGATCGTCTGGCGTGACTCCGCCTGAATCGGGGGTTGGCGGCGCAGGGCCATGGCGGCAGCATCTGGCTTCGGGCTGGCCGGAGCACTCCGGCTGCGCGTCTCCCCCACCGCGCGTGGCTAACCCCCACCCCGCGTGGCTAACTCAGGAGAATGCTCGGGCCGGTTAGGGGCATCCGCGTGTTTCCGTGGGATTTTCGGTGCACGACGGATGCCCGCGCTGGATCTCCTGAGTCAGCCACAGCGCGGGTTGGTGAACGGGCCGGGTGGGCGATGGATGCGGGCTCGCCTGCGGCGGGGCACAATGGAAGCATGGTTCGCAAACAGGTTGTCGTGCGCGGGGTGGTGCAGGGAGTCGGGTTCCGCTACCACACCCAGACCGAGGCGCGCCGACTCGGGCTCGCGGGGCATGTGCGCAACCGCGGGGACGGCGCGGTGGAGGTCGAGCTGGAGGGCGACGCGGCAACCGTCTGGGTGATGCTCTCGTGGCTGCAGCACGGCCCGCCGTCGGCCCGGGTCGAGACGGTCGAGGTCACCACGATTCCGCCGCTTGGCGAGACCGGGTTCCGGATCGGCTTCTGAGCGGAACGGCCGGCTGAGCGGCGGCATCCGGTTGATACCGAGGTCAGCGGGCACCCGACCGGCTGGCGTAGCGTGGGAGCATGTGCGCGCGAGCTGCCGATCCCGCTCGGACGGACCCCCCGAAGCGCGTTCACTCGGCGGCGACGAAATCGGGCGTGCGCGCACTCACTGCGGCACCCGTACGCCGGGCCCTCGCCCGAACCTCTCGGACGCCCCCCGTGCACACCGTGCGCCGCGGGTTCGGCATCGGCCGCCTGCTCCTCGCCGGCCTGGGCGTGGTGGCCCTCGCCGGCTACTTCGATTACGTGCTCGGTTTCGCCACGTTTCAGATCTACAACTACTTCAGCTATTTCACCGTGCAGAGCGGCATGGCCGCGATCGTCGCCTTTGCCGCCGCCGCATTCGTCGCATTTCGGCACACGAGCGACCCACCCTGGCTGAGCTGGTTCCGGTTGCTTGTGACGACCTACATCACCGTCTCCGGGATCGTATTCCTGTCCATCGTCATCCAGTCCTCCTCGCTGGACTACACGATCGAGGTGCCCTGGTCGAGCCAGTTGCTGCACTTCTGGATTCCCACGATCGCACTCCTTGACTGGCTGACGGATGCCGGCAAGGCCCGCCTGCCCTGGAAAATCCTGGTCTGGGTTCTCGTGGTGCCCTCGATCTGGGGAGTGTTCACGCTCATCCGCGGGTCGATCGTGGGGTGGTACCCGTATTTCTTCCTCGACCCGGTGCAGGTGCGCGGCCCGCTCGAGACCGTGATCTACTGCCTGGTCGCGCTGCTGCTCTTCACCGCGATCGCCGCCGTACTCACGGCCACGTCGCGGCTGCCCCCGCGGGCGCAGGGGCGCGAACCTACAGCGGCGTGAAGGTGTATTCGCTGGTCAGGTGCTCGCCCCGGCAGGCGCCGCAGTAGAGCACCCCGGATGCCCGCATCGCGAGGACCCGAGTGTGTGCACTGCACGACCTTGGGGCCGCAGCACTGCGAGACCGCCAGGTAGGCGCCGGGGGGGGTGGGTTGGTGCCCGCTCAGGCCACGAATGTGGTGAGTGCCTTCACAGGGCAGGTCAGGGTCGACGTCCAGAAGGACGACGGATTCGCGGTCGATGTCGAGGAGGATATCCATGGGGAGCACAGCAATCGCACGGTCAAGCAGAAAAGTGGAGCAGTCGCCAGCGGGGGTGGTGCATCCCGGTGACGACCGCACTGGGATGGCCGGCGGAACGAGCCCGGCCTGGAACGGGGGCATCCACCGTCAGGAATCCGTCGGCAAGGCCAGTCAGGGTAACGACTGGACCTCTGGGCGCTGCACCACGACGGGCTGCGACTGCATGAGAACGTGCCCCGAATGGGAGCCAGAATTCATCAACTGGACGTTGGCCGGTGAGTACACCACGAATCTCAGAATTAAGACGGGTTGACAATCGCGAGGCGCCGGCCCGGGATTCGGGGAGCGGCGTGGTGCGGACCTACTCCGGGGTCGGGTTGTCGGTCGGCACGGCCGAGTAGAACGGCTCGAGGCTGCTCAGGGCGGCGGCGAGGAACTCGTCGTCGTCGACCTCCTCGAGGCGCAGAGCGGTCTCCGCCGCAACCAGGCCCACCAGCACCGGTTCGCCGGTGAGCGGAACCATGTTGATCCAGACGCGGAAGTCGTCGTCGCCGCCGACCGTGGACCAGAGCGGGGCATCCGTGTCCCAGAACGGCTCGTCGAATTGCAGCCAGATCTTGTCGAGCGTGCCCATGCCCAGGGCCGAGATGGCGCCGCGGTGCGTGAAGGGCAGCGGCGGGTCGAACTCCATCACCGTGGTCTTCAGCACCCCCAGCGGCACGGTGACGACGACCCGGTCGGCGGAGAGCGACTCGCCGGTGCCGAGCCGGAGGCTGGTGCCGGCGTCGCTGTAGGCGATCTTGGTGACCACGCTCGACCCGAGCACGTCGATGCCGTCGCTCAGGTCGGTAAGCAGGGTGGCGAAGCCGCCCAGCACGATACGGTCCTCGCCGGGGTCGGTGTCAGGGTCGGCCTGAGCGTTGGCGTCCGAGTACCAGGAGGACTGCTCCGGAACGGGGCCCCCTGCCAGTGGGTCGAGCACCACCGTGATCTGGTAGTCGAGCCAGTCGGCGTCGGAAACGCCGGTGTCGGCATCCGTCGTCGAGAGCTTGGAGGCCCCCGAATCGGCGAGGGACTGCGCGATGGACACGTCGGTGGGCTGCTCGGCGGCCCAGGCCAGCGCCGTGGCGACCGCCTGCGCGCCGGTGTCGGGCACCTCCACGACCGTGCCGGCCGCGGTGCGGGCCTCCGGCGGATCGGTGAAGGGGGCCGTGGCGACGCCGCGGTCGGTGAGGTCCTCGTCGAGGGTGGTCTGGCCGGTGCGCCGGACGAAAGCCGCGCCGAGCTCGATCGGGAATGGCCAGTCCTTGTCGGTGACGGTGTCGATGCGGCCGCCGATGCGGTCGCGGGCCTCGACCAGGAACACGTCGAAGCCGGCGTCCTGCAGGTCTCGGGCCGCGGTGAGTCCGGCGATTCCGGCGCCGATCACGGCGATGCGCTCCCCCGGGCTCGCCGCTGCGAGCACGTCGCGGGCGGCGCGCTTCCCTGAATCGCGGGCGCCCTGCACCGTGCCCGGCGCGTCGGTGGAGGTGGCCTCACCGGCGAAGAACAGGCGGTCGTCGACGGGCTGGCCGAGCGCGGCGCGCTGCTCGGGCGTGGCGCCCACCGCGGGGTAACTGAAGGAGCCGCGGGCGAACGGGTCGGCCGACCAGGATGTGCGGCGCATGGCCGCCGGCTTTGGGACGAGTGAGGGTGTCGACGTCGACTTGGGCGTGACGGATGCCGAGGGCCGCGGAGTCGGCGTCACGCACGCGGTGAGCGCGACCAGGCTCAGGCCGGAGACTGAGCCGAGCAGAAAGGTTCGTCGTTTCATCGCTGTGTCGGCGCCAGGTATGGCGCCGACGTCCTCCTCTCCGAGCGGGCCGGGCAGTACGACCAAGCTACCGCAGAGCCGGGTGAAGTGGCCGGTCGGGGGGGGGTGGGGTGTGGGGTGTGCGCACGTTACTTCGGAGATTGTCGCGACACGCGGCATCCGGCGCCCTGAAATACGGCGTTTCGCGAAAATCTCCGAGTTTGCGTTCGCCGGTGACGCGGTGGCGGTCTAGCGTGCGTTGGTGGCGGGCGGGGTCCTCGTCAGCGCGTCAGCTCACAGCACGTGGCTGGCAGCAGACGATGGCAGCACACAGCACGTCAGGCGAGCGGATGCTGCAGGAAGCCGTCCTCGAGCAGCTCCCGCACGCGCGGGAGCAGGTCCGCGGCGAGCTCGCGCTCATCGACGTCGAGCAGTTGGGCCAGCGCAGCGACGATCGAGCCGACGTCGAGCTCGCCGTCAGAGGCGCCGACCAGGGCGGCGAGGCCGGTGTCCAGCGCGATCAACCGGCCGAAGCCGGTGCCCTGGTGCAGCGTCATCAGGGTGGGGTCCTCCTGGCCGGGCCAGTAGTGCTCTACCTCGGTGACATCGGATGCGACGGCGAGCGGCGCGCGGGCGAGGCGGGCGTCATCCGTTGCCGCGTGCCAGTCGTGGGCGGCGAGGCAAGCGGCAAGATGGCTGCCCATGCCTCCCGGATTGTGGCCGAGGGTGCCGGGGAGGCGTTCGAGCCGACGGAAGGTGGGGGTGCCGGCGGCCGGGCGGCGCAGCAGCATGTAGCCGAAGCCGACCTGACTCACGCCGCGCGCCGCGAAGTCGTCGAGCCAGGCCCCGTAGAGGCGGTCGAAGTCGGCGGTGTCGGAGCGGGTGCCGCCGTCGCGGATCCACGTCTCGGCGTAGAGCGTGGGGGCCTGCACCTCGCGTTCGATGATCCAGGCGTCGAGTGCTGCGGCATCCGTGGCCTGCGCGGTCTCCTGCTGGCCCCCGTGCGCACCCTCGGCACCGGCCCCCGCGGCACCCTCGGCCCCGGCGGCACCCTCGGCCCCGGCGGCACCCTCGGCCCCGGCGGCACCCTCCGCCCCGGGCGTGTGCGAATTCGACGGAGATTCTGCTCCCAGAGGGGCCAAACGCGCCGAATTCGGGCTGTTTGGGGCAAAATCTCCGTCGAATTCGTCAGGGCGCAGCGCGGCGGAAGCTGGCGATGCAGGGGATGCGACGGGGGCGACGGGAGTGACAGGAGTGACAGGAGTGACAGGAGTGACAGGAGTGACAGGAGTGACAGGAGTGACAGGAGTGACAGGAGTGACAGGAGTGACAGGGGCGGCGAGCCAGGCGGCCAGACGCTCGAAGGCATCCTGGCCGGCGTGGTACTCCCAGTTCCCGAGCAGCTGGGCGACGCCGCCGGGGGTGAGATGTTCGGCAGCGCCGCGCACGACCGCCTCGACGAGCGCGTCGCCGACCAGGCCGCCGTCGCGGTATTCGTAGGCCGGCACACCCGGCACACGCGGGGTGATCACGAACGGAGGGTTGGAGATGATGTGGTCGAAGCGCTCCCCCGCGACCGGTTCGAACAGGCTCCCGAGGCGAAACTCGATATTCCCGATCTCGTTCAGCTCCGCGTTGAGCGCGGCAAGCTCCAGGGCTCGCACCGAGATGTCGGTGGCTACCACCCGGTCGGCGTGCCGGGACGCGTGCATGGCCTGGATTCCGCATCCGGTGCCCAGGTCGAGGGCGCTGGCCACCGGGGTCGGGATCAGTAGCCCGGTCAACGTGAGGGATGCCCCACCCACCCCGAGCACATGGCTTTCGCCGAGCGGGTGGCCGAGTGCGAGCTCTCCCGGGTCGGACACGATCCACCAGCTTCCGGCGCCATGCGCGTCGACAAAGCTGTAGGGCCGCAGTTCGAGGAGCGGGCGGAGGGTGCCGGCCGCAACGGATGCACCGGATGCAACAGGGCCGACACTCGGAAGGACATCGGCGTCGACACCGGCGTCGACGGATACCGCGAGGCCGAGCTTCTCGGCCCCGGCGGCACCCAGCGCGGGGAGGGCGGCATCGAGATCCGCACGGTCGACGGGCAGGCCGAGCACGAACAGGCGAGCCAGTGTGGCACAGGGTTCGGCGTGCCCGAGCCTCTCCCGGAGACCGTCCAGCCGCCGCAGCGCCGGGACCCGCTGGTTGCGGCGCAACGCGGCATCCGCTTCGATCCCCACAGGCCGGTGAGGGCCGAGACCGAGAAGTTGGCGGCGGCGAGGTCGGCGCGAAGCCGGTCGATCAGTGCAGAAGTCACCCGTCTATTCAACTGCACCGGCTGCCGGACCGGCTGCCGCACCGTCTACCGGACCGGCCGCCGCTACCGGCGCTCCTCCGCCACGCTGTTACCGCCGTCGACGACGATCGTCTGGCCGGTGACGTATGACGCGCCGGGCGAGGCCAGCCAGGCGATCACGGAGGCCACCTCGGCAGCCGTGCCGCTGCGCCCGACGGGCACGAGCGCGCCCTCGACTGCCTCGCTCTCCAGCTGCGACCCGGTCTCGATCCAGCCCGGTGCGACCGCGTTGGCGGTGATGCCGAGCCAGGCCTCATCCACGGCGAGCGCCCGGGTGAGCCCGGCCAGACCAGCCTTCGCGGCCGCATACGTCAGGTCCCCGCGCGACGCCATCACCGGCCCTGACACGCTGGACACTGTGACGATGCGCCCCCAGGCCGCCGCGTGCATGAAGCCGATCACGGTGCGCGTGGCGTGGAAGGCGGTCGATAGGTTGATCGCGAGGCCGCGGTCCCACTCGTCCGGCAACGTGGTGCTCACGTCGCCGTGCAGCATCTCGGCGTCGCCGACCGCGACCATGCCCGCGTTGTTCACCAGAATCGTGGGCGCCAGCCCGGCGGTCGCGAGGGAGTCGGCGAGCACCAGCGCGCCGACCTCGGCGTGGAGGGTGCAGACGATGCCGGATGCCGCGATGCCCCGTTCCGTCAGCTCGGCCGCTCGCTCATGCACGCGTTCGGTCGTGGCGGTGAGCACGACGTGTGCACCGAGCTCACCCAGCATCCGTGCCGCGGCGAATCCGATCCCGGAGGCGCTGCCGGCCCCGGTGACCAGGGCCGTACGACCGGCGAGGTTCCACGCGTCGGGCAGGGCGAAAGCGAGAGGGACGGGGACACCGATAGAAACAGGGAGTCCGACAACCTCGGGGAGAGTCATGGCGCCATGCTAGCGGCTACCGCGGCACGTCCATCGGGATAGCGGCGAACTCGCGCACGACCAGCCGGGGCGTGACCATCCGGTGCCGGGGTTCGGCCGACTCGGGGGCTCCGTGCACCTTGCCGCCGAACTCGCCGGTGAGTAGTTCGAGCACTCCGGCGGCCACCTCGTCCACTGCTTGGTCGACGCTGGAAAGCCCGATCGCGGCGGCGATGGGGGTGTTGTCGTAGCCGGTGACCGGCACACGCTCGGGGTTCGCGATCATCGCCCCGAGGGCGAGCGAGTCGCTCGCGCAGAGCACGGCATCGATCTGGCCGGCGTTCTGCCGCAACTGCTGCATGGCCGCGGTGCCCTGGCTGACGCCGTCAGTGGTGACGATCTCCAGCACGGCCAAGTCCCGCTCCGAAACGTCGCCGCGTTCGATCATCGCGTCGTACCAGCCTCGTCGGCGGTCGTCGCCGGTGCCCGACGGGCTGGGCCAGCCGATGTAGGCGATGCGCCGGGCTCCGGTCTCCTGCTGTGTCCGCGTGGTGGCGTGCAGGCCGGACCAGCCATCCACATCCACCCACAGGTGCTGCGGGTCGTTCATATCGTCGACTCCCCACGGCCGCCCGAAGGTGACGAAGGAGATGCCGTTCTCGATCAGCCATCGGGTGCGTGGGTCGCCGGCGAACGTCGACGTGAGCACGAAACCATCGACATCCGCGCCGTCGTTCAGGCGCCGGAACTGGATGATCTCGTCTTCGGGGCTCGTGGCCGTGAACAGCAGCACCCGCAGCCCCTGGGCGTCGGCCTGCTCGGTCACGGCGTGCAGAAACCGGTCGAGCACCGAACCGGAGATGCCGTCGATCATCGGGTCCAGCCGGATGCCGATGGTCGAGCTGCGCCGCGTGCGCAGCCGGCGGGCGGAGGCGTGCGGCCGGTACCCGAGTTCGGCGATGGCAGCCTCGACCCGCTGGCGGGTGTCGGTGCGCACGATGCCGGGCGAATTCATCACATTCGAGACGGTCTGCCGGGAGACGCCGGCCGCGAGCGCGACATCCGTCACCGTGGGGAACCCACCCATCGCCGCTCCTGCCCCACGCCCTTGCCGGACGCGCCTGCCCCCGTGAATTGAACGATCAAATATTGTTCTGCACAGAATACCGCGTCTCGACGGATCGCGGAAACACGGTGATTAGATCGATCAAAAAAAAGTTTGATCGATCAAATGAATTCAGCTATCGTGACCTTTACACAAGCAAACGCGCATCGATGCGCGACTCAAGGAGAAACAAGATGCAACGACGCAACTCCCGCTGGCTGATCGGAACCGGGCTCGCCGTGGCCGGCGCCCTCACCCTCAGCGCGTGCGGTTCCGGATCCGGCTTCGGCGGCGACACTGCCGATTCGGGCGGAGAGCTCACGAGCGATTCCACCCAGGGGCTCAACATTCTGATCGGTTCCAGCGGCGACGCCGAGACCGCCTCCGTCAACGCCGCCGTGGCCGCCTGGTCCGAGACCTCTGGCACCGACGCCAAGGTCAGCGTCGCCAGCGACCTCAACCAGCAGCTCGCCCAGGGCTTCGCGGCACAGAAGCCCGCCGACGTCTTCTACCTGTCGACGGATGCGCTCGCCGGCTATGCCTCGAACGGCTCGCTCCTGGCCTACGGCGACGATCTGGCCAACAAGGACGACTTCTACCCGAGCCTGGTCAGTTCCTTCACGTACGAGGGCGACTTCTACTGCGCGCCGAAGGACTTCTCGACCCTGGGTCTGATCATCAACGACGACCTCTGGGCTCAGGCCGGGCTGACGGATGCCGACATCCCCACCACTTGGGACGAGCTCGCGGCCGTCAGCAAGACGCTCACGACCGACAGCCAGGTCGGACTCGCCCTCGGCGGCGAATACGCCCGTCTGGGCGCGTTCATGGCCCAGGCCGGCGGCAGCCTGATGAGCGAAGACAACACCGAGGTCACCGCGAATAGCGCGGAGAACGTCGCGGGCCTCGAATACGCGCAGACCCTCCTGAACGACGGGGTGATGAGCTACGCCAGCGAAATCGGTGCCGGCTGGGGTGGCGAGGCGTTCGGCAAGCAGCTCTCGGCCATGACCATCGAGGGCAACTGGATCACAGGCGCGATGAAGAGCGACTTCCCCGACGTCAACTACACGGTCGCCGAGCTGCCTGCAGGCCCGGAGGGCCAGGGCACCCTGCAGTTCACCAACTGCTGGGGCATCGCCGCCGACAGCCCCAACCAGGCCGGCGCGCTCGAGCTCGTCGAACAGCTCACCAGCAAGAATGCCCAGCTCACCTTCTCGGAAGAATTCGGCCCGATGCCCTCGATCAAGTCGGCCGCCGAAGACTGGAAGAGCGCCAACCCCACCCTGGTGGCCTTCCTCGACGGCGCCGACTACGCCAAGGGCGTGCCCAACGTGCAGGGCGCCGCGGATGTCACGAGCGACCTGAACGCCCAGCTCGAGTCGCTGAAGACCGGGGACGCGCAAGCGATTCTCGATTCCGTGCAGAAGAACCTCGAAGCACTGCTGAAGTAGTCCACCATGTCGACGCCTGCACGCACGGCTCGCCGCTCGAATATCCGGGGCGGCGAGACCGCCTCGGGGTGGCTCTTCACCGCCCCGATGATCATCCTGCTCGGCTTGTTCCTGGTCATCCCGGTGCTGATGGCCCTCTGGGTCAGCTTCTCCGACTGGAACGGCCGCGGCAGCCCCTTCAGCGGCACAGTGTCGTTCGTGGGCCTCGACAACTACTCCGCCCTGGTCGGCGGCGGCGGCCTGGCCGAACAGGACTTCGGCACGGCGCTGCGTAACAACGCCTGGTACGTCCTCCTGGTCGTGCCGACCCAGACCATGCTGTCGCTGCTGCTGGCCGTGCTGGTCAACCGGCAGATCCTGCGCGGCCGCGGCTTCTTCCGCACCGCGTTCTACTTCCCGTCGGTGACCAGCTCGGTGGCCATCACGGTGCTCTGGCTGTTCCTGTTCAGCGCCAGCGGCGCCGTCAACAAACTGCTGGCGTTCATCGGCGTCAACGGACCGAACTGGTTCAACGACCCCAGCGGCGTGCTGCACAACATCCTCGGAGCGTTCGGCGTCGAGACCGGCCCGGCCGCGCTCACCGGCAACACGTTCCTCGGAATCTCTTTCTGGGAGTGGCTCGCCGGGCCATCCGTGGCCATGAGCGCCTTCATCTTGATGGCCGTGTTCACCACCAGCGGCACGTTCATGTTGCTGTTCATCGCCGCGTTGCAGAACCTCAGCGGCGACGTCGTCGAGGCCGCCATGATGGACGGCGCCAACGGCTGGCAGCGGTTCTGGCGGGTCACCCTGCCCCAGCTGCGACCGACCCTCTTCACCGTACTCACCCTCGGCCTGATCGGTGCCTGGCAGGTCTTCGACCAGATCTATACCGGCACGCAGGGTGGACCAGGCAAGACCACGCTCACTCCGGCCTATCTCTCCTATCAGGCCGCCTTCACCAATCAGGCCTGGGGCCAGGGCGCCGCGATCGCTTTCATCCTGTTCGTGATCATCGTGGCCTTCACCCTGTTCCAGCGCGCTCTGCTGGCCGAACGCCAGGTCTCCGCCCGGCGGATGCGTCCGTATCTGCAGACCCCGACATCCGGAGGTTCGAAATGAGCACCACGGTGAGAACCCGCGAGCGCACCGTCTCTCCCTCCCGACGCCTGCGCGCCCTGGGCCGGGAACAGTTGCCGACCCGCGCGATCGCCGGCCGATCGCTGCTTTACGCGATCCTGATCGTGCTCGCGATGATCTACATCGCCCCGTTTCTGATTCAGGTCGCCACCTCCTTCAAAACGGATGGCGATGCCGCCAGCAATCCCATGTCGCTGCTGCCGCAGACCTGGTCCACGGCCGCGTACGAGAGGTTGTTCCTCAACTCGGACTTCCCGGTCTGGTTCCAGAACTCCGCCATCGTCACCGTCTTCGTCACCCTCGGCCGCGTCTTCTTCAATTCCCTGGCCGGTTACGCCCTCGCGCGGTTGCACTTCCGGGGCCGCACCGTGATCTTCGCGCTGCTCATCGCCGTGATGAGCGTGCCCGGGGTCGTGCTCCTGATCCCGAAGTTCCTGGTGATCAACCAGCTCGGCATCTACGACACCTACGTTGCAATGATCGTGCCGCTGCTCACGGATGCCGCGGGCGTCTTCATCATGAAGAACTTCTTCGAGTCGATTCCGGCGAGTGTGGAGGAGCAGGCCCGCATCGACGGTGCCGGCACCTTCCGGGTTTTCTGGTCGATCGTTCTTCCGATGGCCCGGCCGGCACTGGTGACCATCATCATCCTGTCGTTCCAAGGGTCCTGGAACGAGCTGTCCCACTTCATCGTGGCCACGCAGTCCCCCGAGCTGACGACGCTGACCAAGGGCGTGGCGTCACTGGCCTCCGGGCAGCTCAGCCAGGGCACGCAATACCCACTCAAGCTGGCCGCGGCGGCGATCATGACCATCCCGGTCGCGGTGATGTTCTTCATCTTCCAGAAACGCATCATGAACACCACCGATGGGGCGGTGAAGGAGTAGTCCTTCTCTCCACCCTCTTCCTTCCGTTCCTTCTCTACTTCTGTTCCCTCTGTTCCTTCTGTTCCTTCTGCAGATCCGCACCACAACCCCCTCTGGAGTCGTACCTCGCTCATGTTCTCTCACCCCGTCCAGCCTCTGCTCCATGACTCCGCCATCGTTCTGGCGGCCCCGACCCAGGCGTGGTCGCGGTCCGACGGCCAGACCGACAAACCCATCCACGGCTTGTATCACGCGGACACCCGGATCCTCTCCGGCTGGTCCCTGCTGATCGGCGGCCGGACCGGCGAAGCGATCGGACACGCCCAGCGCGGCGCGGGAGAGGTCACCTTCACGTCGCTGCTCCGCCACCTCGACGACCGCACCGCCGACCCCCGGCTGCGGCTCGAAGTCACCCGCACGGTCACCGCGGGGCGCCTGACCGAACGGATCGAGATCATCTCGGGACTCGAGCAGGCTGTCGACACGACCGTGTCCGTGCGCCTGACGCCCGATTTCGCCGATATGCAGACCGTGAAGGCCGGCCTCGCGGGGGCCGCCGAGCGCGACGCTTTCGGGGGCGTGGACCTGCCCGCGGCACCGGATGTCGTTGTGACGGAGGCGAGCGGGGGCATCCGTCTGTCGACCGACACCGTGGCGGCGCTGGTCGGGGTGAGCGACGACGGGGTGCTGGCCGGCTCGACCGCCGAGGCTGACACCGAGGTCACCGGCACCTGGTCGGTCACCGTGCCCGCGAAAAGCAGCGTCACCGTGGAGTGGACCGTCGAGATCGCGCACGCGGCCACCGTGGTGCAGGCCGCATCGGGGCTGCCGGAGTGGTCCGGGGTGTCGGTGCGCTCCGGCGATGCGCGCCTCGGACGCTGGGTGGCACGTGCGCTCGACGACCTGACCGGTCTGCGGATGGCCACCACGACGAGTTCGGCCGAGCCGTTCCTGGCCGCCGGCGCCCCCTGGTTCTTCACCCTGTTCGGCCGGGATTCCCTGTGGGCGGCGCGCTTCCTGCTGCCGCTCGGCACCGAGATCGCGGGCTCCACGCTGCGCCTGCTCGCGCAGCTGCAGGGCACCAAGAGCGACACCGAGACCGCGGAGCAGCCCGGCAAGATCATGCACGAACTGCGCCCCGATGTGTACTCGATGCCCGGCGAGAGCCTGTCGCTGCCGCCGCTGTACTACGGCACCGTCGACGCCACCCCGCTCTGGATCTGCCTGCTGCGCGACGCCTACCGCTGGGGTTTGGCCACCGAAGAGGTCGAGGCTCTGCTGCCTGCCCTCGAAGCGGCCCTCGGCTGGATGCGCGACTTCGGCGACAGCGACGGCGACGGGTTCCTCGAATACGTCGACATCACCGGCCACGGCCTCGCGAACCAGGGCTGGAAGGACTCCGGCGACTCGATCCAGTGGCGCGACGGCAGCCTCGCCGATGGACCGATTGCCCTCTGCGAGGTGCAGGCCTACGCCTACGAGGCCTATATCGGCGGCGCCGAACTGCTCGACGCCTTCGGCAGGGCCGGCGGCGACGCCTGGCGCGCCCGGGCGGCCGCGCTCCAGACCCGGTTCCGGGACTCGTTCTGGATCGACGCGCCCGCCGGCCGCTACCCGGCCGTCGCCCTCGACGCTTTCAAGCGCCCGGTCGACACCGTGACCAGCAACATCGGCCACCTGCTCGGAACCGGGCTGCTCTCCGCGGAGGAGTCCGCCCTCGTGGCCGCCCGGCTCGTGTCCCCGGAGTTGAACTCCGGCTACGGTCTCCGCACGATGTCGACGGACTCCGTCGGCTACTGGCCGCTGAGCTACCACGGCGGTTCGGTGTGGACCCACGACACCGCGATCGCGATCGCCGGCCTGGGGCGCGCCGGTTTCGGTGCCGAGGCCGGCATCCTGATCGAGGGGCTGCTTGCGGCGGCCGAATCATTCGACTACCGCATGCCGGAACTGCACTCGGGCGACGCGTCCTCCCTGGTTGCCGCCGCGGTTCCCTACCCGGCCGCCTGCCGCCCGCAGGCCTGGTCGGCGGCGGCGGCGGTTTCCGTGCTGGGCACCGTGCTCGGCCTGGAACCCGATCCGGTCACCGGTCAGGTCACCTCCACCCCGATCATCCCCGCGGTCGTCGGCGACGTTGCAGTGCGCGGCCTCCGGACCCCGCCGGCGCCGGCCCGCGTCGGCTAGCCGCGGCCCGGCCCGTCGGCCGGCCCGGCTCGCCGTGCACACCCAGCTGAGCCGTCCATTCCGTGGCTAACTCAGGAGATTCCACGAGCAGCGGTCCCAGCCCCGCGAAGTTCCGCATGATTCTGCGGGCCAGCCGCACCGTGCGCTCGTTTCTCCTGAGTTAGCCCCAACGACCTGCCCGACCGGGCCAGCCCCGCCCAGCCCGCATCACCCGGCCGGCCCGGGTCATCCGTCGCCCCGGTGCATAACTCACCAATTCCGGTGCGTGCCCGGAACCGCCCAGGCGGCCCGGGCATCCGTGCCGCAGCTCCGCCGAATTGGAGGAGTTGTGCGCACGGACCGACCTGCACCCCGAATCGGGCAGCAGCAGCAGCATCAGCCGCGCACACGTCGTGGCCAACTCAGGAGATTCCGGCGAGCGGCGGCCGCGCCCCCGCAGATTTTCGCATGTTTGCGCGGAGTTCTGCGAGTCGGCCACACCATCCGCACGTTTCTCCTGAGTTAGCCCCAGCGCACCGGGCCGATCGAGTCGAGCGGGCGCGCCGGCGGCGGCGGCGAGCTACAGCCAGCGCATGGTGAAGGCGCGGGCGAGCACGGCGCTGGCGGGCGGCGCCGCGAGGGCGCGCACGAGGCCGTTCCGCGCGCGCAGGCGAAGCCCCTGCACGGGTCCGCCCATCGCCATGTTGAAGTCGGCCTGCCGGGCGGCCATCCGAGCGCTGCGCCGGCGGCGGCGGTCGTAATCCCCGAGCACGCCTGAAGCGGCCTCCGGATCCCGCAGCGCCCGCTCCAGCGCCGGGGCCAGTTGCAGCGCGTCGAGCCACCCGAGGTTCATGCCCTGCCCGCCGATCGGGCTGATCTGGTGCGCCGCGTCGCCGATGAGCACGACCCGTCCCGCTACAAGTCTCGTGGCGAGGCGCTGCTGCACCGAGAAGGCGCTGGCCGCCGCGGTCGTCGGAGGCAGCTGCGTGCCGGTGCGGGCACGGATGAGCGCAGCCAGGTCGTCGGACGTCGCATCGGTCTGCAGGGTCGGGGTCATGGCCACCCAGCGGCGTCGGCCTCCCGGCAACGGGAACGACTCGACCACACCACCCCGCTCGAAGAAGAGCACGGCCTCCCCGGGATGCTCCCCCGTGTCGGGGTAGTCGCTCATCAGATACGTCTCGCCGCCGGTGCGCGCGGTGCAGCGGATGCCGAGTAGGTCGCGCACGAGACTGCGGGCGCCGTCGGCGGCGACCACGTAGCGAGCCTCGAGAGTCTCGCCGGCAGGCACGCCCCCCTCGCCCGTCCCGCTCGTCCCGATCCCCTCGACCGTCCCGTGCGTCCCGCCTGGCTTCGCCGTCTCGACTGTCTTAGCCGTCTCGACCGCGACCCGATCACCGCGCTCGGACACCCCGGTCACCGTTACGCCGCCGCGCAGCCGGCCGGGCGCGAGTTCGGCGAAGCGCGCGCGCAGCACGGCCTCGGTCTCGAACTGCGGCAGAGAGATCACGCTCTGCATCCGGTCGACGGTTTCGGTGAACGCCAGCCGGCCCAGCGTGCGCCCGTCCGAGCGCACCACACCGCCGCGGATGCGCACCGCCCGGGCGAGCACCTCCTCCGCCACACCCAGCTGCTCCAGTGCCCGCAACGACGGCGGGTGGATGCCGATGGCCCGGGATCGCAGCGACGGCTTGCCTCGCTGCTCGATCACCTCCACGTCGACACCGCGCACCGCCAGCAGTCCGGCGAGCAGGATGCCCACCGGTCCCCCGCCGACCACGATCACGTCCCGAACCCGTGCCCCGCTGGCGTTCGCCTGCCCCCGCTCGTGCACGTGCACGCGTTCAGGTTCCCTTTCCGGTCGAGAGTGCCCGTTGCGCCGGTCACTCCTGACCGGAAAGGACACGCTCGCAGGCACCGACTCAGCAAGAACCGACCCAGCAGGCACCGTGTCAGCAAGAACCGACCCAGCAGGCACCGTGTCAGCAAGAACCGACCCAGCCAACGCCGACCCAGCCGACACAGACGCCGACACAGCCGACGCGAGCCCGGCAGACGCCGGTCCGGCCGGCACCACCCGGCGCAGCACAAGGCGCGACGGATGTTCCCGCGTCACCTGCCACCCGGGCGGCACCACCTCGCGCAGCTCGGCCGCCGTAAAACTGCGGCGAATGGAGGTGAGCCCGTCGTCGCGGATGAACGACCGGCGAAAGAGCGGCCAGGTGCCGAGCCCGAAGCCGAGGTACGCGAACCGGCTGCGTTCGATGTCGGCGTGCAGCACCCGGTGCGCGGCGAGCCGTTCCGAGTCGGCGAGCAGTCCGCCGAGCTGTTCGCCGGTGAGGTGGTGCAGCACATGGTTGGAGACGACGATGTCGAACCGGCACCTTTCTGCGACGAGATCGGAACTGAGCGCCCGCCGAAACGTCAGTCCGGGCAGTGGGGGCAGGCTCGTCGCGTAGGCGTGCGCGCGGGCATCCGGGTCAACGGCCGTGATGCGCAGGCGCAGGCCGTCCCGGGCGGCCCAGCGGGCCAGCGCCCGCGCCACGTCGCCGCCGCCGCAGCCGACATCGAGCAGGGTGCTCTCCCGAGTGCTCGACAGCAATGGCCGGATATCGCGGCGGTACATCCCGCGCCACCCCGACACCACGGCGTTCACAAACCGGAAGTTCGCGTAGGTGCTGGCGAGTTTGTCGGGGTCGCAGTCGGGGTCGTCCATGAGCTCGACGGCGTCACTCGCGCGCCGGCGCAGCGACGGAACGCGCAGCGACGAGACGCCCAGGAAGGGACGACTCCGCGACGATCGGCGCGCCGAAGGGAAATGCATCGACGGGATGCCCACTTCCGCTACCCGGCGGTGACGGTCATCAGCCCGGATTCGACCGTGAGCCCCGGGCCGAACGCCATCGCGCAGACCCGCTCGCCGTCATCCGTGGCCGGGGAGTCGAGGATGGCCTTGAGCACGAACAGGATCGTCGCGCTGCTCATGTTGCCGTAGGTGCGGAGAGTCTCCCGCGAGGGCACGAGCTGCGCCTCGCTCAGCCCGAGCTTCGCCTCGGTCTTGTCCAGGATGCTGCGCCCGCCCGGGTGGATCGCCCAGTGCGCGATCGCGGTGGCCGGTGTGGTGACCGGCGCGACGTCAACCGGTGCGACCAGGGTTGCGACCGACCCGGCCGAGACACCCTCCGGCACCCCGGCAGGCAGGAGCGACGGCACCCTGGAAGGCACAAGCGCCGGCGCCAACACTGCGCTGAGCGCGACGTCCCGCGCGAAGAGGGGTGCCAGCGCCCCCTCGATGTGCTGGTCGATGATGTGCGGCACGTAGGTGCTGAGGATCATCTCGAACCCTTCGTCGCCGATCTTCCAGGCCATGTCCCCCTCGCCGATAGGCGTGATCACGGTCTCGAACAGGTCGAGGTTGAGGGCCTTCTCGCCCGCCGCGGGGGCGCGGGAGCTGACGATCCCAGCCGCAGCTCCATCCGAGAACAGCGAGGAGGCGACGATCGTGTCCGGGTCGTCCGAGGCGCGCAGGTGCAGCGAACACAGCTCGGCGCTGACGACGAGCACGACGGCGTTCGGGTCGGCGTCGACGAACTGCTTCGCCGTGCGCAGGGCGGGCATCGACGCGTAGCAGCCCATGAAGCCGAGGTGGTAGCGCTGGGTCGCGGGGTTCAGGCCCAGCTCGCGCACGAGCATGTAGTCGGGTCCCGGAGCGTAGAACCCGGTGCACGACACGGTAACCACATGCGTGATGTCCGAGGCCTCGATGCCGGGGCACGCCTCGAGGGCCCGCCGCCCGGCCTCGACGAACAGCTTCGTCGCCTCCACAATGTAGAGCTCGTTGCGCACCCGGGTGCTCGGCTTGAGCAGCTCCTGCGTGGCGGCGTCGAAGAACTGGGGATCGGACGACGCCCCGTCGAGGGTGAGCTCGTCAATGACGGTGTGCCGGGTGTCGATCCCGGACAGGTTGAACGACGCGGTCACCAGGCGCTGGGCCAGGCGGCTGAGTCCCGGCTGGGCGGCGAAGATGTCGCGCACCTGATCCTGGATCAGTACTGTCGGGGGGACCACGGTCTGGAGCGCTCTAAGAGTGACGGGCATAGCCCCAGTGTTACACGTGGGCACGGCCCGGCACACCCCCGTAAATGCCGTCAGATCAGGGCAGCGGGGCGAACAGACGGATGCCCGTGAGCCCGATCCCGAGCCCCGCGGCAACGATCGCGGTGACGCCGCCGATGTACGCGATGAGGGTTCCCGGGGTATCGCCGAACGCACGGAAGTACGTGACCAGGAACGCGGCGACCGCGACCGCGGCGAACGGGATCAGGATGCGCAGCTGCAGGCGGTCGACTCTGGGCGGGCGGGCGTTCGTCCCGCCGCGCGGTGCACCGCCCATCGACCACGGGCCGCGGGTCAGCACCAGACCGGCCACGCAACCCCAGACCGCCACGACGAGCAGAGCCGCGATGACATCGCTGGGCCGATGCCAGCCGTTCGCCAGCGTGGCGACCCCGGCCAGGATGGCGAAGCCGGAACCGCCGAGGGCGGCGAGGCCGCGGGCACGTGGACTCGCGACCAGGAAGACGGCGAGAGCGGATGCCGCCGCCACCGTTGTATGTCCCGAGGGGAACGAGTTGCCGTCGTAGCCCTCCACCCCGAGGTCCGGCCGGGTCAGGAGCATGATCTTCAGCAGCTGAGTGCTCAACACGGCGGCCAGCGCTACCCCACAGGCCACGATCAGGGTCCTGCCGTTGCGCCGAACGACGGTCACGACCCCGGTGAGCAGCAGTCCGGCGATGACGGAGACCAGCGGAACGGCATCCAGCAACTCCTGCGCGAGCGGGGTGACGCTGCGGCGTCCGAACTCCGCGCCGTCGAAGGCGAGCTGGTCCATGGTCTGGCCGGAGAGGGTGCGCACGAAGTAGAGGTAGAGCCCGGCGAACAGGATGATTGCGACGAACGCCCCCACCAGGTAGCGAACGGGGCTGATCGACGAAGAGGTGCGCACGCTCTAGCTTCGCACGCGGCGGCGCGGTTGACTCCGTTCGGACCTCGGGCCTGACCCATCCCTCGGTGAGCCACCTCGGCCGAGCAGCCGTTGCAGGCTCGAGAGGGTACGAAGGAGACCACGTCCTGATCTCGCGGTGACGACGGGCCCGGAGGCGAAACACCCGGGCTCTTCACTGTGTTCGCCTGGCATTCACCTAAGGTTCAGCTCATGCTGCTCAAATAATCAGAGTAGAGTCAGCCAACTCTTCGAAGAGCTCTTAGCCCCAACGAATGGATGCTCCGTGAACATTCGAACGGCCGAATACCCCAAGCCGGATCATTTTCTACTCCACCTCAGCGACACCCACCTGCTTGCGAACGGCGGGCGCCTGTACGACCAGGTCGACAGCACCGCCCATCTCGCGCAGCTGTTCGCGGAGGTCGAAGCCTCCTCCGGCCGACCCGACGCCATCATCATCACGGGCGACCTGGCCGACAAGGGCGAACCGGATGCCTACCGGGCCGCTCAACGGATCGTCGAGCCGGCCGCGGCGCGGCTCGGTGCCCGCGTCTTCTGGGTGATGGGCAACCACGACGATCGGGCGGCGTTCCGCAGCACGCTGCTGAACGAGCCGGCGACCACCGAGCCGATCGACCACGTCGACTACATCGGCGGCCTGCGCCTGATCACGCTCGACACCTCCGTTCCCGGCCACCACCACGGCGCCGTGACCGACGACCAACTGCGCTGGCTGGCCGGCCAGCTGAGCGTTCCGGCGCCGGACGGCACCATTCTGGCCATGCACCACCCGCCCGTGCCGAGCGTGCTCGACCTGGCCGTGTCGGTCGAGTTGCGCGGCCAGGCCCGTCTTGCACAGGTGTTGCGCGGCTCGGATGTGCGCAGCATCCTCGCCGGGCACCTGCACTACTCCTCGACCGCGACGTTCGCGGGCGTTCCAGTGTCGGTGGCATCGGCCACCTGCTACACCCAGGACCTGAATGTTCCGGTCGGCGGCACGCGCGGCCGCGACGGGGCACGCACCTTCAACCTCGTGCATGTGTTCGCTGACACGGTGCTGCACTCGGTCGTTCCGCTGGGTGACTACCCGGCGCTGGACTACGTCGACGCGACGGAAAGTGCGCGACGGCTCGCCGGCGACAACATCCGGATCATGCCCGCGGGTACTCTGCCAACGTTCCGCGAACCCCCGATGACCACACCGATCCCGGTTCTGCACTAGACGGCGGCGTGTGCCCGGCCTGGCCGGGAACGAGCTGGTTCTCGCGTTCCCACGGGGCGACTATCGGGAAGTAACGTTCGAGGAAGTCGGTCACGGCCGCGCGGCGAACCTCGTCGGAGATCTCCGGGTTGCTGCCGTCGTTCAGGCAGAACATGTCCTGGTCGCGGCGCTTGCGCAGGGCGTTCATCTGACGCAGTGCCAGCTTCAGCGTGGTTTCGATGTACAGCGAGCGCGCCTGGGTCTGCTCGACCGCCCGCCCGGTCATCAGCGCGTAGTAGTGGTACAGCGAGTTCGTGACCGAGATATCAGTCGCTGAGCGGAACTGGCTGGCCGCGGTGCGGGCGAAATCGCCGGGGAACTCCGCTTCGAGTTCCTGCATCACACTCCTGCGGAGCGGAGCCGCAGTGTGCTCGAGGTGCCGCGTGGTGACCTTGCCGAACCGATCGCGCAGCAGGGCGCGGTTGACCCGGGCGCCGTTCTCGAAGCCGCTGCGGCTGGTGTTGTTCTCGCCGAGGCCGATCCGGGTGGATGCCTCGATGAACTTGGTCACGCCGCCCGGAGAGAAGAACAGTTCCGGTCCGACAGGGCGGCCGAAGAACATGTCGTCGTTGGAATAGAGGAAATGCTCGGCCAGTCCGGGGATGCGGTGCAGCTGGCTCTCAACGGCGTGCGAGTTGTGCGTGGGCAGAACACTCAGGTCAGGGAAGAAATCCTCGCTGCGCATGATGGTGACGCGCGGGTGCTCCGCCAGCCACACCGGAGCCGGCGAATCCGTGGCGATGAAGATGCGGCGCACCCAGGGCGCGAACATGTAGACGCTGCGGAGGGCGTACTTGAGCTCATCGATCTGGCGGAAACGGGCATCCGAATCGTCGCCGTCGCCGACGACATAGGCCTGCATGCGCTTGGCCCGTTCTCGCTGAAAATCACTGGACGAGCCGTCGACCCAGGAGAAGACCATGTCGATGTCGAAACTGACGTCGCTGGCCAGGTCGTCGAACATGTGTTGCAGGGTGCGCCAGCTGCGCCCGAAGAGATCGATTGTGGTCTCGCGGGCCTCCGCACGCGGCAGACGTGCCCGCATCAGCGAGTTCTCGACGGGCGCGACGATCTCATCATCGCCGAAGTGCCAGAGCTCGAACTGAAAGGCTGTCTCGGCGCCGTAGCGCAGGCGGCCGATCGGCTCGATGCGCGGGCGGTAGACCCGGAAGACGGATGACTTGCGCAGCGTCGTCAGGGCGCCGTCCGCCAGTAACAGGGCCGGGGTCAGATTCCCGTCGAGGGGCTTGGCGTAGAAGGGCTCGTTCGCGAAAGCCTCCGCAAGGATGCGGGTGAGGTTCTTGCGGCGTTTGCGGTCGACCGCGATCACCGGGCGGTCCCCGTCGCCGCGCACGAGCAGGAAGTCGATGCCGGCCCGTTCGAGCGCGTCGCGGACCGCGAGGAGGTCCTTGACCATCGACTCGTGGGGGGTGAAGTGGCCGTTGATCAGGTTGATCTCGCCCTTGCGCACTACCACGTCATCACGGTCGAAACGGCGGGTGCGCGGGTCGGGTGAGAGCAGCACGAGCTCGGGTTCCTGGCTCAGCGTCAGCACGGGCAGGTTGTCTGCCGGTTCGTTCGAGGAGCGACGCTCGGTTTCCGGGCGATCGAACGTGGCCATGGTCCTCCTCGAGAAGAATTGGGAACACTCATTCACGAGGCAACCACACGCAGTGCCGGGGAGAGTGCGTCCGTTGATGCCGGACAGTAACGACCGGTCCAGAAACCGGAGCGGAGCAGCCGGCGGAACGCGGTGGCGCCGCTCTTATTCTACGTCTTCTGCGTCCCCCGCTCGCCGCGGTGACGGGACCGCCCGGTGATCGCGGTCGAGCCCGTGCGCATGCTTTCCTCGTCGTGGCCGACGGCTCATCCAGGAGGTACCGAACGCCTGGCGCGAGTACCCGATCGCGCCGACGACCATGCTGGACGCGGTGGCCAGGAGTACGGCCCAGATGTTGATTTCGGGAACCATCGCCGGAGTCCGTTCGGTCGTCGGCGCCGACCGATGGGGTCGGCTGGCGTGAGGTTACCGGCTTGAGGTTACCGGCTTGAAGTTACTTCGGAGGCCCGACGGCCGGCGCGATTTCCGCTCAGGTATCGGGTCAGGCGAACGGGTCAGGCCCTGTCAATCACATACTCGGCCAGGATCCTGGCGTGGTTCACCATCGGGTCCCGAGCGCCGTAGAGCAGCGTGGTTGTCGTCTGCTTCTCCTCGTCCCGGGCGATGAGCGTGCGGAGTTCCTGCACGGCCGCCGTCGTCTCGGGTGCGGTGTCGAGTTCGGCCCGGTAGCGCACCGCGAACTCATCCAGAAGGGCCCGGTCGTGGTTCCACCACCGGCGCAGCTCCGGGCTGGGCGCGATCTGCTTGAGCCAGGCGTCGAGCCGGGCTTCCTCCTTCGAGACTCCGCGCGGCCACAGACGGTCGACCAGCACCCGGGTCCCGTCGCTCGCGGAAAGTTCGTCGTAGACCCGCTTGATCTGTATGCCCATCTGTCCATTCTGTTCCCGGTGCGGCCACTGGGCCGACCAGCCTCCGTCCGGGTCAGGCCATCGGCAGGTCGGCGGGATCGGTGACGGGCAGGCGGCAGACGAAGTCACGGCAGAGGTAGGCCGTCGGCAGACCCTGGTGTGCGACCCGGCCGCGGAACAGTTCGAAGCCGGCGTCGGCGAAGGCCTGCGCCTGAACCTCGGTGACGGATGCGACGAGCCCGCTCCCGCGTCGGCGCACCGCGTCGAGCAGTGCGGCGGGTTGCTCGGGGGCGGCCGCGTCCGGCCCTGCCCCCGGCCCGACCACGTCCGCACCGACCACCACGAGTTGTTCCACGGGGCCGGTCAGAATGCCGGACAGTCGCAGGGCCGCCCCGAAGGCGAGCGGGCGTTCGAGTGCGCGCTCGGCGAGGGCCGCCATCGCGGCAACGGCGGCCGCGCGGTAGCGGTCGTCGGCGGTCAGCAGGTAGAGCAGGTTCGCCGCCTCTGCGGTCGCCGTGATCCCGGACGGGTAGGCCCCCTCCGACGGGTCGACGTCCAGGGCGAGTCCCTGCGCGGCAAGCACCGGGTCGGGCCCGTCGGGAGCGCGAAACGGCATCCCGCCGGCGACAGTGCCGGCAGTGCCGGCGGCGTCGGTGGGGGCACTGGTACCGGGAGTGCCGGAGCCAGGGATGTCGGCGGCGGACGGTACCGTTTTGGCATCCGTTCCCCCCAGCGTGCCGTCGATGAGCCGGCGCGCGGCCGTGGCATAGCGCACCTCGCCCGTGGCCAGAGCAAGCTCGAGGAGACCCTGTGCACACATCCCGAAGTCCTCCAGGGTGGCCTGAGCGGCAGACGTGCGCCCCGCGATGGAGGCCCGCACGAGGCTGCCGTCCCGGCGCAGGTGACGCGTGAGCAGGTGGTCGGCGGCCCTCGCGGCCGCCGTCGTGAGGTCGGGATCGGCGAGGGCGAACCCGGCGCGGGCCAGGGCTCTGATGGCAAGGCCGTTCCAGCCGGTGAGCACCTTTTCATCGAGCGCGGGCGGCTCCTCCTGCCGCCGGGCGTCCTCGTCCAGGGTGTAGTAGACGCCCTCGACGCGGCGACCGGCAACGGTGCTCTCGGAGTCCTGGGCGCTGGCGAACCCGCCGCCGGGCAGGCGCAGCACGGTCGTGAGGAACCCGGCGACACCCTCCGCGACCGTCTGCGCCCATTTCTCGCCGGTGAGCTGCCAGGCCTGGGTGTAGAGGTCGAGCAGCTGCGCGTTGTCGTAGAGCATCCGCTCGTAGTGCGGGTCGCTCCAGTCCCGGTTCACGGCGTAGCGGAAGAAACCGCCCTCCACCGGGTCTCGCAGGGGCGAGGCACCCATGTGCTTCAGGGTGCGCAGGGCGAGGGCCTGCGCTTCCGGAACCTGTCCCACGGCACCCGGCCGGCCGAGCAGAAACCCCAGAACCGGCGCTACGGGAAACTTGGGCGCGCCGCCGAATCCGCCGAAGCGGGGGTCTTCCAGGCCCACGAGTTCGGCCTGGACCCGGTCGAGCGCGGCGGGGCCGGGCAGCGCTCCGCCGGCACCCCGCTGCACGGCGGCGGCCGCGAGCGCTTCGGCGACGAGGGACGCGCTTGCGGTGACCTCGGCGCGGCGGTTCGTCCAGGCATCCGTCACCGCTTCAAGCACCTGCCGGAACGACGGATGCCCCGGCAACGGCAACGGCGGAAAGTAGGTGCCGGCGTAGAAGGCCTGCCCGTCGGGGGTGACGAACACGTTGAGCGGCCAGCCGAGCCCGCCCACGAAGGCGCTGGCCGCGGCGAGGTAGCTGGCGTCGACCTCGGGATGCTCCTCCCGGTCGACCTTGATGCTCACGAAGTGCCGGTTCAGGTAATCGGCGAGCTCCGGGTCGCTAAAGCTCTCCCGGGCCATGACGTGGCACCAGTGGCAGGTCGAGTAGCCGATCGAGACGAGCACGGGCAGATCGCGCAGCCGAGCCTCCACGAAGGCCTCCGAACCCCAGCCGTACCAGGCAACGGGATTGTCGGCGTGCGAGCGCAGATAGGGGCTGATTGCGTCGGCGAGGTGGTTGGACATGCCTCCATTGTGCCGCTGTCCCCGGCCCGACGCTCCCTGCGTATTTCTTCAACGAACCTGAGCGGAGCAGGTCAGGGCCGGTCAGAGCCGGGCGGCCACCAGGTCGACCGCGAGGGCCCTGCGGGCGCGGCGCTGCACGCGCATCCAGACGAAGAAGCCGGCGAGGGTGAACGCGCCGTAGAAGATGTAGAGGATGGCCGAGGCGTAGTAGCCGGCGCTGAGCAGCAACGGCACCCCGACGATGTCGACCGCCACCCAGATCAGCCAGAACTCGGTCCAGCCCTTCGCCATGCCGTACGTGGCCAGCAACGAGCCGGTGAAGATCCAGGCATCGGCCCAGACGGGCTCGAACGAGCCGAGCGCACGGAAGACCGGCGTGAGCACCAGAGTGCCCGCGACGAGCCCGAATCCGAGCAGGATGCGCGCGCGAGCACCGGCCCAGTGCGGGGCCACGGCAGCCTGCGCGCTCCCCCGGCGATAAGTGGACCACTGGACCCAGCCGAAGATCGAGACGACGATGAACATGATCTGCCGCCCGGCCTGGCCGAGCAGATTGACCGGGTTGGGCGTGCCGAACACGGCGCCGAGGAAAACCGTGAACAGCAGCACGTTGCCCGCGATTCCGATCGGCCAGGCCCACACCTTACGGCGCATCCCGCCGACGGCGCTCAGGATGCCGAAGGCGTTGCCGATGATCTCGCGCCAGAGAATGGTCTGGGTTCCGATCTGCAGCTGTGCGTCGAAAAGCCACTCGATCGGGTTCATCCGTCATCTTCCTCGCCGGGCGGTTCCCGCCCTCCCCAACCTAACCCTCCTCCCGGGCCGTTATTCCCGGTGGCGGCAGGGCGGAGCGAGACCGCGCGAGGCGGAGCGCGTCAGTTCACGTCGTCGGGCTGCGCGCTCACCCGGCCGTCGGGCTCGGCTCGACCCACTCGCTTCCGAGGTGCAAATGGCACAGCTCGGGGCCCACGAACGGGCGCAGCCCGACCTGGTCCGGGTCGTGGCCCAGCTCGCGGGCGATCCCGCGCACGAGGCCCAGGTGCACCGAGCAGATGACGTCGGGGGCGTCCCGCGCATCGGCGCGGAACGGGCAGGCCAGCAGGGTGATCAGCGGGGCGGCAACGACGGCGACGCCGTCGGAGGCCCCGTCGCCCGCCGCGGACTCGGCTTCCGCAGCCGAAGCCGGCTCCACCGCCGAAACCAGCTCCGGATCGAAGCCGAGCCGGTCGAGGATACTCAGCAGCGGCGCGATGCCCTCCGCGGCGCTCCCCCGCAGCTCGTCGGCGTAGCTCTCGGCCCAGGTCTCACCGGCGCGGATCGCCCGGGCCCGCCCGCTGTCGGCGTCCTCGGCGAGCGCGGTGGCCAGCACCCGGCTCAGATCGTGCTGGGCGCCGCCTTCCCGGGCGGCGGGTCCAGCGGTGAAGAGAATTCGCGGGCGGCCACGCGTTCCCGCGCGCCCGACGGCGCGCCGGATCAGGTCGGCGTTCTCGAGCTGATCGAGATGGAACCGGGCGGTCGTCACGTGCAGCCCGATGCGCGCCGCGACCGCGGCGGCGTCGAGCGGGGTAGCCGATCCCATCAGGAGGTCGAGCACCTGGCGGCGCGCGTCGGAGGCCAGGGCGGCGTGCCGGTCCCCCGACCCTTCGTCGTTGATCATTCTTTGATGCTAACATCGTGCGGTTAAAAACGCGCCGATACAACCACAGCCGTCGGGCCGATCACCAGGCGAACCCGGGCAGCATCCGTCGTTCACCGCGAGGTCATACGATGGAAAGCTCATGATCCCCGTCGAAGTCACCTTCCCGCCCGAGCTTCCGGTCAGCCAGCGCCGGGAGGACATCGCGCGCGCCATCCGTGACAACCAGGTGGTCATCGTCGCCGGCGCGACGGGTTCCGGCAAGACCACGCAGCTGCCGAAGATCTGCCTCGAGCTGGGCCGGGAGAACATCGGCCACACGCAACCCCGCCGTCTCGCCGCGCGCACGATCGCTGAACGCATCGCCGAGGAACTCGGTCAGGAAGTCGGCCAGACGGTCGGCTACCAGGTGCGGTTCACCGACCAGGTCGGCCCGGACACCCGCATCAAGCTGATGACCGACGGCATCCTGCTCAACGAGATGCACCGCGATCGTCTGCTGCGGAAGTACGACACGATCATCATCGACGAGGCGCACGAGCGCAGCCTCAACATCGACTTCCTGCTCGGCTACCTGCGTCAGCTGCTGCCGCAGCGCCCCGACCTCAAGCTCATCATCACCTCCGCGACGATCGACCCGCAGAGCTTCGCCGAGCATTTCGCCACGCCCGACGGCACGCCGGCCCCGATCATCGAGGTCTCCGGGCGCACCTACCCGGTGGAGATCCGCTACCGGCCGCTGGTCGTCGAGGTGATGGACGGCGACGACGACGACACGACGGATGCCGCGCCCACGGTGGACAGGGACTACATCGAGGGAATCTCCGCCGCGCTCGATGAGCTCGAACGGGAGTCCAGCGGCGACGTTCTGGTCTTCCTCAGCGGTGAGACCGAGATTCGGGACGCCGCGGACGCCCTGCAGGGCAAGTACGCCTCCTCGGGGCGCACCAGCCCCACCGAGATCCTGCCGCTGTACGGGCGGCTCTCCTCCGCCGACCAGCACAAGGTGTTCCAGCCGTCGAAGGTCGCCGGCGTGCGACGCCGCATCGTGCTGGCGACGAACGTGGCGGAGACCAGCCTGACCGTGCCGGGCATCCGCTACGTCATCGACGCCGGGACCGCCCGGATCAGCCGGTACAGCGTGCGCTCGAAGGTGCAGCGGCTGCCGATCGAGGCCATCTCGCAGGCCTCCGCGAACCAGCGCTCGGGCCGAAGCGGCCGCACCAGCGACGGTATCGCCATCCGCCTCTATTCGGAGGAGGACTTCGCGCGCCGGCCCGAGTACACCGAGCCGGAGGTGCTGCGCACGAACCTCGCCGCGGTCATCCTGCAGATGATCTCGCTGGGCCTCGGCGACATCGCCGCATTCCCGTTCCTCACCCCGCCCGACTCGCGCGGCATCAAGGACGGCCTCGACCTGCTCGCCGAGCTCGGCGCGGTGGCTGCGCTCACCGCCGGCCACAAATCCGGCATCTCCAAGCCCGGCATCTCCACACTGACCCGCATCGGCCGGCAGCTGGCGCAGCTGCCCATCGATCCTCGGTTCGGGCGAATGGTGATCGAGTCGAAGACGCAGGCGGTGAGCCGCGAGGTGATGGTGATCGTCTCCGGGCTCACCATCCAGGACCCGCGCGAACGGCCCCTCGAGCGCCGCGCGCAGGCCGACCAGCAGCACGCCCGGTTCACCGACCCGACGAGCGACTTCCTGAGCCTGCTGAACCTCTGGAACTACCTCGAGACGCAGCAGAAGGAGCTCGGTTCCAGCGCCTTCCGACGCCTCTGCAAGAACGAGTTCCTCAACTATCTGCGCGTGCGCGAATGGCAGGACGTGTACAAGCAGTTGCGCCAGATGGCCAAGCCGCTCGGTCTCCACATCGGGGATCCCAGCGTGAATCCCGATGGGATCCACCGCTCGCTCCTCGCCGGTCTGCTTTCCCACATCGGTCTCAAGGACACCGCCAAGAAGGACTACATCGGCGCGCGCCAGCAGCGTTTCGTGATCTTCCCGGGCTCGGCGCTCGCGAAGAAGCAGCCGAACGCCGTGATGAGCGCGGAACTGGTCGAGACCAGCCGCCTGTTCGCCCGGATGAACGCGGTCGTCGACCCCGCGTGGGCCGAGCCGCTCGCCGGCGACCTCTGCAAGCGCAGCTACTCCGAGCCGCACTGGGAGAAGAAGCAGGGCGCGGTCGTCGCCTACGAGCGGGTCACCCTGTACGGGGTGCCGATCGTGCCGCGCCGCCGGATCCAGTTTTCCCGGGTCGACCCGGCGTACGCTCGCGACCTATTCATCCGGCACGCGCTCGTCGAGGGTGAATGGGACCTTGACCGAATCGACCAGCGCGTCACGGCCTTCGACCGGGCGAACACGAGTCTGCGCAAGGAACTCGCCGAACTCGAGGAGCGCACGCGGCGCCGTGACATCCTGTTCGACGACGAGGTCGTGTTCGAGTTCTACCAGAAACGCATTCCCGCCGACGTATGCTCATCGCGCACGTTCGAAACCTGGTGGCGCCAGGCGCGCACCCAGACGCCCGATCTGCTCACGATGACCGCCGAGGCACTGGTGCCCGAGGACGCGCCGGAGATCGACGAGGCCGTGTTCCCGCCGATCTGGCGCCAGGGCGACCAGAAGTTCGCGCTCAGCTACCGGTTCGAGCCCGGCGCGGACGACGACGGCGTGACCGTGCAGATCCCGCTGGCCCTGCTCGCGAGGCTCTCTCCCACCGGCTTCGACTGGCAGGTACCGGGCCTCCGCGCCGACCTGGTGACCGCACTGATCAAGTCGCTGCCCAAGAGCATCCGTCGCAACGTGGTGCCGGCGGGAGACTGGGCCAAGCGACTGCTGAACGAGTTGCCGCCGGCGCCGGGCGACGTCTCGGTCGGGGTGTCGGGCCTGGGCGAAGCCACCCGCGGGTCCTTGTTCGACCGCGACGATGTCCCCTTCACCGAGACGCTCGCCGCCCTGATCCAGAAGCTCACCTACGTGTCCGTGAAGGCGAACGACTTCGAGCTGGTCCGGGTTCCGGCCCACCTTCACATGACGTTCCGTGTCGTGGACGAACGCGGTCGCCCGAGCGCCTCCGGCAAGGACCTGCTGGAACTGCAGCGCCGGCTCGGCACCCAGGCCCGCGAGAGCGTGGCCGCGGCATCCGCTGCCACCCCCACCAATGCGATCGAGCGCACCGGACTCACCACCTGGGATTTCCCGGAGCTGCCCCGGTTCCTCGACACCAGGCAGGGTGACAACACCATCCGCGGCTACCCGACCCTCGTCGACGAGGGTGCGTCGGTGGCGATCCGCATGATGAGCACGGAGGCCGAGCAGGCCCGCACCCTGCCCGATGGCGTGCGTCGCCTGCTGCTGCTCGCCACGCCCTCCCCGGTGGCCTACGTGCAGCAGCACCTCACCGGGGCAGAGAAGCTCAGCCTGGCCACCAGCCCGTATCGCACCACCCAGGCGCTGTTCGACGACTGCCTCGCGGCGAGCGTCGACGACGTGCTGTTCCGGGTGAAGCCCGGCGGCCAGGTGTTCATGCACGCCGAGTTCGACACCATCCGCGACCGGGTGTCCGGCGTCGTGATGGATTCCATGTTCGATACGGTGGGCCTCGTCGCCCGCATCCTCGCCGCCGCGCGCGCCGCCGACAAGGCGCTCAAGGCGTCCACCAGCATGGCCCTGCTCCCGGCCCTGACGGATGCCCGCGCGCAGCTGGCCGGGCTCGTCTACCCCGGTTTCGTGAGCGCCACGGGACTCGTGCAGCTGCGGCACTTGCCGCGATACCTCGGCGGCATCACCGCGCGCATCGTGAAGCTCAGCGACAATCCGAGCCGCGACCGGGTCTGGATGAACGAGAGCCAGGCAGCCACGGGCCGGTTCGAGGATGCCGGCGGCACGATCCCCCTGCAGGCAAACGCGGCCGCCAACCTGGTGCGTGCGCGCTGGCTGATCGAGGAACTTCGGATCAGCCTCTTCGCCCAGGAACTGAAGGCCGCGGAGCCCGTGTCCCTCCAGCGGATCCACAAGGCCCTGACCGGCTGAGGTCTCCGTCGTTCTCGGTATCCGGCACCGCTGCGCTGGATCATCGGTAGCCCACCTGCCCGAAGTCAGCGTTGGGGTGGTCCTCCAAACGATCCCTCATCGATACGGGTCCGGGCTGGGCTCCGGGCGGGGCTCCATTAGAAGGCGTATATAACTACGATAAATCTTTAGCTTTTTCTAGGCTAGCATGGTTTATTTGTTCACAATGAGGTAAACTCGGATTTGTGACCAACCTCCTGGAACACCCCGAAGCGGATGCCGCGCACGGCCTGTCCGCGGCGGCTCGGGCGGTCGCGGAGCTGCATGCTCTCGCGGCGGGGCTCGGGGAATCCCTGCGGTGCTCGGCGGTGCGCGGTCTCGACGACGACGGCCTCCTGCAGGTGACCACGGCGGTCGAGGTCCTCGGCCGGCGGGTCGACGCGCTGCGGGTGGCGGCCGCGGCGGAGGT
>NZ_PJJU01000054.1:0-164719 GCF_002929635.1 Cryobacterium sp. M25 | reverse complement strand
CCGCCCGCCGCGCACGCGACCGGCGCGACCGGCGCGACCAGCGCGGCGGGCGCGGCGGGCGCAGCGGCGCTAGCCGAACTGGACGACCTGCTCACCACCCTCCCGCCGAGCCGGCGCGGGCTTCCGCTCGCCGTCACCGTCGGACGCCTGCACCGCGTCAAGGGCATGGCTGCCCTGGTTCAGGCGTGGGCTGCGGATGCCGACCTGCGCGCCCGCTGCAACCTGCTCATCCTCGGCGGGGACCTGAATTCCCCCTCCCTCGACGAGAAAAGCCAGCTGGACCAGATGGCCGCGGTCGTCGACCTCGCCGACGCGGCCGGCCAGGGCCTGCTGCTCGCCGGGCACCGCACCAACGACACCGTGGCGCACTGGCTGGCCGCGGCCCGGTACGGCCGGCCCGGACTGGCGGCCCCCAATGGGGCGTATGTCTGCGCGAGCATGAAGGAAGAATTCGGCATCGCCCTGCTTGAGGCCATGGCGACCGGGCTCACCGTCGTCGCCCCGAATTCCGGCGGCCCGGCCACCTATGTGGAGCACGCAGTGACGGGTTTCCTCGTCGACACCGGCAACCGGACGGCCCTGGCGGGCGGGATCAGCGCTGCACTCGAGTTGGCTGCCGGCCCCCTCGGACCGGAGTACGCGGACCGGGCCGGGGAAATGGTGTCGCGTTCCTTCACGATCCAGGCCATGGCTGAGACGCTGACCCGGGTCTACCGCGACGTGGTCGACACGAACGAGTCGGGCGCGTACCTGGTGAGCGTTTCATGACGCTGCTGATCATCAGCCCGGACTACGCCTCCCACCTGTTCCCGCTGGCCACTCTGGGCACCGCGTGGCTGGAGGCCGGCGAACGCGTCGTGGTGGCCAGCGGTCCGGCCACCGCCGACATCGTGGCCGCGTTCGGATTCGAGCGCGTGCACCTGCAACTGGGCCGCGGCTCGAACCCCGGCACGATCCGCGCCGAGGAACAGCCGACGGGCGAGGACGACGCGCTCCGCGGGTTCTTCGACGCCACCCGGCTCGGAATGGTGGAAACGCTCTGTTTCCAGGCCGAGGCACGCAGCAGCGACCTGCTCTGGAACCCGGTGGAGGTGGCCCGCGCGGTACAGCTCATCGTGGCCGAGGTGCAACCCGACCACGTGATCGTCGATCACCTGGCGTTCAGTGCGCGCCTCGCTTTGGTGAGTGCGGGCATCCGTCACGCCGATGTGGTGCTCGGTCACCCGTCGGCGCTGCCCGTGGGCGCGGAGGTCTACGGTTTCCCGCCGGAGTGGCCGCTCGCCTTCGCGCCCGACAGCGACGACCTCGGCGCACTCCTGGCGATCTGCGAGAGCGTGCGGGATGCGTTCACCACCCAGTGGAACGACGCCCTGCGGGTTCTCGATCCGGCCGCGCTGCCGAGCCCGGATGCGTTCACGGAGTCCGGAGACATCCTGCTGCTCAATTATCCGGCCGAGCTGCACGACGCCGCACGTGGCGAGTTGCTGCCGGCGCACGCGTTCCTCGGCTCCGCCGTGCGCAACGAGGCCGCCGACGACGAGGTGAACGCCTGGCTCGCCGCCGACAGTGACCGGCCCATCGTCTATGTCAGTTTCGGCAGCTTCCTGTCGGTCCGCGGGGATGTTCTCGCCCGGGTGGCCGAGGCGCTTGCCGCACTCGACGTGCGGGTGGCCGTCGCCACCGGTGCCACCGACCCCGCGGAACTCGGGCCGATCCCCGACTCCTGGCTCGTGCGCGCGTTCCTGCCGCAGGTCACCGTGCTGGCGCGCTCGGCGCTGGCGGTGTCGCACGGCGGCAACAACAGCGTCACCGAGGCGATGACCTCGGGGGTGCCACTGCTGCTGCTGCCCTTCTCCACCGACCAGTTCGCCGGGGCCGCCGCGGTCGAAGCGGCCGGATTCGGGCTGTCCCTCGCGCCCAACACGGCCACGGCTGAGGAGCTTCGGGCAGGAATAGCCGAACTGCTCGCGCTCGACGGGGACGCCCGGCGGAGCCTGGACCGGTTGAGTTCCTCGCTGCAGGGCGGGGCCGGGCCCAAGCGCGCGTACGCGGCGCTGCTGGCGGTGCCGGTCGAGCTGTAGGTTGCGAGTTTCCGGTGGGTCAGACGTCGATCGCATAGACCAGGGATTCCTGCACCATACCGAACCAGTCGTAGATGTCGTTCAGGAACGGTGCCTCGTCGGCGTTCCGCCCCGGCACCCCGTCGGGCCCGATCTCGAGGCGTTCGGCAAGGGTGAGGCGCAGGTCGGTGAGCGTGCGCAGCCAGGACTGCACGTCGTCGGCGTCGAGGTCGATAATCACGGGCGCCTCGGCGGATGCGGCCGCGTCGGCGGTCGCATGTAGCTCGGTGTCGTTCAGTTCGTCGGCGATGTCGGCGAGCGGTTCCTCGCCGAGCGTCGCAAGCACGCACCGGGCGTTCCGCACCTTGCGCTCGAGCAGGTCATCGGCGGTGAACCGGCGGAATTCCGCGGCGGCCTCGGGGTCATCGGCGTAGGCATCCGGCAGCAGCCGACGCAGGGCCGGGTCACCGGATGTGCCGAGTGCGTGGGTTTCGGCGGCCTCCAGCAGGTCAATCAGCTGGCTCGCGGCCAGGCGCAACAGGCCGATCTCGACGGGTTCGAACCGGGCGGTCACGCTGCCGGCGTTCTCGCTGCCCGGCATGAACTGCATCACGCGTCGGCCTTGGCGAGGGTGGCCCACAGCCCGTAGCCGTGCATGGCTTCGACGTGGCGTTCCATTGCTTCCCGGTTGCCGGAAGCGACGACGGCCTTCCCGTCGTTGTGCACCTGCAGCATGAGGCGCTCGGACTCCAAGGCGGAGATGCCGAAGTAGCTGCGGAACACGTAGGAGACGTAGGACATCAGGTTCACCGGGTCGTCCCAGACGATGGTGATCCAGGGGCGATCGAGGGACACGGCGTCTCGCAGATCGAGTCGTTCGTCAGTCTTCGGCACGGGTTAAGCCTCACACGGAGGGGGGGCAATTCCAACCCGGTGTGGCCGGTGTCCGGGGGCGTGGTGCGGCGCGGTTTCGATGCTCAATCGCGCGTGTCGACGTCGAGCCCGGTCTCGAGGTCGGCGCAATCGACCAGCCGGGTGTTGTGAGACTGCAGGTAGGGACGTGCGCCGGTGTCGCCGGTGGCGGAGTCGATGAGCGCGCCCCAGTGTGCTCGCCCGATCACCACCGGGTGTCCCGGGCGGGCGTCGAAGCCGGCCTGCCGGAGCGTGAGCGGGCCGACGGGGTTCGCGTCGGCATCCGTGACACCGGGCACGGTGCCGATGGGCAGGGTGCCGATCAGTCGTGCGACCGTGCCGGGCAGCAGACCCGGGATATCGACCGGGACGATCGCCACGGCGACCGGAGCAGGCAGGAGCTCGGTGGCCTGCAGCTCGGTGGCTTGTCGCAGGCCCGCCCGCAGGGACGCGGAGAGTCCCTCTGCCCAGTCTTCAGCCTGCGTGAGGACGACCGACGGGGTCATGCCGAATTGGTGGAGCAGTGCCCGGACTTCTGCGGTTTCGGCGCCGAGCACGACGATCACCGGTGAGCAGCCGGCATCCGTGAGCGTGCGGATCGTGCGCACCAGCCAGGGGATGCCGTTGTCTCCCCGCGCAAGTGCCTTCGGCATGCCGTAGCGGGAGCCGGCGCCGGCTGCGAGCACGAGGCCGGCGATCGGTGCGGAGGAAGTGGCCATGCCTGCCATCGTAGGGCGGTGCGGGTGTGGGCACGGGTGTGGAGGTCGGTCGGGCACGGCCCGCACGATTCTCAGCCCTTTAGCCCCTCAACCCCTGACGAATTCGACGGAGATTCTACCGATTTCAGGGTGAAACGGATGCTGTGGGCCGGTTCTAAGCAAAATCTCCGTCGAATTCGTTCGGCCAGGGCGGGATTGTGGGCGGGATTGGAAGGCGGGAGGGCGGCTCAACCGCCGGGCGGCTCAACCGCCGGTCGGGGCGAGCACCCGGCGGCCGCGCACGAAGACGCCGGCGATCGCGGGCTGGCGGAGGGCCAGCAGAAGCGCGAAGAGGGTCTGGTCGGTGGCCATCCCCTCGTCGTCGGCTCGGATGCCGCGCTCGAGCACCGTGGCAAGGGGCTCCCAGCGGTCCGGCTCGATCAGGAGGAAGTCGGCGTCCTTGCCCACGTCGAAGTTGCCGAACCGGGCCTCCATGTCGAGTGCGCGCGCGCCGGCCAGGGTGCCGGTGAAGAGCAGGGCGGCCGGATCCAGCGACAGGCCCGCCTCTCCGGGCTCGGAGAGGTGCACCTTGAAACAGTCGTTGAGCACCCGGGAGATGAGCCATTCGTCGCCCGCGCCGACATCCGACCCGATCGCCACATTCACGCCGAACGACGTCGTGCGCAGCCACGGCATGGTGCCCGATCCCAGGAACTGCTGCGACGTGGGGCAGTGCGCCACGCTCGTTCCGGTCTCGGCCAGGCGGGCCAGCTCGCTGTTCTCGCAGTGCACGGCGTGGGCGAGGATGCTGCGCCGCCCCAGCAGGCTCGACCCACCCCGCGCCGAACCCGGCAGGAACCGGCCGTCGTAGGTGTCGAGGTAGGTGTCGACCTGATAGACCGACTTCACGACGCCGATCTCGCCCGTGCCGGGCCGGTTGTTCTCGTTCAGGTGGCTGTGGAAGTAGACCCCCTGGCCGCGCACCGCGTCGTAGAGCTCGCCGAGCCCCGCCAGGGTCGTGGGGGTGACCGAGAGGCTGAACCGCGGCACCACCGCCACCTGAAGCAGCGCGGTGGCGGGGTCGCCGGTGTCGACCGCGTGCCAGCGGGCGATCTCATCCGTCACAAGCTCCAGGGCCCTGGCCTCGCTCGTGAGCAGCGCCTGCGCGGGCTTCGAACCGACCGTCTGGATTCCGCGCCCGCTGACCAGGCGCAGTCCGGCCCGGTGCGACTCCTCGAACAGGGCGTCCTGCGCGGGAGGGAACGCGGAGCCGAAGACCAGGGCGCTGGTCGTGCCCGCGGCGACGCGGCGACGGGTGAAGTCCCGGGCGATCTGCTCGCCGAACCCGGGGTCGGCCAGGCGAGCCTCGGCCGGGAAGACGCAGTTGTCCAGCCACTCGAGCAGCTGGCCGCCGCCATAGGAATCCGTGGAATAGGTCTGCGGGAAGTGCACGTGGGTGTCGACGAAGCCGGGCAGGATGAAACCGCCCCGGTTGTCGGTGACCGCCAGAGTTTCGTAGACGGCAGGGAGGTCGACGAATGAGCCCACCCAGGCGATCCGGCCCGTGTCGGTGGTCACCAGGACGCCGTCGGGCAGGGACACGAGGTGCCGGTGCGCGGCGGCCACGGTGGGGGAGCCGGCAATGTGGAAGATGTGGCCGCGATAGACCCGGCTGGACGGTGTCACGTGAGAGCCCGTTCTCTGTTCGTCGTTCTCTTCCAGTGGACTCGTTTCCACCGGACTCGTTCAGTGTATTGGGGGTCGTCAGGCTCGACCGCCGCGCGATCAAGTAAACGCTTGCAGCAAACGCTTGCATAAGCGGTACGCGACGGAGTAGCGTCACATCTGTTGTTCTCAGCGCCACCGGGCGCGAGACAGGGGGAGTCACTGTTGACGAAACGCACCGCTACACGCCGCCCGGCCATCCGCCGCATTGTGGCCACGATCGGAGCCGGCGCGATCGTTCTCTCCGGTCTCGCCTTCTCCGAGGTGTCCGCGGCCGCCGCCACCCCGACGGTCGCCCTGGTCGGCAGCCTGCAGAGCGAGTTGGGCTGCACGGAGGACTGGCAGCCGGCCTGCGAGTCCACCGAGCTGGCCCCGACGGGCGTCGACGGGGTCTGGTCCGCCGAGTTCACGGTGCCGGACGGCAGCTACGACTATAAGGTCGCCCTCAACGACGCGTGGGACGAGACCTACGGGCTGGACGGTGGTGCCGACAACATCCCGCTGACCATCGCCGGTGAAAGCCGGTTGAGCTTCACCTTCGACCACAACCGGAAGCGCGTCGGCCTCGAGGTACTCTCCCTGGCCGGTGCCTACTCCGCGGAGGACGAGGCCGTGGCGGCCGCGCCCATCCGCCAGCCCGGCAGCGACGAGCAGTTCTACTTCGTGATGACCGACCGGTTCAAGGACGCCGACCCGGCCAACAACACCGCCGGCCTCGGCGACGACCCACTGGTGTCCGGCTACGACCCCGCGAACAAGGGCTTCTACAACGGCGGCGACCTCGCCGGGCTCCGTTCCCAGCTCGACTACATCGAGGGTCTCGGCACGAGCGCCCTCTGGCTCACGCCGTCCTTCAAGAACCGGGCCGTGCAGGGCGAGGGCGCGAACGCGTCCGCGGGCTACCACGGCTACTGGATCACCGACTTCACCCAGATCGACCCGCACCTCGGCACCAACGCCGAGCTCAAGGCGCTCATCGACGACGCGCACGCCCGCGGCATCAAGGTGTACTTCGACATCATCACCAACCACACCGCCGACGTCATCGACAACGAGGAGAAGCAGTACTCCTACATCGACAAGGCCACGTCGCCCTACACGACCGCGGCCGGCGAGCCCTTCGACCCGGCCGACTACGCGGGGACCAACGAATTCCCGACCCTCGACGGGACATCCTTCCCCTACACGCCGTTCGTCGCGGCCGCCGACGCCACGGTCAAGGTGCCGGCCTGGCTGAACGACCCGACGCTGTACCACAACCGGGGAGATTCGACCTTCGAGGGTGAGAGCAACCTCGACGGCGACTTCTCCGGCCTCGACGACCTGATGACCGAGAACCCGGCCGTCGTGAACGGCTTCGTCGACGTGTACACGGACTGGGTCGACCTCGGTATCGACGGCTTCCGCATCGACACGGTCAAGCACGTCAACCTGGAGTTCTGGGACACGTGGTCCACGCAGGTGCTCGACTACGCGCACGCCGCCGGCAAGCCCGACTTCTTCATGTTCGGTGAGGTCTACGACGCGGATGCCGCGAAAACGTCCCCGTACGTGCGCAAGACCGACCTCAACTCGGTGCTCGACTTCGGATTCCAGTCGCAGGCGACCAGCTTCGCCGCCGGCAACTCCGCGAAGGGGCTCAGCCAGCTGTTCGCCTCCGACGACCTCTACACGACTCCCGACTCCAACGCCTCCGCGCTGCCGACCTTCCTCGGCAACCACGACATGGGCCGGATCGGCTACTTTCTGAAGAACACCGATGACCCGCTGGCCCGCGACGTGCTCGCCCACGAGCTCATGTTCCTGACCCGCGGCCAGCCGGTGGTCTACTACGGCGACGAGCAGGGTTTCATGGGCGCGGGCGGCGACAAGGACGCCCGCCAGTCGTTGTTCGCCAGCCAGGTGCCCGAGTACGCGAACCAGCCGCTGATCACCGGCGAGACCGCCGGTTCGGTCGACCGGTTCGGGACGGATGCGCCGCTCTACAGTCGGATCGCTGAGCTCTCCGCGCTGCGGAGCGACCACCCGGCCCTCGCGACGGGCGCCCAGATCGAGCGTTACGCCGACACCGGGGCCGGCGTCTACGCGTTCAGCCGGGTCGACCGCACGGAGAAGATCGAACACCTCGTCGCCGTCAACAACTCGGCCGCGGCGAAAACCGTGACGATCCCCACCCTCACCACGGGTGCGTCCTACTCGGTGCTGTTCGGCGACACCGCTTCCGCGTTATCCGGCGATACCGGCGACCTGGCCGTCACCGTGCCGGCCCGCGGCTCGGTCGTGCTCGTGGCCGACCGACCCGTCAGCGCTCCGGCCGCGGCCGCCGCGATCACGGTCGCCGCCCCGGCAGCCGGAGCCGGCGTCACCGGCGTCTCACCCGTCGGGGCCACCGTCGACGACGGGACCTGGCAGGAGACCGGCTTCGCCTGGCGGGTCGTGGGTGACACTGCGTGGACCAGCCTCGGCACCGCCGAAGACACCACCCCGCGGGTCTTCCACGACACCGCCGGCCTCGCCACGGGCACCCTGGTCGAATACCGCGCCGTCTCCACGGATGCCGCCGGCCAGCGGGCCGCCGCGTCCAGCTTCGCCTCCGTGGGCAACACGGTTTCGCTCGCCGATACCGGCACGCCCGACGCCGCGATCGACCTGGTCACGGTGGCCGGAAGTCACAACTCCGAGATGGGTTGTGCCGGGGACTGGCAGCCCGGCTGTGAGGCCGCGAAACTGACCCTCCGGGCCGACGGCATCTACGCCGGCACCTTCGACCTTCCGGCCGGCGACTACGAGTACAAGATCGCCGTCAACGGCTCCTGGGACCTCAACTACGGTTCCGGCGGTGTTCCCGGCGGCGACAACGTGAGCTACACGACCGACGGCGGCCCGGTCACGTTCTACTTCGACCCGCGCAACAACTTCTTTCAGGGCACGGCCGAGGGCGATATCGTCGTCGCGGCGGGTTCCTTCCAGGAGGAGGCCGGTTGCCCCGGAGACTGGAAACCGGACTGCCTCGCAACCTGGCTGCAGGACGTGGACGGCGACGGCATCCTCACCCTGAGTTCGAACACCCTGCCGACCGGCTCGTACGAGGCGAAGGTCGCGCACAACCTCGGCTGGGACGAGAACTATGGCGCCGACGGCGTGCCGAACGGCGCGAACCTGTCGTTCACGGCCACCGAGGGCAAGGAAACCCTGTTCAGCTACGACCTCGCCGCCCACGTGCTCACGATCACGGTGACCGACCCGCCGCTGGCCGGCACCGGAGCGCAGCGCGCGCACTGGGTAAGCGAGAAGACTCTCGCCTGGCCGCGTGACCTGCTGCCCGCGAATGCCGACCCGGCCGCGCTCGGTTACACGCTGCACTCCTCGTCGGCCGCCGACCTGGCGGTCACCGACGGAGCGGTGACCGGCGGTGACACGGTCGCCCTCGAGTACGACCCGGCCGGCCTCTCCGACGCGGAGAAAGCGCGTTTCCCGGCCCTCGCCGGGTCCGTGGCCCTGCGCCCGGTCGGTGTGGACCGGGTGGAGCTGGAACGGCTGCTGACCACCCAGCTGGCGGTGGCCCAGTCCGGCACCGGCACCGACACCGGCACCGACGACACCACAGGCATCCTCACCGCGTTCACGGGCGTGCAACTGCCCGGCGTGCTCGACGACCTCTACGCGGATGCCGCAGCGGACCGGACGCTCGGCGTCACCTGGTCGAAGAAGCGGCCCACGATCGCGGTCTGGGCTCCCACGGCGCAGAACGTCGACGCGCTCGTCTGGACGGCAGGCGACACGGCCGACCCGGAGCGCATCGCGTTGACGCGCCAGGATGACGGCACGTGGACCGCGACCGGCGCCAAGAACTGGACCGGCGCATCCTTCGTCTTCGAGGTCACGGTGTTCGCGCCGACGACGGGGAAGATCGAGGTGAACCAGGTCACCGACCCGTACTCGGTCGCCCTGACGCAGAACTCCACCCGGTCGGTGCTCATCGACCTGGCCGATAAGGCTTACCGCCCCAAGGCGTGGGAGAAAGCGAAGGCGCCGGTCATCGAGAAGGCCGTGGACCGGTCGATCTACGAACTGCACGTGCGCGACTTCTCGATCTCCGACGACACCGTTCCGGAAGAGCTCCGCGGCACCTACGGCGCGTTCGGGGTCGACAGCGCGGGAACCCGGCATCTGTCCGAGCTGGCGGCTGCCGGGCTCAACACCGTGCACCTGCTGCCGACCTTCGACATCGCAACGATCCAGGAAGACCGCGCCCTCCAGGCCGTTCCGGCCTGCGACCTGGCCTCCTTCGGACCGGCCTCGCCGGGCCAGCAGGCGTGCATCCAGGCGATCAGGGACCAGGACGGCTTCAACTGGGGCTACGACCCGTTCCACTTCTCGGCGCCGGAGGGGTCCTACGCGGTGAACGCCCACGGCGGCGCCCGGGTGGCCGAGTTCCGCGGCATGGTGGGGGCCCTGCACGAGGACGGCCTGCAGGTCGTACTCGACGAGGTATTCAACCACACCGCGCAGAGCGGCCAGGGGGAGAAATCGGTGCTCGACCAGGTCGTGCCCGGTTACTACCACCGTCTCAACCCGCAAGGCTCCGTCGAGACCTCCACCTGCTGCCAGAACATCGCCACCGAGCACGAACTGGCCCAGAAGCTCATGGTCGACTCCGTCGTGCTCTGGGCGAAGGAGTACCGCGTGGACGGGTTCCGGTTCGACCTGATGGGCCACCACTCGAAGGCCAACCTGCTGGCCGTGCGGGATGCCCTCGACGCGCTCACCCTGAAAAAGGACGGCGTGAACGGCCAGGCGATCTACCTCTACGGTGAGGGCTGGAACTTCGGCGAGGTCGCGAACAACGCCCTGTTCGAGCAGGCGACGCAGGGCCAGCTGGGCGGAACCGGCATCGGCACGTTCAACGACCGGCTGCGCGACGCGGTGCACGGCGGCAGCCCCGTCGACGGCAGCACCGTGCAGCAGCAGGGCTTCGGCACCGGGCTCGGCACCGATCCCAACGGCGTGGCGATCAATGGCACCCCCGAGCAGGCGCTCGCCCGGCTCGGGCAGGCCAGCGACCTGGTGCGGCTCGGCCTGGCCGCGAACCTGCGCGACTTCAGCTTCGTCACCAGCGACGGCACGGTGAAGCGCGGCGACGAACTCGACTACAACGGGTCGCCGGCCGGGTATGCGGACCAGCCGGACGAGGTGATCAACTACGTCGACGCGCACGACAACGAGACGCTCTACGACCTGCTCGCCCTCAAGCTGCCGGCCGACACCGGGATGAGCGACCGGGTGCGCATGAACACCCTGTCCCTGGCCACCGCGACCCTGTCGCAGGCGCCATCGCTCTGGCACGCCGGAACCGACCTGCTGCGCTCGAAGTCGCTCGACCGCGACAGCTACAACTCGGGCGACTGGTTCAACCGCATCGACTGGACCGGCCAGACCAGCAACTTCGCCGTCGGTCTGCCGTCAGCGGCCGCCAACGAGGACAAGTGGGCCATCATGCGCCCGCTGCTCGAGGACCCGGCCCTCAAGCCGACGCCGGACGACATCTCGTTCGCGTCGGCCCAGGCCCAGGACCTGCTGCGCCTCAAGCAGTCGACCGAACTGTTCCGGCTCGGCGATGCGAAGCTGATCAACCAGAAGCTGACCTTCCCGGCCAGCGGACCGGACGCCACCCCCGGCGTCATCGCGATGAGCGTCGACGACACGATGGGAGGCGACGTCGACAAGAAACTGGACGGCCTGCTGGTGCTCTTCAACGCCAGCCCCGAACCTCAGACGGTTCTGCTCAGCGAGTTGGCCGGGCGCGGCTACGCCCTCAGCGGCATCCAGGCCGCCGGGACGGATGCGCTCGTCAAGTCGACGACCTGGGACGCGGCGACCGGCACGGTGACCGTTCCCGCCCGCACGGTCGCGGTGCTCGTCGACGCGCAGGAGCGGACGGCGAAGAAGCGGTAACCCGCGGATCGCACCCCGTTCAGGAGCGAACGGGGTGCAGTAGCCGCCAGATCCGGTCGCGCGACATCGGCAATTCGGTGGGACGGATGCCGATGGCGTCGCGCACCGCGTTCGCCAGGGCGGGCGCCACCGGGTTGTAGGGCGACTCGCTCATCGACTTCGCCCCGAACGGGCCGAGCACGTCGCTCGTGTCCGCGAAGTACACCTCGGTCACGGGCAGGTCGGCGAGCTGCGGGATGTGGTAATTCCGCAGCACGCTCGTGGTCACGGTGCCCGCCCCGTCGAGGATGACCTCCTCGTAGAGCGCGGTGCCGATCGCCTGCGCGACCCCACCCTCGATCTGGCCGCGGCACTGCTCCGGGTTCATCACGACCCCGGCATCCGCCGCCTGGATCGACTGCAGAATGCGCACCTCGCCGGTCTGCGTGTTCACGGCCACCCGGAACGCGTGCACGTTGAACGCCACCGAGCGGCGGGCGCCGTCTTCGGCGCCGACACCGCGGAGAGCGGGGGCCCCGGGCACGGATGCCCCGGTTACGGATGCCTGCCCGGCCAGTTCGGCCAGCGACGTGAACACCGCTCCGCTGCGCAGCCCGTCGGGTTCCAGGGTCCAGACGGCGGCGGGGATCTCCGGGTGCCTCTCCGTGGCGGCGGACCGCAGCGTGTCGGCCAGGTCGTTCGCCGCCGCGAGCACGGCCTTGCCGGCGATGACGACGCCCGCGGAGCCGAACGCGCCGGTGTCGTAGCCGATGGCATCCGTGTCGGACTGCAGGATCTGGATCCGGTCGGGAGTCGTGTGCAGGGCCGTGGCGGCGAGCTGCGCGTGCACCGTGGTGGTGCCGTTGCCGAACTCGGCCGTGCCGACGCGGACGGTGTAGCGGGTGGGGGATTCGAGGACCGCGTTTTCGAGGGTGACCGAGGCCTGCGCGTAGTGCCCGCGCGGCGGGGTGGTCGCGATCATGGCGGTGGCCATGCCCTCGCCGGTCTTCCAGTGCTCGCCTGCCGGCACGGGGGCGTCGTTGCCGCGGGCCAGGGCCGCCTGGGCCAGGTCGAAGCACTGGTCGAGGCCGTAGCTGCCGAAGATGAGATCCTCGCCCTCCACGTGGGTGACCACGAGCGGGTCGTTCGGGCCGACCGAGTTTCGCCGGCGCAGGTCGAACGGGTTGATGCCGACGGTGCGGGCGAGCTCGTCGAGTGCGGACTCGACGCCGAAGATCACCTGGCCGAGGCCGTAGCCGCGGAAGGCGCCCGACGGGAGGTTGTTCGTGTAGACGCTTCGGGCATCCACCCGCTTGTTGGGCACCCGATAGAGGCTGACCGACTCGGAGCTGCCGTGGAACATCACCCCGGGGCCGTGGTTGCCATAGGCGCCGGTGTCGGCGAGCAAACCCAGCTTCAGTGCGGTGAGGCGGCCGGCGTCGTCGGCGCCGAGGGTGACGTCGATGCGCATGGGGTGACGGGCCGGGGAGAGGGTGAACTCGTCGGAACGGCTGAACTCGTATTGCACGGGGCGCCCGGTCTTCAGCACCGCGAGCGCGACGATGTCCTCGGTCAAAATTTCCTGCTTGCCGCCGAAGCCGCCGCCGACCCGGGCCGTGAACACGCGCAGCCGCAACGGGTCGAGGGCGAACAGGCGGCAGATCTCGCGGTGCACCAGGAACGGCACCTGGGAACTGGTGCGCAGGATGAGCCGGTCGCCGCCTGCCGATGCGTCTGCCGTGCCGGGCTCCAGCCAGCCGATGGTGGCGTGCGTCTCCAAATGGGTATGCGCCACCCGTTGGGTCTGCCAGGTTCCGCTCACGCTGTGGGCGGCGCCGGCCAGGCCGGCCGCGATGTCGCCGTATTCGCCGTGCAGCTCGGCCACCAGGTTGCGGGTCGGGTCGGCCAGCCGGCTCGCGGTGGCATCCTTGTCGCCGTGCACCAGGGGAGCGCCGGGCAGGAGAGCGGCGTGCGGGTCGAAGACGGCCGGGAGCGTCTCGTAGTCGATCTCGATCAGGCGGCAGGCGGCCTCGGCGATGGCGAGGGTGTCGGCGACGACGGCCGCGACGCGCTGGCCGCGGAACCGCACGACCGAATCGAGCACGAGGGTGTCGTCGGGGTCGTCGAGGCGGTCCTCGTGCCGGGCGGTGGAGAACAGGGTGGCCGGGGAGTCGGCGTAAGTGAGCACGGCGTGCACCCCGGGCAGGGCCGCGGCTGCCTCGGTTTGGATCGAACGGATGCGCGCGTGCGCCTGCGTGCTCTGCAGCACGCTGAGGTGCAGGAGGCCGGGCACCGTGACGTCGAGGGTGTACGGCTCCTGCCCGCTGACCACGCGTTCGCTGGCCGGGGCCGCCAGGGAGGTGCCGACCGTGCCGGGGCGCGGTCCGGTCTGGACGACCGGGCCCAGGCCGGTGCGTGCCGGTGCGTCGGTGCGACAGGAGCCGTCTGACCTGGCTGAGCCGTTGACGGGGGTGTGGCTGCCGCGGATGGCGTCCTCGATGGCGCGGTAGCCGGTACAGCGGCACAGGTTGCCCTTGAGCAGGCGGGGGAGGTCGTCAAGGTCGGTCTCGGTCAGGGCGGACGCGGTCACGATCATGCCGGCGGTGCAGAACCCGCATTGGAACCCGGCGGCGTCGACGAAGCGCTGCTGGATCGGGGCCAGATCACCGGGCAGGCCGAGCCCGGCCACGGTCGTGACCTCTGTGCCCTCGGCCCGGAACGCCGGGTAGATGCAGGAGTGCACCGGTGTGCCGTCGACCAGCACGGAGCAGGCGCCGCAGTCGCCGGTGTCGCAGCCCTTCTTGACTTCGAAGTGTTCCTGGTCGCGGAGGAAGGAGCGCAGGCACTGCCCGGGGGCAGGGGAGGCGTCGACGGGTTCGCCGTTGATCTGGAATCTCATGAGCGGTCTCCGTTCCGGGGTGCCGCCTGGTCTCGCGCGGCCGGTTCGGGTTCTTGTCTCGGTTCGGGCTGCTGTTCCAGCTCGGCTCGGATCTCCTCGCCGAGCACGCCGCTCACGGCGCGGCGCCAGTCGGCGGCGCCGTGGGCATCCGTGAACCAGCAGTCGATGGCGGCGATGTCCTGGGCGAGTGTGCCCGCGTCGGGCAGGGAGTCGTAGCGCAGCTGCACCGGACGCACGGTGCCGGCGGTGACGGTGAGCACGAAGCGGCCGGTGCCGGCGCTGGCGTCGCGGGCGGTTGTGTCGTCGCTGTGGGAGAGGTCGGCGCGGTCGAGCCGGCCGATCAGCACGGCGCCGGAGCGGCCGAGTGGGGAGAGGGCGATCTTGCGGTATGCGGTGCGGGCCGCCAGCGAGGAGGTCGGCACGTGGATGGACCGCAGCACATCGCCGGTGCGGAGCGCGTTGGTGGTGTTGCCGGTGACGAAGGACGCTGCGGGCATCCGTTCGTCGCTGCCGTCATGACGCCAGATCAGCACCTCCGCGTCGAGGGCGGCAGCCAGGCTGGTCATCGGGCCGGCTGGCAGGGAGGCGCAGAGGTTGCCGCCGACGGTGGCGACGTTCCAGATCTTGAATGAGCCGTACAGGGCGGTGCAGCACTGGAAGATCAGCGGATGCGCGGTCCAGCCGGGTGCGGCCGCCAGTCGGGAGAGTTCGGCGATGGTGCAGGTGGCGGCGATGGTGAGGCCGGGGGTGGTGCCGGTGGCGCGCTCGCCGGTGTGGGCATCCGTGCCGGTGGCGGCATCTGGGCCGGTGTCCAGGGTGCCGGCATCCGTCGTCAGGGTCAGAGCGGGCCAGCCCAGGGTCTGCAGGTCGACCAGCCCGGTGAGGTGCGTCTGCGGGTCAGCGAACAGGTCTGAGCCGCCCGCGAGCGGGGCCACCTGGGCGTCGAGGAGCGCGAGATCGTCACGGTGACGGGCGGGGGTGATCGTGAACACGGTGTTGAGGTCCATCGTTTCCCTCACTCGACCGCTCGGGTGCAGGTCGACACCCTGAATTATCCACTCGCCCGAGTCGCCCCGCGAGTCGACGCGCGTGCTCGCGGCATCCTCACGGCGAGCCACCCTGTTTTCGCGCAGGGCACGGGTGCGCGGAAGGGCGGGGGCGAACCAATTCGACGGAGATTTGGAGCCAAAAGCAGATTTTAGGCGTGTTTTGGGCCGATTTGACCAGAATCTCCGTCGAATTCGTTCGGGCCGGAGCCGGTGGGGCTAGTGGAGCCAGAGGGACTAGTGGGGCCAGTGGAGCTAGTGGGGCCAGTGGGCCAGTCCAGCTAGTGGTCCACACCGTGGAGCTGGTCGAGGATGTGGTCGAGCACGTCGGCGAGGAGACCCAGCCCATCCTTCACGCCGTTGGGGGAGCCGGGGAGGTTGATCACCAGGGTGCGCCCGCGGGCGATCCCGGCGTGACCGCGCGAGATGACGGCCAGAGGGGTGGATGCGGCGCCGCGGCGGCGGAATTCCTCCATCAGCCCGGGGAGCAGCCGGTCGAGGTGCGGGAGGGTCTGCTCAGGGGTGAGGTCGTGGGGGCTGACGCCCGTGCCGCCCGTGGTGATCACAAGGTCGATGCCAGCGTCGAGGGCCTCGATCAGGGCAGCGCCGACCGGGGCGCCGTCGGGCACGACGCGGCGCTCGCCGAGCGTGAAGCCGCGCTCTCGCAGCCAGGCATCGAGGACGGGGCCGGTGCGGTCCGGGTAGACCCCGGCCGCGGCGCGGGTGGAGGCGACGATGACCTGCGCGCGGCGCGGTGCGCGCGGTGCGCGTGGTTCGGTGGGTTCGGACGGAGTCGACGGAGGGTTCGCTGTGGCGGTCACGCGCTCCATCCTGCCCCACTGCGGCAGCCGCGTTCCCGCCCCTCCCGGTGTCTATTCCGCAGATGCGGTAATAAGATGCTCAATATGTCTCAGATACGGATCAAGGAAGCCGCCGGATACCTCGGGGTCAGCGACGACACCCTGCGGCGCTGGATCGACAATGGGGCGCTCGCCGCGAGCACCGACGACGCCGGACGCATGGTCGTCGACGGATCCGACCTGGCCCACCTGGCCCGGGAGACCGCGCTGGCCCGAGAGGACGCGCTGGCGCCCGCGGATCCGTCCACGACGGCGAGCTCGGCCCGCAACCGTTTCGTCGGGCTGGTCACCCGCGTGGTGAGCGATCCGGTGATGAGCCAGGTCGAGCTGCAGTGCGGCCCCCACCGGGTGGTGTCCCTGATGAGCACCGAGGCCGTGTGTGACCTCGGCCTGGTGCCGGGGTCGGTGGCCGTGGCCGTGGTCAAGGCCACCACCGTGATCGTCGAAACCCCGAAGGGCCAGTCGTGACCCGATTGTGGAGCGTGCGCGTCGCGGTCGGGCTGGCGGCGGCATCCGTCGTGCTGGCCGGCTGCGCAGGAACGGCCGGGGCCTCGTCGGGGGCAACCGGGGCGCCTACGGGGCAGGGCGAGACGCTCACCGTGTTCGCCGCGGCATCCCTCACCGATACCTTCACGGAGCTGGCCGACCGGTTCGAGGCCGTCCATCCCGGCGTAACGGTCGCGCTCAACTTCGGGGGCTCGGCCGACCTCGTGACCCAGATCCGGGAGGGCGCCCCTGCCGATGTGTTCGCGGCCGCGGACGCCAGGACCATGGCCAAGCTCAGCGGCGACGGCCTCCTCGACGGCGTCCCGGTGGTCTTCGCCACCAACACCCTCATGATCGCCGTGCCCGCCGACAACCCGGCCGGCATCGATTCCTTCGCCGACCTCGCCGCGCCGAATGTGGACGTAGTGGTCTGCGCGCCGCAGGTGCCGTGCGGCGCCGCGCTGCCGGCCCTCGAGGCGGCGGCCGGCGTTTGGCTCGCGCCGGTGAGCGAAGAGAACGCCGTCACCGGCGTGCTCGGCAAGGTCACATCGGGCGACGCGGATGCCGGGCTCGTCTATGTGACCGACGTCACCTCCGCCGGCGACGCGGTTCTCGGCATCCCGGTGCCGGAGGCAGATCAGGCCGTGAATGAATACCCGATCGCCGTCGTGGCGGGCAGTGAGCAGGCGCTGCTCGGGGCAGCCTTCACCCGGTTCGTGACCGGAGCGACCGGTCAGACCGTGCTCGGGGCGGCCGGTTTTGGCGCGCCGTGAGGTGGTGGTGAGTCGCTCCGACTCCCACACCGGCCCCCACGACGGCCGGGTCACCCTCGGCGTGCCCCGCTGGACCCTTCTCGTGGCTGCCCTCGGCGCTCTGTTCATCGTGCTGCCGATCGTGGGCATGACCCTGCGCGTTGACTGGTCCCGGTTCGGTGCGCTCGTGACCTCCGAAGCGGCGGTCGCGGCGCTGCTGCTCAGTCTGCGCACCGCCATGATGAGCACCGTGCTCTGCCTGCTGTTCGGCGTGCCGATGGCTCTCGGCCTGGCCCGCAGCCGGTTTCCCGGACAACGCCTCGTGCGCGCCGTCGTTCTGCTGCCGCTCGTGCTGCCGCCCGTTGTGGGCGGTATCGCCCTGCTGTCGACCTTCGGGCGCCGCGGCCTGCTCGGCGAGACCTTCGAGGTGCTCGGCATCCAGATCGCGTTCTCGACCACCGCCGTCGTGCTCGCGCAGACCTTCGTGGCGCTGCCGTTCCTGGTACTGAGCGTGGAGGCGACCCTGCGGGCCTCCGGCGCGCGCTTCGAGGCGGTCGCCGCCACGCTCGGCGCCACCCCCGGCACGGTCTTCCGGCGGGTGACGCTACCGCTGGTGCTGCCCGGTCTGGTCTCCGGCGCGGTGCTCGCGTTCGCGCGCGCGCTCGGTGAGTTCGGGGCGACCCTCACGTTCGCCGGCAGCCTGCAGGGGGTCACCCGCACGCTGCCGCTCGAGATCTACCTGCAGCGGGAAACGGATGCGGATGCGGCCGTCGCCCTTGCTCTCCTCCTCGTGGCCGTCGCCCTGATCGTGATGGTCGCCACCCACCGGCCGCGCGGACTGTCGTGACCTTCGAACTGGCCGCCGTGATGCGCCGGCGCGGACTGGAGGTCGCCTTCACCGTGTCGCCGGGCGAGACGGTGGCGCTGCTCGGCTCCAACGGGGCCGGCAAGTCCACCATCGTCGAGCTCTGCGCGGGTCTGCTGCGGCCCGATTCGGGTCGGGCCACCCTCGACGGGCAGGTCTTCTTCGATCTGGCGGCCGACGGTGCAGACCGTGCCGACGGTGCAGACCGTGCCGACGGTGGGCGGCCGGGCATCTTCACACCGCCGCACGCCCGACGCACGGTGCTGCTCGCCCAGGAGCCGCTGCTCTTCCCGCACCTGAACGTGCGCGACAATGTGGCGTTCGGGCCGCGCAGCGCGGGGGAATCCCGGGATGCGTCACGACTTCTCGCCGACGAGTGGCTCGCCGCCGCCGAGGTGTCCGACTTCGCCGACCGGCGGCCCGGGATGCTGTCCGGCGGCCAGGCCCAGCGGGTCGCGGTGGCCCGGGCTCTCGCGGCCAGCCCGCGGCTGCTGCTGCTCGACGAGCCCATGACCGCGCTCGACGTGGCGGCGGTGCCCGCCCAGCGCCAGTTGCTGCACCGGGTACTGCTCGATCGGTCCGTCATCCTGGTCACCCACGACCCGCTCGACGCCCTCGCGCTGGCCGACCGGGTGATTGTGCTGCAGGGCGGGCGCATCATCGAGGAGGGGCCGACCCGCTCGGTGTTCGCGCACCCGCAGGCCGAGTTCACCCGGGCCCTGACGTTCGGGCTCGACCTGTCTGCCTCGCCGTGACACCCCTGTCAGAGTTCGGTGTGCATTGCCCGGGGGAGGGAATACGCTGGTTGATATGACGTCTTCCGCTTCACCGTCCACCCGTGCGATGGCTCGCCCGCTGACGGACGAGGAAGTCGACCGCATCCGCAACGACTTCCCGATCCTCGATCAGCTGGTCAATGGGCATCCGCTCAATTACCTCGACTCGGGCGCTACCTCGCAGAACCCGCTCAGCGTCATGGAGGCCGAGCAGGAGTTCTACGAGCAGCGCAACGCAGCCGTGCACCGCGGGGCCCACACGCTCGCGTTCGGAGCCACCGAGACGTTCGAGGCAGCCCGGGCGACCGTGGCCGCGTTCATCGGGGCGGAGGCCGACGAGATCGTCTGGACGTCGAACGCGACCGAGGGCATCAACCTCGTCGCCTACGCCTTCTCCAACGCGTCGCTCGGCCTCGGCGGCCCCGCGGCGACACGATTCTCACTCGGCGCCGGCGACGAGATCGTCGTCACCGAGATGGAGCACCACGCCAACCTGATTCCGTGGCAGCAGCTCGCGTTGCGTACCGGCGCGACCCTGCGGTTCATCCCGGTTCAGGGTGACGGCACGCTCGACCTGGCCGCGGCGGCGGGAGTCATCGGAGCCCGCACCCGCCTGCTCGCGCTCACGCACGCCTCCAACGTGGTGGGCACGATCAACCCGGTCGCCGAGCTCGTAGCTCTGGCCCGCTCGGTGGGCGCGCTGGTGCTGCTGGACGCCTGCCAGTCGGTGCCGCATCTGCCTGTGGATGTCGCCGCCCTCGACGTGGACTTCGCCGTCTTCTCCGGGCACAAGATGCTCGGCCCGACCGGCATCGGTGTGCTCTACGGCAAGGCCGAGCTGCTCGCGGGCATGCCGCCGTTCCTCACCGGCGGATCCATGATCACCACCGTGGACATGCACACCGCCGAGTTCCTCGCCCCGCCGCAGCGGTTCGAGGCCGGTACCCAGCGCATCTCCCAGGCGATCGCCTTGGCCGCCGCCGTGGAATACCTGACCGAGACCGGGATGGAACGCATCGCCGCGCGCGAGGCCGAACTGGGGCAGCGCCTCGTGGCCGGGCTCGTCGGCATTCCCGGGGTGCGTCTGCTCGGGCCGCCGGCCGGAGTCGACCGCATTGGTCTGGCCAGTTTCGACCTGGCCGGGGTGCACGCCCACGATGTCGGTCAGTACCTCGACGAGGCCGGTATCGCGGTGCGCGTCGGGCACCATTGCGCCCAGCCGCTGCACCGCCGGCTCGGCGTGACCGCGTCGACGCGGGCGAGCACCTACCTGTACACGACCACCGACGAGGTGGACCGGTTCCTGGCGACCCTGGCCGAGGTTGCCCCGTTCTTCGGAGTGAAGTCATGACCCAAAGTGCCATGCAGCAGCTCTACCAGCAGATCATTCTCGACCACGCCAAGGCCCGGCACGGTGCCTCGGCGGAGAGGCTGCCACCCCTCGAGGAAGCCGGGACTGCTGCCGGTGCTTCCCCTGCCGGTGCGGGTTCTGGGTTGCGCGTGACGGAGTCGCACCAGGTGAACACGACCTGCGGGGACGAGGTGACCGTGCGCATCGGCCTGCGTGCCGGTGAATCCGGCGGCTCGCCCGCGTCGGCCGGCGAGCCTGCCGACGACGTCGTGATCGAGGAGTTCGCCTGGGCCGGCGACGGATGCTCGATTTCGATGGCCTCGGCATCCGTGCTGCACGACATCGTGCGGGGCGAGAACGTCGCCACCACGCGGGCCGTGCTGAACACCTTCCGCGAGATGCTGCGCTCGCGCGGCACGATCGAGCCCGACGAGGACGTGCTCGGTGACGCTGCCGCCTTCGCCGGCGTCTCTCGTTACCCGGCCCGCGTCAAGTGCGCGATGCTGCCGTGGGTGGCGTTCGAGGCGGCTCTGCTCGCGGGGTAGGGCTCGTGTAGGGCTTGTGTAGGTCTGCGCAGGGATCGCGCAGGCTCGGAGGCTAGGGTGGGCCGAGGCCGCGCGACGCGGCTCCGGACGACGGTTCAGTACCCGGCACGCGACAAGACTGGCCACGGGAGCTGTTGTCATGTCGTGGATCATTCTCATTGTGTCCGGGGTTCTGGAAGCGGTCTGGGCTACGGCGCTCGGTAAGTCGGCCGGGTTCACCCGACTGTGGCCATCCGTCGTGTTCGCGGTGGCGCTCGCGCTCAGCATGGGCGGGCTGGCCTTTGCCATGCGGGACATCTCGACCGGGACCGCGTATGCCGTCTGGGTCGGGATCGGTGCGGCGCTCACCGTGCTCTACGCCATGGTCTTCGGCGCCGAGCCGGCTTCTCTGCTGAAGATTCTGCTCATCCTCGGCCTAGTGGGGTGCGTCGTCGGGCTGAAATTCGTCGACGCCGCACACTGAGACGGACGCTGAGCGCGTCCGACGCTGCGAGCATCGGAGCATCGGAACGGTGGAACATCAGAACGGTGGCGGCTCGTCCGCTTCGGGTGGCCGAGACCTCGCGTCAGATGAAGGCCCCGGCTGCGGCCCCGGCTTCGGTCGACGCTCCGGCGCACGGATGATCGTGGCCGGCTCACTGATGAACGTGCGCCCGGTCGGCGATGTCCACTTCAGCGTGCCGTCCGGCAGGTGCATGTAGGTCCACCGGGTCTCTGACTTCAGCGCATGGTCGGCCGGACACAGATGCGCCAGGTTGTCGTGCTCCGTCAGCCCGTCGAACTGCCAGTCGAGGGTGTGGTCGATGTCGCACTGTGTCGCCGCCCGGCGGCAGCCCGGCCACCGGCAGGTTTCGTCTCGCACCCGGAGGTACCGTCGCAGTTCCTTCGGCACCTTGTAGCGGGTGCGCCCGACCGAGAGCACCACTCCCGTCTCCGGGTGGATCAGGATTCGGATGAAGCCGGGTGCCCGAGCCGCGATCTCGCGTGCGGTGTCGGGGTCGATCGGTCCGTATCCCTCGAGGTGGCCGGGTTCCTCGGAGTGGCCGAGAAGCGTCATCACCGGGACGGTCACGTGCACCGAGCCCCGGATTCCCTTGCCCACCCCGGAGGCGGTGACCCCGTCGAGGATGAGGTCTTCGAACACGTCCGCCCGCAGCTGCGTCAACGCGCGGGTCTCGTTCGGGCCCTGCAGGCTCATCCCCATCACGGTGAGGCGGTCGTACCCGGCCTTCACCTTCTCCGCCGAGTCGAACCAGTACAGCGACGCCATCCCGTCGGGCTCCGGCTCGAAGACCACCGTGCGGTCGGCCACCGATTTCTGGTGCCGGGCTGTGATCGACTCCGGGTGCTGCCGTTCCCGCATGACGCGTGCCTTGTACTTCAGGTTGGCCACGGTCAGGTGCGGAGCGGATTTCAACAGCGCCTCTTCGAACCCGGCCAGTGCCTCGGCGGGGAGTGACCAGGCCTGGTTCATGATCGCCTGCGCGTGCCGGTACGTGATCGACCCGTCCTGCAGCGCGGCCCGGGTGGCGGGCAGCTCATTCATCAGGGTCTGGCTTTCGGCGATCAGGGTCTCGGTCGAGCGCACCGGCAGCCGCAGGGTGCACGCCAGCTCGGTGACGAACTCCCGTTTGGCGACCATGGCGGCATCCCACCGGGCACGAGGCACCCCGGCCGTGACCCCGGACATGGCCGGAGGACCTTCCCGAGCCTTGTCTTTGGCTGCCTGGACCGCGTCCCGGGCCAGGGCCTCGGCAAACCGGCGGGCCTGATCGACCTGCTCGGCCAGGCGGGCGTCGACCCGGGCGGACTCCGCCTGCGTCTCCCGGATCGCATCGAAGTGACGACCCAGGCGTTCTAGCTGCTCACGGTATGAGGGCTTCATGAGTCACACGTTACGGGCGGCCACTGACATTCGTGGGGCCAGATCGACACCCGTCAGTACCCTGTGGATAACCTGATCACACCCGTATTGTGGAGGAGTAGAGCAACGCGCCCAGGGCCCGCTGCGGGCATCCGCTACTGGGCCGGCGGCACGCATCCGTTGTCACGTAAACGCGGAGATTTCTGGCAAAACACCGGTTGTGGTCGCCGGTTGCCCGGCGTGTCGCGAGAATCTCCGAGGTCAGCGAATTCGACCGAGACGGATGCCCCGGCGAACCTCTGGAGGTCGACGCACCGGGTCTCGACAAGCTCGACCACCGGGCCGACCACCGGGGCTGGCCATCGGAAACGGCTCTTCACTCGGGCGGGCCTTCGGCGTATGTTTGAGGTGGAAAAAGCGAAAAGTCAACGCCCGCCGGGGTGGTCAACCTACCCCTGCTGGGCGAAAAGTTCCGGCCACGATTCGCGCTCACCGCTTCACCGACAGTCGGCACTCCGCCTCGGTAGCACGCCCTGATCGACATCCAGTGCGGCACGGGATGCCCGATACGCGGCGGCTTCAACGTCTACCCCTCCACACGCGGCACGAATCACCTGCACCACCAAGGAGGCGTTTCACAATGATGAAAGAACTGCACACCGTGTTACCGGCGGCGGACCTCAAACGAGCCCAGTCGTTCTACCACGACGCGCTCGGCCTCGACCCCGACGAAACCCACGAGGGAGTCCTCGTGTACCACGTCGGGTCGGGATCGGTCTTCGAGATCTACGAGACCAGTAAGGCCGGCACGGCCCAGAACACCCAGATGGGCTGGATCACGGATGACCTCGACGCCGAGATGAGCACGCTCCGCGAACGCGGAGTCGTCTTCGAGGAATTCGACATCCCCGGCATGAAGACGGTGAACGGGGTCGTCACGGCCGACGACATGAAATCGGCCTGGTTCCGCGACACCGAAGGCAACTTCATCTGCATCTCGCAGACGATCTAGCCACCCCGGTCACCCCACTCACCGATCCCGGGCGGCGCGGAGGCGCCGCCCGGTCCCTCGCTTGGCCGTCATGCTCGGCGCGTGCTCAGTGCGTGCCCGGCGCATGCTCGGCGCGTGCCCGGCGCGTGCCCGGCGCGTGCTCGGCGCGTACTCAGTGCGCGCCCAGCCGGTGTGCCAACTCGCGAAGCACCACGACCAGGCGGTCGCCGAAACCCTGCGGGACCTGCTGCGGCAGGGCATCCGTCGGCCACCAGGCGACGTCTTCGCTCTCGTGGCTCGTCACGGGCATCGCATCGGCCCGTGCGACAGCCGCGAAACCGACGTCCCAGTGCGTGGTGCAGCGCCCGAACCGCGAACTGAGCGCGTGCCGGTGCACGTCGACCGGCAACGGGTCGCCGGTCCCGGCAACGAGTCGGCCGTCGAGAGGACTGAGTTCGGCGATGCCGCCCTCTTCGCGGGCCTCGCGCAGGGCTGCCGCGGCCACGGAGGGGTCGGATGCCTCGATGTGCCCGCCGAGTTGCACCCAGAACCGGCCCTTTTTATGGAAGCAGAGCAGCACGCGACTCAGGTCCGGAGTGAAGACGAAGCAACTCGCGGTCAGATGCTCGGCGCCGCCGTCGCGGTCGAGCGCAGAACCGCGGCCCGCCCGCACGAAGTCGATATATTCGCTTCGCAACCGGGCCTGGGCCGGGTCGACCGGCATCCAGCCGGCCAGGAGCGTCTCAACGTCGAGTGCTGCGGGGAGGTGGTGTGCGCCGCAATGCAGATCGATGCCCTGGGTCATATCCGAAGGCTATCCGCCGGGCGACACCCAGCAGTGCAGCCACTCGGTCGCCAAGCCGGCAGGGTGAGCCGTCCGGTCAGGCCGAGCGGGCACCCAGCTCGGCGCGGAGCGGCCAGTCCTGGCCGTCGAGGATGATCTGCGCCGAGCGACCGGACGCGGCATTGACGACGATCGGCGCCATCAGGTTCACGGTCGTTCCGTCCTCGCCGGGGTTCGTCACCACGAGCAGCAGCGCGTCATCCGGCCCGGTCAGGTCGAGCGATGCCGCGTGCTCGTCGCTGATCACGGGGGAGTAATCGGGCAGGTAGACGGATGCGTCGAGCACGAACAGACGGGTTCGCTGGTCCTCTGCGGACTGCAGCGAGAACAGGCCGTCGGCGCCGGGAATCTCGGTCAGGCTGAACTCGGTCAGCGGGTCCAGCCCGGGCGGCGGGGACACGAAGCTCAGGGCTGCGGTCACGGTGCCGGCGGTCGAAACGGCGCTCATCGGAGGAAGTCCATCAGCGTCGGCTGGAGCACCCGGGCGGTGACCGACAGGGCCGCCTGATAGGTGACCTCCTGCAGTTTCAGGTCCAGGATGGCCTGGCCGAGGTCGATATCCTCGATTCCGGCCCGCTGGGCCTCGAGATTTCCCTTGTGCTGCACGAGTGCTTCCCCGGCTTTCTGGATCTGGGCCTGACGCACACCGACATCGGTCTGCGCCGTGAGCACGGTCTTCATTGCCAAGTCTATGGCTGTGAGGTGGGCACCCACGTTCGTGCCGGCGCGCAAGTCGTCGGCGATGGTGCCGATCAGAGCAAAAATCGAATTCGTAGCCGTGCCGAAGATGGCGGCGCCGTCGGCGTCGACCCTCACGGTGGTGTCCGCGCCGATGCGGCGGTCGACGCTCGCGGTCGCGGTGCCCGTGAAGGTGAAGTCGGGGTCGTCCCGGAAGGCGAGCCCGGCATCCGAATTTCCGGCGAAGACGCTGCGGCCCAGGTAGTCGGCGTTCGCCTGCGCGAGCAGGTTCTGGGTGAGGCCGTCGAGGCGGGCCGCGATGGCCTCCTTCGCGGCGGGGGAGAGAGCGCCGTCGTTGGCACCCTGCACGGTCAGGTCGCGCACCTGGTTCAGCAGGTTCGTGGCCTCGGCCAGTGCCATGCTGGCGGTGGTGAGCCAGCCGTCGCCGTTGTCGGCGTTGCGGGCGTACTGCGTGACCGCGCGCTGCTCGGCGCGCACGGTGAGGGAATCGGCTGCCCGAGCGGGGTCGTCGGAGGGGCGGGCGATGGCCTTGAGCGTGGTGGCCTGCTCCTGCAACTGCGCCATCCGGGCGAGGTTGGCCTGCAGATTGGTCTGCGCGGAGCGCATCTGGGTCTGGGAGGTGACGCGGGCGATCATGGGTTACCTTCCCACCAATCCGGTGCGATTGATCAGGGTGTCGAGCATTTCGTCCACGGCGGTCAGCACCCGGGCGGCGCCCTGGTACGCGTGCTGGAACATAAGCAGGTTGACGTTCTCCTCGTCGAGATCGACGGAGGAGTTCGACAGCTGAGCGCCCACCGCGGCGGTCGAGGTGAGGTCGGCGAGCGATGCCTGGCGCAGCGCGTTCTTCGTGATCACGGCCAGCAAGGTGACAATGTTCGACCAGTCGGTGCTGGGGGACCGCACCGGGTTTCCCGCGGCGTCCACGACCGTGCCGGCGCCGAGCTGGGCGATCCTGTCGGCGATGGAGCCGTCGAGGGCGCCGTTCGCGGTGAGCCCGGTTGAGAGCTCGGCGGCGTTCGTCGGTTTGACGGACAGGCCGAGCGCGGCCGGTCCCGTGCCCGCCGAGCCGAAGAAGGGGCCGGGGCGGGTCGAGTTGTCGCCGGTGGAATAGATCGCGTTGACCTTCGCGGCCAGGCCCGTGGCGAAGGAGTTGTACGCCGCGGCGGCTTCGGCGAGGGCGCCGCCGGTGCCGGCGGCATCCGTTTTCGTGAGCAGGGAGAGCGCGCCGGCGAGCTCGCCGCCGTCGACGGGGATCGCGCCGGTGCGGTCGGCCCACTCCACGCGCACGGGCCCGGCGGTGCCGGCCGGGTCGGTGAGGCCGTTCGGACCGTCGAGGGTGCGGGCACCGAGCGCAACGAGTGGGCGGGCGGTGTCGCCGGTGACCAGCGCGTTGCCGCCCACGAGCACGTCGACGGTGCCGTCGGGGCGGTTGACGACGGTGCCGCCGGTGAGGGCGGCCAGGGTCGTGGTGAGACCGCTGCGCTGGTCGATCAGCTCGTTGGCGTTTCCGCCGCCCGCAATCGACTGACGGATGCGCGCGTTCAGCTCGGCCACCTGGGCGGCCGCGCCGTTGATCTCGGCGACCATGGTGTCCACGCTTCCGCGTTCCGACGACCACTTTGCGGCGACCGCCTGGTACCCCTGCCTGATCTGGGTGGTGACGGCGCCGGCCTGGGACAGCAGCACCCCGGCGGGCGCGGTCTCACCGGCGGCGTTGGCCACGTCGTGCCAGCCGGCCCAGAACTCCTGCAGCTGGGCGGAGAGCCCGTTCTCGCCGGGCTCCTTCAGCGAGGCCTCGACGGAGCTCAGCGCGTTCGCCCGCACCGCGGAGTATCCGGCGACCGCGGCGGTGCCGCGCACCTGGGCGTCCAGCGACGCGCTGCCGAGGCGGGCGATTCCGTCGACGCTGACACCCTGGCCGGGGCGCACCCCGGAATTCATCAGGCCCACACGGGTCGACGCGTCCACCGCGGAGGTCGTCACCCGCTGCCGGGTGTACCCCTCCGTGTTCGCGTTGGCGATGTTCTGGCCCACGACGTCGAGACCCTGCCGGGCGGCGACCAGGCCGGTGTAGGCGGTGTTGAGTCCTCCGAAGGTGCTCATCGCGGCACCCTCACAGAATCTGGTCGAAAAGTCGGGAGCCGGTGGGGCGCGCACCGGCGGCCCCGGTGGCGTCATACGTCTGAGTGTTCGCGCGCACGTCGGCCAGGGTCTCCTGGCTGGAGCGGACGGCGGAGCGCAGCAGCTGCTCGTTGGCGTCGCGCAGTTCCTTGATCTGGGTGGTCAGTTCACCCATCGCCTTGAGGTGCGCGGCCATGATCTCGGACCACGGGCCGGCGGGGGCGTGAGCCACGAGCTCGCGCAGGGTGGCGTCTTCGGCCGTTCCCCAATCGAGGGCGACGGCGGCAACCTCGACCGAGCGGGCGAGGCCGGCATCCCGAACGTGGCCGAGCACCTGCTCCACCTCACGGGTGCCCTGCTGCAGCCAGCGGGTCTTGCCGTTGGTCAGCAGCAGCTGTTCCTCGTCGAGTTTGAAGACGAGCAGTTCGAGGAGCTCCCGCTCGCGCCACAGCAACGCTGATAGTTCATTGGCGCCCACGTCTCCTCCAACTGCCTGTCGTCTGGTGCGGCCGGTCCGCGCAAAATCGCGCAGGTCAACGGCTTGTTACTACGACTATCGGCAGGTGACGGCCCCCGGTTAGCCACGGTGTGGATTCAGACTGCCAGCCGAGACTGAAGGTGTCCACTAAAGGGAGGACACGATTCCGGCAGACACCGGATGCCTGGCCCCCGTTGCGGGGTGATCCGCCCCGATGTGGGGGTGCCTGGCCCCGTTGTGGGGGCACCGTTGCGCATTCGGCCACCGACCGCGCCTTTACGTTTTAATCATGGCCGCGAAGTTCTGTGGCCTGGGCCCCGAACCCCGGCGTCACATCCCCGCTTTCTCGCAACGTCCCCGTGCCTACCCGGCCACTCGTTCGACCAGGCCCTTGCCTGATCGATCGGGACAATTCAGGTGTCAAGCACTCAGGGAGTTCCGTGTGAATCGTGCAGAACGCAACCAATTGGTGATCGACAACCTCCCGCTCGTCGGCTACCTCGTTTCCGAAACCTGGGCCAAGGCCCGGCACCTCTCCCGCGACGACCTGGCCTCGGCCGGAGCTCTCGCCCTGATCACCTCGGCGGATGCCTTCAACGCCGACCTCGGCGTTCCGTTCGGAGCGTTCGCACGGCGCCGCATCATCGGCGCCTTCGCCGACGAGATGCGCTCCAATGACTGGGCCACCCGGATGGCCCGCCGCCGCATCAAGGAGACCCGTGCCGTTCAGCAGACGCTGGCCGGCGCCCTCGGCCGCGCGGCATCCGTCGACGAGGTTGCCGCCGCCCTCGGCGTCGACCGGGAGACCGCGATCGCCGGCCTGTCCGACTCCGAGCGCACCGTCTCGACCCTCGACGACGCCACCGCCGAGTTCCTGGTTTCCGGAACCGAACTCCCCGGCGACTCGCTGCTCTCCGCCGAGCGCCTGGCCTACCTGCACGCCGCCATCGCGGCACTGCCGGATAAGATGCGCGTGATCGTGCAGCAGGTCTACTTCGACGACCGCTCAGTCAAGGAGATCGCGGTCGAGCTGGGGATCACCCACTCGGCGGTGTCTCAGCAGCGGGCGGAGGCCATCCGTCTGCTCCGCGACGGCCTGGGCACGCACTACTCCGACGACGCCGAGGTGGAATACGTTCCCGAGTCCCGCATCGCGCCGGCCCGCCGCAGCGCCTACCTCGCCCGCCTCGCCGACCAGGCCATGCTCGGCCTCGCGACCGCGAGCGGGGTGGCATACGCCGCCGGGTCGACGGATGCTGCCGATCCTGCCGGTTCAGACACCCGAGAAGTTTTTTCGATCAACGGCTAACGCGGTCGTAGCAGAGGCCGATAGCTCACAGTGTCAGGCCATGGATGGCCTGGCGTTCACCACCCAATCACGGAGGATTTAATCATGGGTATGCAGATCAACACCAACCTCGCGGCCAACAACACGTACCGCAACCTGGCCGCCACGCAGAACGACATGTCCAAGTCCCTGGAGAAGCTCTCCAGCGGCCTCCGCATCAACCGCGCAGCGGATGACGCGGCCGGCCTGGCCATCTCCGAGGGCCTCAAGTCGCAGGTCGGTGGCCTCACGGTCGCCAGCCGCAACGCCCAGGACGGCATCTCGGTCATCCAGACCGCAGAAGGTTCCCTGAACGAGGTCACCTCGATCCTGCAGCGCGTTCGTGACCTCGCAGTCCAGGCCGGCAACGACTCGAACAACACCGATTCGCGTACCGCGATCACGACCGAGGTTCTCGCCCTGGGCAAGGAACTTACCCGTATCGGTGCCTCGACCAACTTCAACGGTACGGCCCTGCTCGACGGCGTCAAGGCGTCGCTGACCTTCCAGGTCGGCGCTGGCAGCGTCGCTGCAACCGACCAGATTGTCGTGAAACTCACGAACGTGTCTACTATTGGTGCCGCCATTGAGGTGCTGGGAACTGCAGCGACTGACGGTTTCAAGGACGCAGCAACGGCCTTGTCCACCATCGCCGCACTGGACCTGAACATCAAGGCCGTGTCCACGTCACGCGCCGAGCTTGGCGCGAACCAGAACCGGTTCGAGAGCGTCATCAAGAACCTGGCCGTCTCCAAGGAGAACCTCACCGCTGCCGGCTCGCGCATCCGCGACACCGACATGGCCGAGGAAATGGTCAAGTACACCCGTTCCAGCATCCTCTCGCAGGCCGGTACCGCCATGCTCGCGCAGGCCAACCAGTCCGCTCAGGGCGTGCTGTCGCTGCTCCGCTAACCCTGAGTAGCTGAACCTTTCGGGAAACCGCACGGTGAACTATGGCTGGTGGTGACCTAAGAGATGAACTGGACCTCATCCCTCGGCCGCCACCAGCCATTCACGTTTACACCCGCACCATCCAGCTTGATCGCAGAAACGTAAGAAGGGGAAGACATGACGAACGCCATCGACGGACTCGTCTCCGGGCTCGACACCACCTCCCTGATCAACTCCCTGATGCAGGTCGAAGCCGTTCCGCAGACGCTGCTGAAGGCCAAGGTCTCCTCGTCGCAGAACCTGATCTCGGCGCTGCAGGGCCTCAACACCCAGATCGCCGGCCTGGCCGATCTGGCCGGCAAGGCCGCGAAGCCGGCCGCACTCGATCTCTACTCGGCCACCAGTACCTCTCCCACCGTCACAACGGCGGTCTCGGCCAACGCCAGCGCCGGGCAACTCGACGTCGTCGTCGGGGCACTCGCTCGCAGCCAGGTCGGCGTCTCAGCGGCCATGACCGCCTGGCCCGCCGACCCGGCCGTGCTGACCATCGTCTCCGGCGGTGTCACCACCGAGATTTCCGCCAGCTCGACCTCTCTCGACGCCGTCGCCACGGCGATCAACGCCGCCGGCACCGGGGTCACCGCCACGAAGGTCGCGTCCGGAGTGGATGCCGGCGGCGTCGCCCAGTACCGGCTCCAGCTCACCGGGAATGACTCCGGTGCGGCCAAGGCCTTCACGGTCCATCAGGGCACCGCCGCCGAGGTCACGGCGAACACCGCGCCCGACCTGCTGGCCGCCGCGGGTGCCGCCATCATCCGGACCGCCCAGAATGCCAGCGTCACCCTGTGGGCCGGCAGCGCCGCTGCCCAGACGATCACCTCGGCCACCAACACGTTCGCCAACCTGCTGCCCGGCGTCGCGATCACCGTTTCCGCGGCATCCGTCGACCCGGTCACCATCAAGGTCGCTCGTGACGACGCCCAGATCGGCTCCCTGGCCTCGGGCCTGGTCAGCTCCCTCAATGGCGTCTTCGCGCTGATCTCCACCAAGTCCGCGGTCGTCAACAACACCAACGCGTCGGGGGCAGCCGTGTTGTCGGCCGGCATCTTCACCAGCGACAGCACCGTGCGCGACGTGAAGCAGCGCATCCTCACGGCCGCCTCGGCACCGATCAACGGTCACTCGCCCTCGGAATACGGCATCAGCATCACGAAGTCCGGAACGATGGAGTTCGACGCGGCCAAGTTCGCCGCGGCCCTCGCCAAGGACCCGGTGACCGTCAAAGCAGCAGTGCAAGAGATCGCGACCCGCGTCGCGGCAGCGGCGTCATCGGCGTCGGACAAATACGACGGGCAGATCACCGCGAAGATCACCGGTCAGCAGTCCACGGTTAAGAACCTCGGCGACCGCATCGCCGACTGGGACCGCAGCCTGGCCACCCGCCGGGCGACCCTGCAGAGCACCTACACCGCACTGGAAACCCAGCTCAGCGCCCTGAAAGCACAGTCCTCGTGGCTGAGTGCCCAGGTTGCCGGACTCCCGACCTCGAGCACAGGATGATGATGGCTGTTATGAGCATGATGGGTGGGGCACAGGCCCGACGCGCACAGTTGAACCGCGAAGCGGTGCTCTCGGCCACGCCGGTGCGCCTGCTGACGATGCTCTACGACCGGTTGCTGCTCGACCTCGGCCGCGCCGAGATCGCCCAGAACATCGAGGACTGGGCCGTCGCCTCGGAGCACCTCCTGCACGCCCAGGCGATCGTCTCCGAACTGTCGACCTCGCTCAACGTGGAGGCCTGGGAGGGCGGCGAGGGTCTGTTCGCCCTGTACACCTACGTGTCCAACGCGTTGATGAGCGCCAACATCCATCGGGATGTCGCCCGCACCCGGGAGGCCATCGCCCTGCTCGAGCCGCTGCGGCAGACCTGGCACGAAGCGGCCGAGCTGCTGCCGGCCCAGAGCGCGGCGCGTGCCGGTGGGGAGTACGGTCTTGCCTAGGGTTCTGCTCGACACCCACGAATCTGCGAACGAGCGCCAGGAATGGCTGGATGTGCTCGACCAGCTCGAGTCGAGCCTCGGCTCGGGCGCCCGCGACGCCGTGCTGGCCGGCCCGGGGGAGCGCTTCTCTACCGGCGTGCAGTGGCGTGCGCCCGAACACCTGGGCCAGCTGCCCGCCGACCTCGAGACGCGCGCCCGGCGCCTGCTCTCCGGCCAGCTCGAACTGATCAGCGAGATCGAGGATGCCCGGCGCTCCGCCGGCGTGCACCTCGCCGCCGTGCGCACCATCATCTCGGCCCAGCACACCGACCAGGCCGTCTACCTCGACATAGCCGGCTGACTGCCCGCCCACCTCGCGCCCGTTGCCGGCTACCGCCGATGCGGGCCAACTGTTGCCCGCTCGGACATTTGTTGCCCGTGCGCGGGCAACAGTTGTCCGTTTCGACGACAGTTGCGGGGTTCCGCTCGAAAACGTGAGGAAAGAAGTTCCGCGACAACTCCTTACGCGCCTCGGCCACCGGCCGATAGCTAGGAGCGAGCAGGGATTGCTCGACCACAGGCCACGGATCGGCCGCCCTCGTTTTGCCGACGAATCGGGTATCCGTGTTTGAATCCGTGACCATGACGGCGCTCTCCAGCGCGCTGGACGGGCTGGCCCTGCGCCAGCGCACCATCGCGAACAACATCGCGAACGTGAACACGCCGAACTACCACGCCAAGCGTGTGGCGTTCGAGGATGCCCTGGCGCAGTCTGTGCAGGCCGGCAGCGGCAGCACTGTCGCCACCACCGCCAGTTCCCTCGAGCCCACCCGCCTCGACGGCAACAACGTCAACCTCGACACCGAGACCCTCTCCAACATCGACACCGTGCTGCGGTACCAGTTCGCGGCGCAGGCCGTCAACGGACCGTTCACGGCCATGCGCTCCGCGATGCGAACCAGCTGATGACCCTCGACGCCATTGGGATTGCCGGCAGCGGCCTCACCCTGCACCGCAAATGGCTCGACGCCGTCGCGGACAACATCGCCAACGCCAACACGGTCACCGCCACCGACGGTGACGCCTTCCAGGCGCGCTACATCGTCGCCCAGGCCGGCCAGGGCACCACCGGCGCCTATGCGGCCGGGACGGCACTCGGCGACGCCGAGGGAATCCTGACCTTCGACCCGAGCAACCCACTCGCCGACGAGGCCGGCTACGTGCGCCGCCCGGACGTCGACATGGCCGAGCAGATGGGCGCGCTGATCATGGCGCAGCGCGGCTACCAGGCCAACGCCGCCGTCGTCGACCGTGCCAAGACGACCTACGAAGCCGCACTCCAGATTGGACGCTCCTGATGACCATCGGTTCGATCAACCCGATCCAGTCCGTGACCGGCACGGGATACCTCTCCGGCGTGCAGGGCATGCAGGGTGTGCAGGGAACCACAGGGAGCCAGGGCACCGACGGTTCGGCCTTCGGCAGCGCCCTGGTCGGCGCCGTCGACAATCTGCAGCAGCTGCAGGCCACCTCCAACACCCTCACGGTGCAGGCCGTAACCGGAAACCTGACCGACATCCACTCGGCCGCCCTGGCCTCGACCCGCGCCCAGGTCACCCTCGAACTCGTGGCCGCCGTGCGCAATAAGGGTGTCGACGCGTTCAACGAGATCATGAGGATGCAGGCCTGATGCCCCGCCCGATCACGTCGGCCTTCGCACGCCTCGGCCAGAGCATCCGGTCCTTCTCCGTCGCCCAGCGCACGGTCGCCATCATCGGCGTCGCCGTGCTTGCCCTGGGCATCGCCGCCCTGAGCATGTGGGCCACCAAGCCGGCCTTCACGCCCCTGTTCTCCGGGCTGAGCGGTTCCGACGCGAATACCATCGTCGAGCAGCTTCGCACCGACGGCGTCGCCTACGAGCTCAGCGACGGTGGCGCGACGATCCTGGTGCCGCAGCAGAACGTCTACGACGAGCGCCTCAAGGCCGCCGCAGCCGGCCTGCCGTCCTCCAGCACGGGCGGCTACGGGCTGCTCGACACCATGGGTGTCACTTCCAGCGAGTTCCAGCAGTCGGTCACCTACAAGCGGGCGCTCGAGGGCGAACTCGCCAACACCGTCAAGGCCATGAAGGGCGTCAAGAACGCCTCAGTGCGCCTGGCGATCCCCGAAGAGACCGTGTTCGCGTCGGAGCAGAACGACCCCACGGCATCCGTCTTCGTGGAGACGGCCACCGGCAGCACCCTGAACGCCGACCAGGTGCAGTCCATCGTGCACCTCACCTCGGCCTCCATCGCCGGAATGGCACCCACCGACGTGGCCGTCATCGACTCCACGGGTGTCGTGCTCTCGGCGGTCGGCGTGGGAGCGACCGGATCCGCCGACCAGCAGGCCGGCGCCTACGAGGACCGCGTGCGGGGGGCCGTGCAGGCCATGCTGGACAAGGTCGTCGGGCCCGGCAACGCCACCGTCGTCGTGGCCGCCGACATGAGCTACCAGTCGGCACAGCGGGTTGAGGAATCGTTCACCACCCCGACGGATGCCCCGGCCCTCAACGAGGCCGTCAAAACCGAGTCGTACACGGGCTCTGGCGGCTCCGCGGCCGGCGTCCTCGGCCCGGACAACATCGCCGTCCCGGCGGGCACCGAGGGCGATGGAACCTTCACCTCCGAGGACACCACCAAGAACAACGCGGTCAACAAGGTCACCGAGACCCGCACCATCCCGGCCGGGGAGATCAACCGGCAGACGGTCTCGGTGGCCGTGAACGCCGACGTCGTGGGTCAGCTCAACGTCGCCGACGTCACCTCGCTGGTGGCCTCGGCCGCCGGCATCGACGTGCAGCGCGGCGACGCGGTCACCGTCGAGGTAGTCAGCTTCAACGGCGGCGCGGCAGAGGATGCCGCCGCGGCCCTCGCGGCGACCGAAGCGGCGGCCGCCGCCGACCGGTTCGCAGAGATCATGCGCATCGCCATCATCACCGCGGGGATTGTCATCACTTTCGTGCTGGGGCTCATCCTCTACGCGCGTCGTTCGCGCCGCCAGAGCCGCGAGTCCATCGAGCTTGACGAAATGATGGAGGTCCGGCCCGCGCTGTCCGTGCCGGAGGTGCCGTTCCCGCTGAGCGCCCCGATCGCGCCGATCATGATCGACCCCACCCCGACCGTGGCCTACCTGCCGCCGGCCTCCGACCGGATGCGGGTGGAGATCGACGCACTCGCTCAGCGTGACCCCGCGAAGACCGCGGAATACCTCCGCGGCCTGATGGATGACCGGCAGCCCGCATGATCGACGCCCAGCCGGCCCTGACCGGCACGCAGAAGGTCGCCGTGGTGCTGATGAGTATGGAGCACCAGCGCGCCACCGAAGTGATGAAGCAGTTCACCGAGGCCGAGGCGGCCGATATCGCCGCGGAGATGGTGCAGTTGCGCCGGGTCGACCCGGAGGTGACCGAAACCACCGTTCTGGAGTTCCACGAACTCACGGTCAGGGGTGCCCACACCCGGCGCGGCGGTCACGCCTACGCGATCGGCCTGCTTGAGGCATCCTTCGGCGCGGAACGAGCGGCCGGCGTCATGGTCAAGGTGGCCTCGTCGATGGCCGGCAAGGCCTTCGAGTTTCTCGACGCCGCCGAGCCGCTGCAGATCCTCACCCTGCTTGACGGCGAACTGCCCCAGACCATCGCGCTCGTGCTCGCGCACCTGCGCCCCGGTCACGCCTCCGCCGTGCTCGGCGGCCTCGACGCCGACCTGCGCGCGGAGGTGGCGCAGTGTATCGCCGGCATGGGCACGGCCACCCCCGAGGCCGTGCGCGTGGTCACCGAGACCCTCAAGGCCCGGGTCGGCGCCGTCGCCTCCTCCCGCGACTCGGTGGAGATCGTCGGCGGCATCCAGCCGCTCGTCGAGATCATCAACCGGGCCGATGTGGCCACCGAACGCGCCCTTCTCGAAGCCCTCGATGCGCGCGATCCGGCCCTGGCCGAAGAGGTCCGGTCACGGATGCTGACCTTCGCCGACATCGTCAAGCTCGAAAACCGAGACGTACAGCAGGTGCTCCGCGGCATCGACGCGGGCATCCTCGCCATCGCCATGAAGGGCTCCGCGGACTCTGTGGTCTCGATCATTCGCACCAACCTGTCCGAGCGCAACCGGGAGATCCTCGACGACGAGGTCAAAGCCATGGCGCCCGTGCGGGTGTCGCAGGTCGAGGAAGCGCGCGCCACGATCGTGCGGGCCATCCGCGACCTCGAGGCGCAGGGGAGCATCACCGTGCAGCGTGCCGAGGAGGACGACTATGTTGTTTGACGCAGCGACCGCCCGGTCGAACTTCTCCGCCGTGACCTTCCCCAGCCTTCAGGGCGAGCGGGACGCAGGCGGCGACGCCTCCCGGGCCCGGGGGCACGCCGCCGGCTACACCGCGGGACTCCGGGCGGCCGCCGCCGAGGTGGATGCCCGGATCGCGCGGCTCGACGCCGAGCAGGCCGCCGCCGGTGCCATCGGCCAGGCGCGGATCGACCGCGCGGTCGCACTGCTGGGTGCCGCCGCCGCCGCGCTGCACGAGCGCACCGTTCCGGTGATCCAGGAGGCGGAGGACACCCTTGTCGCGACCGCGCTGGAACTGGCCGAAGCGATCCTCGGCTACTCACTCGGCGACGCCGACGCCTCGGCGCGGGCCGCACTGGGCCGCGCCCTCGCGACCGGAGCGACCGGAGCGACCGGAGTGACCGGTGCGACCGTCACCACCGGCGCACTCGGTACCGTTCGCCCGCACTCCGTGCGGATGAACCCCGCCGACCTTGCTCTGATCGACCTGATCACCCGCGCGGATGCCGGCGTGGACTTCACGGCGGACGCCGACCTCGCCCGTGGCGACGCGATCGCCGAGTTCCCCGATGGATTCCTTGACGCCCGGATCGGCACCGCGCTTACCCGCGCGAAGGCCGCCCTCACCGGAGCCCGGTCGTGACCCTGGCGCAGGCCCCCGCCTGGCGTCCGCGCGCGGGAAAGATCCGCTCCGCCCTCGACGCCGCGCGGCCCCAGCGGGTGGGCGTCGTCTCTTCGATCGTCGGTCTCGGTCTGGAGGTGCGCGGGCTCAATTCCGCGATCGGCGATCTGGTCACGGTCGGTGACGGCGGGGAGATCGACGCCGAGGTGGTCGCCACGACGCAGGGCGGCATCCGGTGCATGCCGCTCGGCCGGATGACCGGTATTCGGATCGGCGCGCCCGTGCGCTCGGACGGAACCCCGCACCTCGTGCCCACCGGCGCCGGCCTGTTCGGACGCGTCATCGACGGCCTCGGCCGGCCCATCGACGGCAAAGGCCCTCTCTCCGGTGCCCGGTTCGTCGGCCTCGATCACGACAGCCCCTCCGCGATGGCCCGCTCCCGCATCCAGACGCCGCTCCAGCTGGGTGTGCGCGTGCTCGACACCCTCACCACCGTCGGGAAGGGACAGCGGATGGGCCTGTTCGCCGGCTCCGGCGTCGGCAAGTCCTCGCTGCTTTCGATGATCGCCCGCGGCACCGACGCGGAGGTCTCGGTCATCGCCCTGGTGGGGGAGCGCGGCCGCGAGGTGCGCGAATTCCTTGAAGACGACCTCGGACCCGAGGGGCTCGCCCGTTCGATCGTGGTCGTGTCCACCTCCGACGAACCGGCCATGATGCGGCTGCGCGCCGCCTTCCTGGCCACCCGGATCGCCGAGTCGTTCCGTGACGACGGAGCCGACGTGATGCTGATGATGGATTCACTCACCCGGGTGGCGATGGCCCAGCGCGAGATCGGCCTCTCGGTCGGCGAACCCCCCGCCACCCGCGGTTATCCGCCCTCGACCTTCTCCCTGCTCGCCCGCCTACTCGAGCGGGCCGGCACCGACGAAACCGGGTCGATCACGGGCGTCTACACGGTGCTCGTCGACGGCGACGACCACAATGAACCGATTGCGGATGCCGCCCGCTCGATCCTCGACGGACACGTCGTACTCGACCGCAAACTGGCTGTCCTCGGCCATTTCCCCGCTGTCGACGCGCTCTCCTCGATCTCCCGCGTCGCCTCCCGGGTCAACAGCCCCGAGCAGAACCAGGTCGCCGGCCTGTTGCGCCGGGTGCTCGCCGCACGCCGCACCGCGCAGGACCTGCTCGACGTCGGCGCGTACCGGCGGGGCACGAACCCGCTTGTCGACGCCGCCGTCGACAACGAGGGCGCCATCAACGCGTTCCTCCAGCAGCGCATGGACGACCAGACCTCGGCCCCGCTCGCTTGGGACCAACTCACGACACTTACTCGAACGCTGGGGGCGCTCTGATGAAACGCACTTTCGCTTTGGCCGGGCTCCTCCGGCTACGGCACCTGCAGCAAGACCAGGCCGCCGGCGACCTGGCCCAGGCCAACGCCGTCGTTCAGGCGAACGCGGCTCGCCGGGCCGCAACCAGGGCCACCCTGCGGCACACGCCGAGTCTGGCCAGCGGGGCTGACACGCTGACGGCGATCGCCTCCGCCCGCGCCTCGGCGCACAGCATGTTGACCGACATGGAGGCCCTCGGCCGCAACTACCAGGTTGCCGTCGGCGAGGCGCAGGTCGCCTTCGACGCGACCCGTGCCGATACGGTGCGGTTGGAGAAGCTCGAGGGCCGGCACGGAGCCCTGGTCGCGGCCGACGACCTGCACCGCGAACAGGCCATCCTCGACGAGATTGCGTCGACCGGCTGGCACCGCAACCGGGGCGCGGACGGTGACCCGCGATGACCATGATCGCGGCGATGAGTCGGGTCAGCGAGATCCAGGCGACACTCGTACAGCTCTCGGCCGGGGCGAACGCCCAGAAGGCGCAGGCCACTGCCGCAGCCGGCAGCGCCACCGCCGGTGCGGGCGCGAGCACCTCGGCGAACACCTTCGCCGACGCCCTCGCGACGGCGTCGGGCGCCGCCGCGGTCCGCCCGGCCGCGCCGAACCCGGGCGGGGCCACCGGCGCCGACGTGGTCGACGCCGCGAAGAAGTACCTGGGCGTGCCCTACGTCTTCGGCGGTGAAGACGCCAGCGGCATGGACTGTTCCGGGTTGGTGCAAACCGTGTATGCCGAAATGGGCATAGACGTGCCGCGCCTCGTGTCGGGCCAGATGAAGATCGGCACCGAGGTCGGTTCCCTCGCCGAGGCCAAGCCCGGTGACCTGATCGTCACCGGCGGCGGCGAGCACATCCTGATCTACGCCGGCGACAACAAGGTCATCCACGCGCCCTACGAGGGCCGCACGGTCTCACTGGTCGGGGCCTACATGGACGACTCCGAGATCGACACCATCCGCCGTGTGATTCCGGATGCCCCGGCCGCCACCGCGAGCCCGGCGTCCTTGAGCACGGCCTCCGCTTCGTCAGCCGCAGGCAGCCAGCTCAGCGCCGCACTGGCCTCATTCATGAACGGAGCCTCCCGATGAGCGCCACGTCCGTCCGGCTGGCGCCGACGCCCCACACCGCGGCGCAGGCGCTGGCATCCGCGTCCTCATCCGCCGCCGCGTCCTCATCCGCCTCCTCCGCCGCCTCCCCCTCGGCTTCGCGTGGCCCGCTGGGTGCCCGCCCGGGTGCCGGCTCATTCGCGTCCGTGCTGCAGGACACCCTCGCGGGCCCGCGCATCTCCGCGATCGCGTCTCCGCCGGGTTCCGCATCAACCTCATCCCGGGCTCCCGAGCCGAGCTCGGAGCGCACCGCCGAACCGGCCTCCGGACCGACCACTGATCTGAGGAAAGCCCTGACCGGCGCGGCGCCGGCCCCGGAGCACCAGCAGCCGAGCGCCATCCTGCCTCCCGCCGGGTTCAGCCTCCCGCCACTGCCGACCGGTGCGAAAGCCACCGGGGCGATAGCCACCGGAGCCGACAGTGCTGCCCTCGCCGACTCGGTCGGGACCGAGGCCGTGACCATCCCGACCGCCGCCGCCGCCGAGACTTCCACCATCGCTGCCACCGGATCCTTAGCCGACTCAGACTCCACGGAGACGTCCGCCGCAGACTCCAACACTTTCACCGCAGCGAACGCCGCTGGCGGTACCGCGCTTCCGGCCGGGGCTCTCGCTGCCCCGGTGCCGGTGCCACCGGCACCCGCCGCCGTAGCGCCCGTCGCCACCGCAGGGCCCGGTGCCACCGCAGGGCCCGTAGCCGAAACGGCATCTTCCGCCGGAGCGACTGTCGCGGGCACGGCGCCCACGGGCCTCACGGCGCCCACGGGCCTCGGCGCGGCCGCAGGGACATCCGTCGCCGGTGACCGCGCGGCCGCCGTGAACCTGAACCAGGCCGAAGCCTCGGCGACTGCCGCCCTGCTCGTGCCGCTCGGCACCCCGGCCACGGCGGCCACCCCGGCCACCGCCCCCCTTGTGCCGCCCGGCGCCCCGGCCTCGGCCCCGGCAGCACCGCCCGCGCCACTGGCCGGCCAGGTGTCCCGACCCCTGTTCACCCTGGTGGGCGCCGCCAACGGCGACCACGTGCTGACCATCAGCGTGAGTCCCGACAATCTGGGCCCGGTCACCGTGCGGGCTCACGTGCGCGGGGAGCACATTCGGGTCGAGCTGTTCGCGCCCACGGACCTGGCCCGAGAGGCGCTCCGGGCCATCCTGCCCGACCTGCGCCGGGACCTGTCGGGCGGCGGGCTGAACGCGCAGCTCACCCTGTCGGCCGACGCCCGCGCCTCGGACCCCTCGGCCTCCCGACAGGGCGGACCCGACGCCCGCCAGGAGCGGCCGGCCGAAGACGACAGGGCGACCCGAGGTGACCGTGCGGCCGGCCCTGCCGCCGACCGTGCCGCCGATCTCAGACTGTCTTCCCTGCGCGCCGCCGGCTCACACACCACCATCGACGTTCTCGCCTGACCTGCTGCCACCTCAGACCCCACCGACACAGACCCCACCATCCCAGAAAAGAGATCCTTTGACCATCGACGCAGTGGCAGCAGCCGCCCCGGCCGGGATGTACTCGACCGCCCCCGTGCGCGCCCCGAAACAGACCCTGGATTCCGAGGCGTTCATGTCGTTGCTGGTCACCCAGCTGCGCAACCAGGATCCCAGTTCGCCCATGGACACCAACCAGATGATCTCTCAGACCACGCAGCTGGCCATGATGGAGAAGCTCGCGGCGCTCTCAACGACCGCCGACGAGAATTTCTCCCTGCAGATGCGCGTCGCCGCAGCGGCCCTGGTCGGACAGGACGTCACCTTCACGCGGGCCGACGGCACTGTGGGCACCGGTACCGCCTCGAGCGTCTCCTACGCCGGGGCCGTTCCCCAGGTCACCGTCGACGGGACCCTCGTCGCCCTCGACCTGGTGACCGGCGTCACCTCGGGCGCGAGCGCCGCCGCCGGCACCACTCCCGGCCTCTCCGCCTGACCCACACCTCACATCCGTTCTCGTTCTCGTTTCCCACCGAAAGGCAGCACCCCATGCTTCGCTCCCTGTACTCCGGTATCTCCGGCCTCCGCTCGCACCAGACAATGCTCGACGTCACCGGCAACAACATCGCCAACGTCAACACCACCGCGTTCAAGGCGTCGGCCGTACAGTTCCAGGACACCCTTTCGCAGCTGAAGCAGGGTGCGGGCGGCCCCCAGGAGCAGGTGGGCGGCACGAACCCGGCTCAGGTCGGGCTCGGCGTGCAGGTGGCCGGGATCGCCACGAACTTCTCCCAGGGCTCCGCGCAGTCAACCGGGCGGGCCACCGACATGGCGATCTCCGGCGACGGGTTCTTCGTCACCCAACTGGCCGGCGAGACGCTCTATAGCCGTGCGGGTGCCTTCGACTTTGACGCCGAGGGTCGCCTGGTCTCCCCGGACGGTGCGATCGTGCAGGGCTGGAACGGCGCCAACGGGCAGATCAACGAGGGTGGCCCGGTGGGCAACATCACCCTGCCGCTGCAGGCCATGATCCCGGCGAAGGCAACCGGTGGCGTCACCATGGTCGGAAACCTGCCGGCGGATGCGCCGGCAGGCTCCGCCATCGTGCGCGACGTCAAGGTCTACGACGCGCTGGGTGCCGCCCGTACCCTGTCGGTCACCTTCGCGCGTACGACCACCGGCTGGATCGCGAGCGGCACCGACGCAGTGGGTACCGGCTCCACGGCCTTGACCCTCGATGCAGAAGGTGTGCTCACGGCAACCGGTCCGTTCATCGTGAACGACGTCAAGGTGAATCTGACCGCCCTGACCGGGCAGGCGGGCCTGAGCACGGCCACGATCAGCAGCCAGGACGGTTCCACGGCGGGTTCCCTCCAGTCCTTCACCCTCGGCAAGGACGGAACCCTGGTGGGCCTGTTCAGCAACGGCAGCCAGACAGCCATCGCCCGCATCGCCCTGGCCACCTTCACCAACCCGGGCGGCCTCGAGAAGTCCGGTTCCTCGGCCTACCGCGCCACCTTCAACTCGGGCCAGGCGGCTCTCGGCGCCCCCGGTGACGGCGGCCTCGGCTCGCTCAGCGGCGGCACCCTCGAAATGTCCAACGTCGACCTGTCGCAGGAGTTCACCAACCTGATCGTCGCCCAGCGCGGCTTCCAGGCGAATGCGCGCATCATCACCACCTCCGACGAGGTGCTTCAGGAGCTCACCAACCTGAAGCGGTAGCGCCTACGCCGATAACCGGCGTCGGCTGGTCGTCAGGCCGCACATTTTTGCGCGCCATACTGGAATGACTGACGTTTCAACTGAGGAGCAAAGATGCAAATCCTGGTCAACACCGACAACAACATCGCGGGTACGGACGCAGTCGTGGCGGAGGTGGAGTCCTCGGTCAAAATTGTTCTGGCCCGGTTCAGCTCCCGGTTGACGCGGGTCGAGGTCCACCTCAGCGACGAGAGCGCAGGCAGGGCGACGACCGACGACATCCGTTGCCTGCTCGAGGTGCGTCCCGCCGGGGGCAACCCCCTCGCGGCAACCGACCATTCCTCCACGATGACCGGGGCCGTCAGCGGTGCGCTGCACAAGCTGGCCAGCGTGCTCGAGACCACGTTCGGTCGCATGGACGACCACAAGGGCGCATCCGCCATGGGTGACGACCACACGCCCTGAACCGCCTGCCTGACACGGTAAAGTTGGCCGTCCGCCTCGCCCGGGGGCTGAACCGAACCCGAGAGGACGGCCACAGTGAGCCTGATCAGGCTGAACGACGTCAGTATCCGTTTCGAGAACACCCAGATTCTGCGTGAGGCCTTCTTCCGACTGGAACCAGGCGACCGGGTTGGACTGATCGGCCGCAACGGGTCAGGTAAGTCGACGATTCTCAAGCTGGCCCTCGGCCAGGTGAGCGCGGATGCCGGCACCGTCACCCTCGAGGCCGGCACCCGGGTGGGCTACTTCTCCCAGTTCTCCGAACTGAACGGCGAATCCACGATCACCGAGGTGCTCGACGGCCTGTTCGCCCCGATCAAGGCCCTTGAGGCCGAGCTCGCGTCGATCGACGCCCAGATCGCGGCGGATTCCGCGCAGAGCGCCGAACTCGACCGGCTGATCCACCGCCAGGCCGAGTTGTTCGAAGACATGGACCGCCTCGATGGTTGGGACTACCCGCGGCGTATCGACGCCGCGCTGACCACCCTCGGGTTCGACGAGGCCCACCGCGTCTGCGCCATCGATTTGCTGTCCGGCGGTTGGCGCAACCGGGCGGCGCTGGCGAAGATCCTGCTCGAGCGGCCCGACGTGCTGCTCCTGGACGAACCAACCAACTACCTGGACGTCGCCGGCGTCGAGTGGCTCGAGGCCTGGTTCCGCTCATTCCGCGGTGCGGCCATCATCGTCTCGCACGATCGCCGGTTCCTTGACGGGGTCGTCACCCGCATCATTGAGGTCGAGAACTACCACCTGCACGAGTACCCCGGCAACTTCGGCGACTACGTGGTGCAGAAGCAATTTCGCCTGAAAACCCTCGAGCTGCAGTTCCTGCACGAGTCGGAACTGCTCGCTTTCGAGGCGGAGGGGATCAGCGACCGCCGCGAGGCCGCAAAGGCTGCCAGCCGCACCCTCGACAGCCAACTCGCGCACATCAAGAAGACCCGCAGCCCGCGGCCCGTCGACACGATCATCACCGAGATCTACGGCGGGCTGCACGTGAAGGACTCGCTCTGCCGCATCGAGTCGCTCAGCAAGTCCTACGGCGAGAAGGCGCTGTTCGCCGACCTCACCTTCGAGATCCGGCGCGGCAACCGCATCGTGGTCCTGGGCTCCAACGGCAGCGGCAAGACCACCCTGCTACGGGTTCTGGCAGGGGAGGAGAAGGCCGATTTCGGCGAGGTGGCCTGGGCCTCCGGCGCCGCCGTGGTCTCCTACAACCAGGTGCTCGACGGCCTTGACGACGATGACACCGTCAGCCACTCCGTGAACGCGATGCCGGGCAGTCTCGCCTTCACAGCGACCCGCAAGTCGGTCAACCGGTTCCTCGCGATGTTTCAATTCTCCGAGGCCGACCTCAAGCAGAAGATCGGCAACCTCTCCGGCGGGCAGCGGGCCCGCGTCGCCATGGCACAGTGCTTGCTGTCGGGGGCAGCTGTGCTCCTGCTCGACGAACCGACGAACCACCTCGACATGGCCAGCACCCAGGTGATGGAGCGCGCCCTCATCCACTTTCCGGGGGCCGTGGTGGTGGTCAGCCACGACCGGTTCTTCACCGACAAGATCGCCACCCGACACCTGATCTTCGGCAGCGACGCGGCCGCGCCCGGCGAGATCCTGGTGCGCGCGGCGTAACCAATTCGACGGAGATTTTCGCGACAGAGCGCGGTTTTCTCGTCTTTGAGTGCGTTTTGGGCAGAATCTCCGTCGAATCAGTTCGACGGAGATTCTGCCTCTCCACACTCTTCCGTGTGTGCCGCCCCGGCGGAGCCCGTGTGTGCGGCCAACTCAGGACATCCGGCGGCCGGGTTGACCGTCCGCCGCGGACCTGTGCGGAAGCAGACCGGATTTCCGGCTCGGCCAGACGGATCTCCTGAGTTGGCCACAATCCGCGACGGATGTGGTCGTGCGGCTTTCCAGGTCAGGTCACGGGCTCGATGCGGCCGGCAGCTAACGCGCCCGGCCGGGCGGCCGACAGTGAGGCGTAACGGTTGCTGGAACCGTTCTGAACCCGGGGTGGACACCATGATCGTTGTGACGCGGCTGAACAACAGCCAGTTCGCGATCAACCCGGACCTGATCGAGCGCATCCACGCGAGCCCCGACACGACCCTGGTCATGGTCGACGGCGCCAAGTTCATCGTCACGGAGACCCTCGACGACGTCATCGAGAAGATCGCCCGGTTCCGGGCCCATGTGATCTCGCTGGCCTACCTGACGCCGGATGCCGACTACCGGCCGGGCATCCGTTCGCTCGAAATCGTCGAGGGGCCGCACGCGATCGAGGAAATCATCGAACCGGGCAGCACGGTTCCCGCCCGCCCGCGGAGGCTCTGATGGATCCGGCAACCCTGGTCGGCATCGCCATCGCCTTCGGCTCACTCTTCGCCATGATCACCCTCGAGGGCAGCAGCCTGCACTCGATCCTTCTGCCGGCACCGATGATTCTCGTGTTCGGCGCCACCATCGCGGTCGGCATCGCCGGCGGCACGATCAGGGACGCGATCTCCGCGTTCAAAGCCGTGCCCGCCGCCTTCATCGGCAAGACCACCCCGCCGCAGCAGGTCATCGACCAGGTCGTCGGCTTGGCCGAGAAGGCGCGCAGTTCCGGTCTGCTCGCCCTCGAGCAGGAGGCTGATAACGTCGCCGACCCGTTCCTGCGTGGCGCCCTGCAGAACATCGCCGACGGCACCGACGGCGATGAACTGCGCATCCTGCTGGAAGACGAGCTCGCGACCGCCACCAAGGAGAGCCGCAACGCTGCCAAGTTCTTCACCAGCCTCGGCGGCTACGCGCCCACGGTCGGCATCATCGGAACCGTCGTCTCGCTCACGCACGTGCTCGAGAACCTCGACACCCCGTCCACCCTCGGCCCGATGATCGCGGCCGCGTTCGTCGCGACTCTGTGGGGCCTGCTCACGGCCAACTTTCTCTGGCTGCCGATCGGCAGCCGGCTCAAGCGCCTCAGCGACATCGAAGTCGAACGGATGACCCTGCTCCTGGAGGGTGCGCTGGCCGTGCAGGCAGGCAGCCAGCCTCGGCTCCTCGGCGAGAGACTGCGCGCCATGGTGCCCGCGCCGGCCTCCGCCAGGGCAGGCAAACCGGGCAAACCGGGCAAACCGGGCAAACCGGGCAAACCCGGCAAGGGCCCCAAGGCGGACAAGGCGGACACGTCCCTGCCAAAGGCCGCATGAGCGGGCACGGACGCGGGCACGGCCGCAGGCGGGGCCTCGAGGAGGAGCACGTCGAGCACGTCGACGAGCGGTGGATGGCGTCGTACATGGACATGGTCACCGTGCTGATGTGCATGTTCATCGTGCTGTTCGCGATGTCTTCCGTCGACCAGGAGAAGTTCCTGCAGCTGAAGAACTCGCTCGCGACCGGGTTCGGGGCCACCGACGTCGGCAAGGTCGACACGGCCAAGGGCGTGGTCGTGACCAAGGACAAGGTCGCCCAGTCCGAGGTGACCGGGTTCACCGACATCGACCTCGCGGCGGCAGAGGTCACGGACCTCACCGCGGTGAAGGACGCCCTGCAGGCCGCAGTGGATGCCCAGGGCGTGGCCCAGGAGGTGCAGTTCACCATTGACGAGCGCGGCCTGGTCATCGGGCTGATCGGCTCCGAGGCGTTTTTCGAACCCAACCTCGCCAACCTGAGCCGCCAGGCCGTGCAGGTCCTCGACGCCGTGGCGCCGATCCTCTCCGCCAACACCCGCGAGGTGAAAGTGGAGGGCCACGCCGACCGGCACGGCGTCACCACCAACTACCCCACCGACTGGGAGCTGTCCGCCGGCCGGGCGACCGCCGTACTCCGCCGCCTGGTCGAGTTCGGCGGCGTGGGTCAGGAACGGATCTCCGCCGTCGGCTACGGCTCGGCCCGGCCGGTCGCGGAGGGAGCCGATCTGGCGGCCCAGGCGCAGAACCGACGGGTCGACGTGGTGCTCCTCTCCAGCCAGCCGGAGGCGGTGCGCACGCTGATCCCCGACATCGTCTCGGGTTTCACCGCCGCCGGCACGGAACCTGCTGAAGACACGGGAACCACGGAAACCGTGGACACCACGGAAAAGACGAAAACCACGAAGACCGCGGGAACCGAAGTCGACAAAGACGCGGAAAAAGCACACTGAGCTGCTAACCATCCGTTTGCCCTGACCGATAGTCCTCACCGTGACGGTCCAGGAACAAGCAGTGATTGGTGTGCCCGCTTCGGCGAAGCGCACGGTCGAGGTGTACGACTTTCGTCGCCCGACAACGCTCGCACGCGAGCACTCCCGGGTGCTCGAACTCGCCTTCGAAACCTTCGCGCGCCAGTGGGGCACCCAGCTCACCGCCAAGGTGCGCGTCATGTCCCAGGTGAAATGCGACCACGTGCTCATGCGCACCTACGACGAATACGCGTCGTCGCTGCCGGCCACGACCGCCATGGTGCTCTGCCCGGTGAGTGGCATCCCCGCGAAAGCCGTCGTGCAGTTCCCGACCTCCGCGGCCCTGTCCTGGGTGAGCCACATGCTGGGCGGAACCGCGGTCACCATGCCGCCGGAACGGGCGTTCACCCAGATCGAGCTGGCCCTGGTGCGCCGGCTCATGGACGACGCCCTCGAGGACCTGCGTTACTCGCTGGGTTCCCTGCTCGTGCACACGATCACCGTCGGCGGCATCCAGTACAACTCCCAGTTCGCCCAGGCCGCGGCCACCGCCGACCTGATGATCGTCGCCAGCTTCACGATGCGCATCGGCGACGCGTCCTGCGCCGCCACGGTCGCCCTTCCGGCGGAGGCACTGTTGCCTCAACTCGTCGAGTCGGCTCCGGAGGCCGGAAGTGCCGACCCGGCCGACCTGCTGCGCGCCCAGCTGGCCCAGGTTCCGGTGGATGTCTCCTTGCAGCTGACGCCCGCGCTGGTTCTGCCCAGCGTCGTGCTGGGTCTCGCCGTGAATGATGTGCTGCCCCTTCCGCACCCCCGGCACCGCCCGCTCGACGTGGTCGTCGACGGCCACACGCTCGCCCGCGCCGCCGTCGGTTCCAACGGCTCCCGACTGGCCTGCATCGTCATCGACACCGAGGAGTCCACCCCATGATCGTCATCCCCATCGCCGTGCAGACGGCGGCCGTCGAGGCCCTGCTGGACGTGCTCCCCACCGTGACGCGGCTCCGGGCCGAGCCCTGCTCCGGTGCCGCTCTCGCCGGCCGGCTCGGCACCGCCGCGGTCGCCTCCTTCGTCGGCGTCACCTCCGCGGATCTCGCCGTCGTGCTTGCGGACCCGGCCGCGCTCGACTCCGCGTCCGGCCTCGATTCCTCGCTGATCTCCCGTCAGGACGTGCTGCGCCCGGCGTTGGAGAGCGCGTCCGGCGTCTTCGGGATCGGGGTCCTGGGGGACACCCGGTCCGACGACGCCACGGCCCTGTTCGCGGATCCCGCCACCAGCGTCTTCGAGCTGTCCGGCGACGGCCAGATCACCGGCTGGTTCGCCGTGCGGCTGCGTGACAACGGCGTCTCCAACGGTGCGGCCAGGTCCAGCCAGTCCGTGTCCGGCAAGCTCGGCCGGATCAACAGCGTGCAGATGTCGTTGACCGTGGAAATCGGGCGTACCCGCATGTCGGTGCGCGACGTGCTCTCGCTCGAACCGGGGGCCGTCATCGAACTCGACCGGTCCGCCGGGGCTCCCGCGGACATCCTGCTCAACGGCCGGCTGATCGCGCACGGCGAGATCGTGGTCGTCGACCAGGACTACGCGGTGCGGATCACCCAGATCCTCGATGTGGCCGAGAGCCTGACCTAGGTGGACACCATCCTGGTCGCGCTCCGGGTGGCGCTGTCCCTGGTCGCCGTGCTGGGGCTGCTCTGGGTGCTCCAGCGCAAGCTGACGAAGGGCTCCCTCGGTGGCCGCATCCCGAACCTGGTCACCGTGGTGGGCCGGCAGGGCGTCGGCCAGAAGGCATCCGTCGTCGTCGTCGACATCGAGGGCCGCCGGTTCGTGCTCGGCGTGACCGAGCAGTCGGTCAGCGTGCTGCACGACGGTCAGGCGCCGACGGATGCCGCGGCGCCCCTCCCGGCGCCCCTCCCGGCGCCCCTCACCGCCGCCCTCGCCGCCACCCTTCCCGGACGCCGCGCGCACCACGCCGCGGCCGACTTCGCCCGCGAGCTCGACCAGGCAACGCACGCCGCGCACGACGGCGCCACTCACGACGGCGAGGAACTCACGCCGCCGCTCATCCTCCGGCCGCGCCGGGACCGCGCCATTCCGGGCCGGATCGGCGGGTCGATCTTGTCTCCCGCCACCTGGCAGCAGACCGCTGCCGCCCTCCGGCAGGGCCGGTGACACTCGCGGCCGTGCGCACGGATCGAAGCCGGGACATCGCCCGGTACCTGATGATGGCGGCCCTCGTGCTCGTGATCGTCGTGGCGTTCGTGCTGCTCGTGGCGCCGGCGGGCCATGCCGCCCCGACGGATCCGGTCACGCCGACCGACCCGGTCACCCCCACGGAACCGGGCGGCGGCGGGCTCAACGTGCAGATCAACGGCCCGAACGGCGAACCGTCCTCGGCGATCGTGACCCTGATCGGGATCACCCTGCTGTCGGTCGCGCCGGCCCTGCTGCTGATGATGACCAGCTTCACGAAGATCTTCGTTGTGCTCGCGATGACCCGCAACGCGCTCGCACTGCCGTCGATCCCGCCGAACCAGGTGCTGGCCGGCCTGGCCCTGTTCCTGTCGCTGTTCATCATGTCGCCCATCCTCACCGACATCAACGACGGCGCCCTGCAGCCGTACCTGAACGGCACCATGTCCTTCGACGACGCCGTCACACTCGGCTCGAAGCCGCTGCGCACGTTCATGCTCGCGCACACCCGGGAGGAGGACCTCGCCCTGATGACCCGGGCCGCCGATCAGCCGAACCCGGAGACCCGCGAGGTCGTGTCGCTGCTCACGCTGATCCCGGCGTTCATGATCTCCGAGCTGCGTGCCGCGTTCATCATCGGGTTCGTCATCTTCGTGCCGTTCCTGGTGATCGACCTCGTCGTGTCCGCGGCGCTGATGTCGATGGGCATGATGATGCTGCCGCCGGTGATGATCTCGCTGCCGTTCAAGATCCTCCTGTTCGTGCTCGTCGACGGCTGGGGTCTGATCATCACGACCCTCGTCTCCAGTTACCGGGGTGGCTGATGGATACCAACGCCGTCCTCGACATCGGACTGCAGGGCATCCTGATCGCCGGCAAACTGTCCGCGCCGATCCTGATCACCGCCCTGGTCGTCGGTTTCGCCATTTCCCTGCTGCAGTCGATCACCCAGATCCAGGAGGTGACGCTGTCGTTCGTGCCCAAGGCCATCGCCGTGGCTGTGGCGCTGATCATCTCCGGGCACTGGATGATCTCCGAGATGGTGTCCTTCACGGAGATGCTCTTCGCCAAGATCCCCGGCCTCATCGGTGGCGGCTGATGAACATCACCCTTGACTTCGCCTGGATCGAAGCCACCATGCTCGCGGGCGTGCGGATGGTGGCGTTCCTCGTCGTGGCGCCGCCGTTCTCCTACAATGCGTTCCCCCTGCGGATCAAGGGCATGCTCGCCCTCGGCCTGGCCCTGGCGGTTTCGCCACGGGTCACGCCGGGCTGGGTCTCGCCCGACACCGGCGGTTTCTTCGCCGCCCTGCTCCTCGAGATCGTGGTCGGCGGCGTGCTCGGCTTCTTCGTGCTCGTGGTCTTCTCCGCCATCCAGTCCGCCGGCAACCTGATCGACATGTTCGGCGGCTTCCAGCTCGCTCAGGGCTTCGACCCGCAGGCCATGGTCAACGGTGCCCAGTTCACGCGGCTGTACCAGATGACCGCGCTGGCGCTCCTATTCGCCTCGGGCGGCTACCAGCTGATCCTTGGCGGCATCACGCGTACGTTCGCGGCCCTGCCGATCGGGGGCGGCATCGACCTCGCGGTGCCGATGCAGACCATCACAGTCGCGGTCGGCCAAATGCTGCTCTCCGCCGTGCAGATCGCCGGACCGCTAATCGTCGTCCTGTTCCTCGCCGACGTCGGCCTCGGCCTGCTCACCCGGGTGGCCCCGGCCCTCAACGCGTTCGCGCTCGGGTTCCCGCTCAAGATTTTGATCACGTTCACGCTGGGCGCCGCCGGGTTCGTGGCCCTGCCGCGCATCGTCGCGTCGCTGACCGACGACGCCGTCGCCACCATGCTGGGGGTGAGATAGCTGTCCGACTCCGGTGAGAAGACCGAACAAGCCACCGACAAACGGATGCGCGAGGTGCGGTCCAAGGGCCAGCTCTCCAAGTCCCAGGACCTGACCGCGTGGATCGGTATCGGCGCGGCCGCCGCCATGACCCCCGTCACCATCGGTCTGGCCGCGGACGCCGGAACCGACCAGATGATCCGTATTCGCAGCCTGGTCGCCAACCCGCAGCCGGACCTCGCCGTGCAGATGCTGGTGGACTCGCTGGCCTCGATGGGAACCATCCTCACCCCGATGCTCGCGACGGTCTTCGTCGTCGTCCTCGTGGGCGCTGTGGCGCAGGGCGGCGTGCACTTCAAGAAGGTCGCCGGAAAATACGAGCAGTTCAACTTGGTGACCGGCCTCGGCCGCACCTTCGGCGGCCAGGCCGTCTGGCAGGGCGTCACGGCGCTGCTCAAGACTATCGCCGTGGGTCTCGTGCTGGTGCTCGTGGTGCAGGGGCTCGCGCCCATCCTGATGACGGCCGGGGGACTGCCCGTCTCCGTGCTGATCGGAGCGGCCAGTGACGGCGCGACCGCTCTCGTGCAGTCGGCTGTCATCGCCGGCCTGGTACTCGCCGCCGCGGATGTGTTCGTCGTGATGAAGCGAAACCGCAAGCGCACCCGCATGACGAAGAAGGAAGTCACTGATGAGAACAAGAGTTCCGAGGGTGACCCGATGGTGAAGTCGCAGCGCCGGGCCCGGCAGCTCGCCATGAGTCGCAACCGCATGATCGCCGCCGTCGCCACGTCCGACGTCGTGCTGGTCAACCCCACCCACTTCGCCGTCGCCCTCCGCTACGAGCCGGGCAAGTCCGCCCCCCGGGTCGTGGCCACGGGAGCGGGAGTGATCGCGGCGCGCATCCGGGAACAGGCGGAGACCGACCGGGTCCCCATCGTGCGGGACATCCCGCTCACCCGTGCCCTGCACAGCGCCTGCCAGCTGGGTGACGAGATCCCGGTGGAGCTCTACAACGCCGTCGCGCAGGTGCTCGCCTTCGTGCTCGCGCTGAAGTCTCGCGGCTCTGGAGCCGGCGAACGCACCGGCCGCGGTTCCCGCGCGCACACCCCGAACGATCGTGTCCTGACGGCCGGAGGCCACCGATGAACAGCAATCTCGCCAAACTCGCGGTGCCGGTCGGGGTTGTCGGTATCATCCTGCTGCTCGTCGTGCCGGTGCCCGCCGTGCTGCTCGACGTGCTGATCATCGTAAACATCCTCCTGGCGCTGGTCACACTGCTGACCACGATGTTTGTCAAAAAGCCCCTCGATTTCTCCGTTTTCCCGTCGCTGTTGCTCGTCGCCACCCTGTTCCGGCTGGGCCTGAACGTGGCCTCGACCCGGCTCGTGCTCAGCGACGGCTACGCCGGGCAGGTGATTGCCGCGTTCGGCGACGTCGCCGTGGGCGGGTCGCTCATCATCGGCGCTGTGATCTTCCTGATCCTCGTCGTGATCCAATTCGTGGTGGTCACCAAGGGTGCCGAACGCGTCGCCGAAGTCGGTGCGCGGTTCACCCTCGACGCCATGCCCGGCAAACAGATGGCCATCGACGCCGACCTGAATGCCGGCCTGATCACCGACGTGCAGGCCAGGGAACGCCGGGCCGAGGTCTCCGCCGAGGCGGACTTTTACGGTGCCATGGACGGCGCGTCGAAATTCGTCAAGGGTGACGCGATCGCCGGCATCGTCATCATCATCATCAACCTGGTCGGCGGCATCGCGATCGGCATGATTTCGCTCGGACTGTCCGTCACCGAGGCCATGAGCACCTACTCCCTGCTCACCATCGGCGACGGCCTCGTGACGCAGATCCCGGCCCTGCTGATGGCGGTCTCGACCGGCATGATCGTGACCCGCTCCAACGCGGAGTCCGACATCGGCGAGGCAGCCTCCGGCCAGCTCACCCAGTCCCGCAACGCACTGATGATCGCGGGCTGCGCGGCCCTCCTGATGGCCCTGATCCCGGGCATGCCGATCATCCCGTTCGTGGTGATCGGGCTGGGTCTGATCCTCTTCGCCCGCCGGATCAAGGCAGGGGAGAGCCGCGACCAGGCGGGCCGGGATGCCGGTGTCGCCGCCGAGGCGATGGCGCCCCGCTCCGACACGCCAGAAGACCTGATCGAAACCATGCGGGTGCACGCCCTGGAGATCCTGCTGGCCCCTGACCTCGTCGACCTTGTCTCCGGAGCCCAGGACGACCTCCTGGCTCGCGTGCGTGCCCTGCGCCGCAAGGTTGCCATCGACCTCGGCGTGGTGGTGCCGCCCGTGCGCACCCGCGACAGCATGGACCTGCCCTCCTCCACCTATTCGATCCGGATCGCCGGCGTGGAGGCCGGCCGCGGGGTCGCCCCGGCCGGCAAGGTGCTCGCCCTCGGCGACGCCCTCGACTCGTTGCCGGGCCAGGCCACGGTGGAGCCCGTGTTCGGCCTCACCGGCAAGTGGGTGCCCAGCGAGATGCGGCACAGCGCGGAGATGACCGGGGCCACGGTCATCGACCGGGTGTCGGTGCTCATCACCCACCTGTCCTCGATCATCACCGGCAACGCGGCGAGGCTCCTCACCCGCGAGGACGTGCGGATGCTCACCGAGGGGGTGCGGCTGGTCAATCCGTCCGCCGTGGAGGATCTGATCCCCGGGCTGCTCTCCCTCGCCGAGGTGCAGCGCGTGCTGCAGGGTCTGCTCGCGGAGCAGATCCCGATCAACGACCTGCCCCGCATCTACGAGTCCCTCTCCCTGCGCGCCAAGGTGTCGAATGACCCGGAGGGCCTGATCGAGACGGCCCGTCAGGCGCTGGGCCCGGCTCTCACAGCACAGTATCTCGACGACGGGCTGCTCCGGGTGATCATGATCGAGCCCACCTTGGAGCAGTCCATGCTCGAGGGGATGCGTCCCTCCGACCAGGGCACCCAGATCATGTTGGAGCCGAACCGGGTCGACGCCATTCTCGGGTCGCTGAAGGAGGCGCTGGGCAAAGTGGAAGCGGCCGGACTCTCCGCGGTGCTGGTCTGCGCGCCGGCGCTGCGCCCGGCCATCCGTCGACTGGTGTCGGCGCAGTCCGGCGGTATCTCCGTGCTGTCCTATCAGGAAGTCACCTCGGCGAACGTGGCCATCGAAACGGTGGGAGTGGTACGTGGAACCGAGTCGATTTCAGCTTGAGGGTTCATCCCTCCAGGAGCTCAAGGCACGCATCCTCGCCGAGCACGGGGCGGATGCGCGCATCGTGGCCGCCGAACGGGTCACCGTCGGCGGCATCAAGGGCTTCTTCGCCCGCCGGCACATCGAGGTCACGGTCGAGGTGCCGGAGCGGCGACGGCGCGCGGCGCACTCCCGGCTCGACGTGCAGGCCCGGCTCGGCATCGCCGCGCTTCTCGACGATGCCGACGCGGCGGAAGCGGGCCTTCACCGCGCCGCGGCACCCGTCTCCTCCCCGCCCCTGTCGACCGCGACGGACGGCTTCGCCCGCCTGATGGACGAACTCACCTTCGCCACCCAGGAACCCCACCCGCCGGTGCTGCCCACTCCCGCGCCGCCCGCCCCCGACCCGGCGGCCGCCCAGGGGGGCGGCAGGCGCAGGGACGCCCGGCTGAGAGAGAGCGAGCAGGCGGCCGCCGAAGCGGCGGTGCCGCGGCCGCTCCCAGGTGTCGGAAACCTCGTTCTCGTCGTCGGGTGGCAGGATGCCGCGGTGCGGATTGCGCGGGAGCTGGCCGTGGCGCATGGTTCGGCTGAGGTCCTCGTGGCCGGCGCGATCGACGTCGGAGCGCCTGCCGCGGCCGGGCTCGCGCGCATCCTCGACCGGCGCACGGCGCTGGAGGCACGGGCCAGGGGAGTCAAGCTCGGACAGACCGGAATTCTGGCCTTCGGTCTGGGTGCCGACCCGGCCACGGCGGACATCTACGCCGCATTGGTGGCCGCGCTCGGTGCCGAGCAGGTCTGGCTGGTCGTCGATGCCGGCCGCAAGCCCGCAGACACCGCCCGGTGGGCGGCCGAGGTTGCCCAGAGCGTGCACGTCGACGCGATCGCGGTGACGGGCTATGGCGACACCGTCTCGCCTGAGACCGTCGATGAGCTGCAGATCCCGATCGGCTGGGTCGACGGCGCCCCGGCCGAGGCCAGCACCGTGGCCGGAATGCGGCGACGGCTCGCGGGCCGGCCCGACCGGTCAAGCTAGGCTGGACGAGTGCTGGTTCTAACACGCAAACAGGGGGAGAAGATCCTCATCGGTGACGACATCGTCATCACCGTTCTCGACGTGCGCGGTGACAGCATCCGGATCGGCGTCGACGCTCCCCGGGGCGTGCGCATCCAGCGGGACGAGGTGCTCCGCGCCGTGACCGAGGCGAACATCGCGGCGAGTCTCGCGGGTCAGGGCGACGACGACGCCGAGGCCCGCCTCAAGGCCACCCTCGCCCTCCTTCCCACCGCCCCGCCCGCCGAGTAGCGCGCCGCGCCCCGCCGCCCCCGCCGCCGCCCCCGTCCCGGTGGTCGAGCCTGTCAAGACCCGGTGCCAGAGCCACGCCCTACAGCCCCACCGCCTTGCTCGATAGTGCGATCAGTGTCTGCTCCGGATCGTTCTCCACCGGTGGCCGCAGCCAGCATTGCGTTCCTGTGCGGGTGATCTTCCAGTGCTGGTTGTGCAGCAGCAGGTGGTGCGGGTGGCAGAGCAGCACTCCGTCGGCGAGGTTGGTGTCTCCGCTGTCTGTGAGCCATTCGTTGATGTGGTGGGCTTCGCTCCAGGCCGGTGATCGGTCGCAGTCGACCCACCNAGGTTGGTGTCTCCGCTGTCTGTGAGCCATTCGTTGATGTGGTGGGCTTCGCTCCAGGCCGGTGATCGGTCGCAGCCGACCCAGAGGCATCCGCCGTCGCGCACTCCCATCGCGGCGCGCTGTGCCTCCGTGAAGAGTCGTTCGTCACGGCCGACGTCGATGATCTGGCCGATGTCGTCGAATTTGATGCCGCGGGTGCCGGTGTCGCAGAGCAACCGGTCGATGGTTTCCTGCGAGATGGGGACCGGGTTGCCTTCGATCTGCCCGTGAGCGGCGGGTTCGGCGGCACCCGGCTCGCCGGGTTCGGCTGTGAGAGCCTTCTCGGTCACGATCACGCGCACCGCCGGGCGGCGTCCGCCGAAGACCCGGCCGGGGTCGGCTTCGCCGGCGATCTTGAGCAGCTGCACGAGGGAGTCCGCGTTGATCTGCTCGGTGCTGCGCGGGTCGTCTGCATTTTCTTTGCCCAGGCGGCGCGTTCCGGGTCGACGAAGCGCACTCCGCCGCGGCGGGGTCCGGTGATGGAGTCGAAGGTGGAGAGCACGAACTTGCCGTCTTCGGGGGCGAAGAGCCCGTTCAGGCGCACGTTGCCGTTGCTCAGCCGGTAGACCTTCAGGTAGCGGTCGTCGTGGGCCTGCTTCTCGCGGGCGGCGATGCCGGCCTCATCGAGCCGGTTGCGCATCCGGCGGGCCCGTTTGAAGACCTCGTCGGCATTCAACGTTGACGCCTCGGTGAGGAGCGTCTCGAGGGCCACCCGGAGCTTCTCCGCGGTGACTGCCGCGTCGATCTGGCCGAGCCCGGCCCGGATCGCCTCGGCCGCGTCAACCGAAAGCGTGCCGGCGGTGACGGCCCGGGCGATCGGCGCCTGCCAGGGCACCCTCGCAACAAACGCCGCGACGTCGACAGCATCGGCGTCGGCACCGGCGTCGGGCGTCGAGAGCGTCGAGAGTGCCTCTTCGACCAGCTTGTCGGCCGCCTCGGTGTCGGCCATCATCGTGCCGACCGCGACCAGCTTGTAGGCGTCACCTGTGGATGAGCCGGTCCAGTTCTGGATTAGGGCCTCGGGCGAGAGGAACCCCTGCTGCGCGGCCAGCCCCGAGTGGCCGAGTTCCGGGCGGGACCGTTCGGCGATGGTTGCGGCCATCAACGCGGCATAGGTGTCGAGCAGACGGCGCGCGCAGGCGATCCGCTTCTGGCCGGCCAAAGCCTCGGCGTCGGGAAGAGCCGCGAGGTCGGCGCTCGAGGAGCCCAGCAGGGCGACAGCGTCGGCCGCCCGCCTAAGGTCATCCGCGAGGTTCGTCATGTTATGAGGATACCTTAAGGAGCACACGTAGTCGAGTGTCACTCACCTTTTGTAAATGCGAGTTTCGTATCTTTGTTCAGGCGCGCGGCTGTTTGGCCGCGCGGCGCCACCGATGATCGTTTGCAGCGTCAGCGGTGAGCCTGCTTCCAGACCCTGCGCCACGAAAGCCGAAGGCGGCCTCCCGGGGATGAGCCCCGGCGAGACCGCCACCAACCGACAAGCGCTCAAGCGCTCAAGCGCGCCAGCACCTGAGTCCCTACGCGCCTACGAGCCCACGCGATCCAGGCGCGCCACGCCGATCTTCGAGTCGGCCATGCCGTAGAACACGAACAGCTGCCCCGCGATCTCCTCGATCGCGGTCGGAAACACCACGTTCGGCACGATGCCGCTGATCTCATCGGGCGTCTCCGCCTTGAGCAGCGGCTCCGACGTGCGCTTCAGCACGATGGTCGGGTCGTCCGCGTCGAGAATCATCGCTCCGGCCGAGTAGTTCACCTTCTGCTGCTGCGAGAACGCGCCGTCGATGGTTCCGGTGACGCCGTGGTGCATCAGCAGCCAGCCCTCCGGCACCCGCAACGGGGCAGGGCCGCCGCCGATCTTCAGCTCTTCGAACGCGAACTCCGGCCCGGCCAGGAAACGGTGGTCGCTCCAGAAGGTGAGCTTCGTGATGTCGGCGAGCACATCCGCGACCGGCAGATAGCTGATCCAGATGCTCTGCCGGGTGTCGGTGACGCCGGCGGGAACACGGATGCCCTCACCCGGCTTGACCTCGCCCAGATCCCACATCGGGCGGTGCAGCACGGCGAAGCACTCGACTCCATGCGGGCCGGCGACCGGCTCCGGGAAGAACACGGTGTCCTTGTTGTGGAACAGGTTCAGGTCCATGTCCAGCGTGTCGTCGAAGGCGAACAGCGCCGGACCGAGCCGGCGCCACTCGCGCAGGTCCGAGGACACGGCAACGGCCGTGCGCGGGCCGAGGGGGCCGTAGGCGACGTAGGTCATCACGTGTAGGCCGAGCCGGGGAACGAAGGTGATCCTGGGATCTTCCACTCCGGCGTTGTTCGCGCCGCGCTCCCAGCCGCGGTCCGGTGCAAGAACGACACCCTCGCGTTCGACGCCCGTGGGCACGCCGTCGGTGATGATGACCTTTGCGAGTCCGACGCGGGAGACGTTTCCGGTGGCGACCAGTCGGGGGAGCAGATACAGAGTTCCGTCGGCAGAGTGCCCCGTGCCGGGGTTCAGCACCCCCTCAGCCTCGAGGTCGTTGCCCGCTTCGGGCGTCATGATGACGCCCATTCGGGTCAGGGTGTAGGGGAATTCAGTGGGGTTGGGCATTTCTAACCTTTCACGCCGGAGCCGATATTGTTCGACACGAAGTGCCGTTGGAAGAGGATGAACAGGATCACAGCAGGGGCGGCCAGGACGCAGGCCCCGGCGAGAACCGCCCCGAACGGGTTCGCCGCTGTGGCGGCGATATTGCTGAGGTAGTTGGCGAGTGACACGGCGAGAGGCTGGAGGGACGCTTCCTTGGTGATCAGGAACGGCCAGAGGAATTCGTTCCACGGTCCGATGAAGGTCAGCAGCACGACGGTCAGCAGGGCCGGCCGCACCAGAGGCAGGGCGATCCGCCGCAGGATCCGCAGTTCGCCGGCGCCGTCGATGCGGGCGGCATCGAACAGATCCTTCGGAATCTGCAGGAAGTACTGCCGGAAGATGATCACGGCCGTCGAGTTGATGGCGAACGGCAGGATCATGCCCAGATAGTTGTCGGCCAGTCCGTAGTCCCGGGCGATCATCACGTAGAGCGGGATCATCAGCAGCTGGAACGGCACGACCTGCACGAGCAGTGCGAGAGCGAAGGTGACACCGCGTCCGCGCCACTGCAGCTGGGCGAGGGCGTAGCCCACCAGAACACCAAAAACCACGGTGCAGAGAATGACGCCACCCGTGAAGATCCCCGAGTTGAGCAGCCCCTGCAGCAGGTTAATCCGGCTGTTGATGTCACCGTAGTTGTCGAGCGTCAGGTTGGCGGGGTTCGGGAACGCGCCGGTGACAGTCGGGTCCGGTTCCTTCTGAAGCGAGCCGATGACCATGTAGTAGAAGGGGAACAGGAACACAAGCGCCCCGACCGTGAGCACCACACCCCGCAGGATGTTCTGCCCGCGGCTCATGATTCGTCACCGCCTGCAAGCTTGCGCTGGATGAACGCGAGGATGAGAACTCCGATCACGAGGATGACGCCGATCGCGGCCGCCGTGTCGGGCGACCCCTGTTCGATCCCGCGCTGGTACATCATCAGCACGGGTGACGAGGATGCCCCGTTCGGGCCGCCGCCGCCGGTGAGCAGGTACGGCTCCGTGAAGAGGTTGGCGCCGGTGACCGTCGAGAGCAGCAGCACGAGCACAGTCGCCGGGCGTACGCCCGGCACGGTGACCGAGAAGAAACTTCGGATCCTGCCCGCGCCATCCGTTGAAGCAGCCTCGTACAGTTCCTCCGACACGTTCTGCAGGGCGGCCAGGTAGAGCAGAATGAAGAATCCGAGGCCCTTCCAGGTCACGAAGATCGCGATGGTGGGCATGGCCCAGTCCTCGTTGATCAGCCACGCCGGATCGGGCGCGAGCGGCCCGAGAATCTGGTTCACGAGGCCGTTGCCGCTGAACAGGAAGATCCAGACGCCGACGACGGCGACGCTCGCGGTCACATAGGGCACGTAGTAGGCAACGCGCAGGAAGGTGCGGAACCGCACGGCCTTGTTCAGGGCGGTGGCGAGCATGAGCGAGAGGACGACCGTCAACGGCACGTTGATCAGCAGGAAGACTCCCACGTTGCCGAAGGAACGGATGATGGCCGGGTCGGCCAGCACTTCCCGAAAATTGTCCAGGCCGACGAATGGCCGGTCCACATCGGCGCCGGGTGCTGCGAAGAAGTAGTCGTGAAACGACATCCAGAAGGCGAAGACCAGCGGGTAGGCGAAGACGGCCAGAACGAAGATGAGGTAGGGGGCGCTGAGCAGGAGCCCGAATGGGTTCTTGCCCAGAAGGGGGTGTTTGCGCCGGCGGGGGCCCCCGCCGGGAGGAGTTGTGCTCCTCCCGGCGACGGTCCGACTCGCGGTTGACTGGGACATCCGTTACGGCTTGGAGATCAGGGTTTTGATCTTCTCGGCGGCGGAGTCGAGGGCGGCGGGGATCTCACCCTCGCCGGTGATGACCGACTTCGTGTACGCGTCGCGGAAGGCCTGCCAGGCGGCGACCGAGCTGGAGACGTTGGGAACCTCGACCATGCGGGATGCCTGGTCGCCGAACTGCTCGTAGGCCGGGTTGGCCGCGAAGTACTCCGGATACACCGTTGGGAGGTCCTCGCGGAGCGGCATCTGGCCGGTCAGCTCGAGAAGCTGTCCGTCCTGGTCCTCGCTGGTGGCGAATTTCAGCACATCCCAGGCGGTGGCCTGGTTCTCGCAGGCCGTGAACATTCCGACGTTCTTCGCGTCACTGAACGTGTAGGTTTCCTCGGCCGGAGTGCCCTCGCTGGTGGGAACGGGAACCGCACCCCAGTTCACGGCGTCCTTGTACACCGACACGGCCCACGGTCCGACGATGGACATCGCGGCCTGGCCATCGGCGAACGAGTCGCCCTGGTACTGCTCTTTGCCGGCGAGACCCTCGGCGTACAGGGTCTTCCAGAACTCCGCGACCTTCGCGCCGTCCTCGTCGTTGAAGGTGGCCTCACCGTCTTCGATCAACTGCGTGCCACCGGTTTCGGCGGCGTAGAGCGGGTAGAAGTCGAACCAGCTCTGGAAGAACTGGCTGGTCGGGGCCGGGTAGATGGCGTTCGGCGCGGCGCCGCTCTCGACGAGGGTGCGCGAGGTGGCGAGGAATTCGTCGTAAGTGGCCAACTGGGGGTTCTCGGCGTCGAGTCCGGCGGCGGTGAACATGTCCTTGTTGTAGAAGATCATGACGGGGTTGGACTTCCACGGCATCTGGAAGTACTTCGCGTCGGCGCCCTGGTACTGCTCGGCCGTGTCGCCGCTGCGTGCCTCGATGTAGGCGGCGCCGTCCTCGAAGCTGGAGAGGTCGACGAGACCACCCTGCTTCTCGAACTGCGGCACCGCGACCGGGGCCGTGTTGAATACGAGGCAGGGGGCGTTGCCGGCCGTGATGGCGGCACCGATGACCTCCTCGCTGCTCTTACCGGCCGGGATTTCCTGCGCCTTCACCTTTTCGTCCGGGTTCTCGGCGTTCCAGGCCTCCACCATCTGCTTGCCCCAGGCGATCTCGGTTTCGTTGTTCGAGTACCAGATCGTGATCGGCCCGCGGTTGGTGGCCGCGTCACCCGTCGTCCCCCCGGACGCGCAAGCGCTTAGTGCCAAGGCCACTGTGGCGGATGCCGCCGTAACGGTGAGAATCCGCCTGGCCATTCCATTGCTGTGCATGTGGTGCTCCATTTCTCAAAACCCGCAGCAGCCTTGCTGCGGTAAACATGTGTCAGCGCTGTGGGTCAGCCGTGGGGCGGGGCGGTCGACCCGCGCACCACGAGCCGGGCCGCCGGGAGGTCCACGTCGTCCGCCGAGCCGTTCTCCATCAGGGCCAAAAGCGTGCTCGCCGCCGCGCGCCCCCACGCCATCGGCGCTGCGCTGACGGTGGTCAGGGGCGGGTACACGTAACGGCAGAAGTCGATGTCGTCGTAGCCCGTGATCGAGAGGTCGTCGGGGACCCGCACGCCCAGCTCGTGCGCCATGCCGAGACCGGCGATGGCCATCGGGTCGTTGGCATAGACGATCGCAGTCGGGGGCGTGTCCTGGGTCAGGAGGCGCCGAGTGGCATCTGACCCGGCGCCCACGGAGAAATCGGTCTCGACGGTCTGCCCCCCCGGCAGGCCCGCCTCGCGCAGGGCGGCGGCGAAGGCCGCGCGCCGGCGGCTGCCGTGCAGCAGCGTCGAGCTGCCCGCGACGTGCGCGATGCGGCGGTGGCCGAGGGTGGCGAGGTGAGCGACGGATGCCATCACACCAGGTGTGTCGTCCACGGTCACCGCAGGGAAGGGGCTGGGCCCGTCGGGGCGTCCGAGCGTGACCGCCGGCAGACCAAGCTCGGCGAGGAGCGGGATGCGCGGGTCGCCGTGGCGGAGGTCGCTGAGAAAGACCCCGTCGACGCGCCCGTCGGCCACGAGTGAGCGGTAGGTCTTCAACTCGGTCTCCTCGTCGGGAACGACGCTGAGCACGAGGGCGCGACCCTCCGGGGCAAGGATGCTCTCGACGCCCGCGATGAAGGAGGGGAAGAACGGGTCGGAGGCAAGCACGTCCGGGTTGCGGGCGATCACGAGGCCGAGCGCGTAGGACCGCTGCGTGGAGAGCGACCGGGCGCGGAGGGACGGCTTCCAGCCCAGCTCCTTGGCGACCTGAAGGATGCGCACCCGGGTCTCGGGGGCGACGCCGGGCCGGTTGTTGAGGGCGAAGGAGACGAGGCCCTTGCTGACGCCGGCCCGCTTGGCGACCACCTCGATGGTGACCTTTGGGGGGTTCGCGACCGACTTCGCGGCGGACTGAGCGGTGGGCTTCACGGTGGTGGTGGCACGAATATTCGCAGGCACGTTTCTGGGCCTCCTCATTGACAGCCGACCCAACCTGAACCGGTTTAGAAAGGCTATACCGGTTTAGTTCCCCCCGTCAAGGGGGCGGCTCCGATTACAGCCGGTCCGATTGAACCCAGGCCGGGGAAGGCCTAGATTGTGCTCAAATGGACTGGTTCGGGGCCGGAGAATACGAGATCGCGCGGCAGGTGCTGCAGCGCGGGGTGGCTGCCTGCTACCTGATCGCCTTCGTTTCGGCCGTCAACCAATTCCCCGCGCTGCTCGGCGACCATGGCCTGCTCCCGGTGGCCCGTTTTGTGGCCCGCGTGAGGTTCAGCGAGTCGCCGAGTATTTTCCACTGGCATTACTCCGACCGGATGCTGCGTTCCCTCGCCTGGTCCGGCGCCGCCGTGGCGGCCACGCTCGTGGCCGGCCTGCCGCAGCTCGGGCCGCCCTGGCTGCCGATGGTCGCTTTCCTCCTGCTCTTCGTGGGCTACCTGTCGATCGTCAACGTCGGCCAATCCTTCTACTCGTTCGGCTGGGAGAGTCTGCTGCTGGAGGCCGGTTTCGTGGTGGCCTTCCTCGGCTCCGAGCAGGTGGCCCCTCCGCTCTTCGTGATCCTGTTCTGCCGCTGGCTGCTCTTCCGGCTGGAATTCGGCGCCGGCCTGATTAAGATCCGCGGCGGCCGGGAGTGGCGAGACCTGACCGCCCTCTATTACCACCATGAAACGCAGCCGATGCCGAACCCGCTCAGTTGGTTCGCACACCACCTGCCCCCGTGGTTCCACCGCGGGGAGGTGATCGGCAACCACTTCGCGCAGTTGGTCGTGCCGTTCTTCCTCTTTGCGCCCCAGCCCGTCGCATCCGTCGCGGCCCTGATCGTGATCCTGAGCCAGTTCTGGCTGGTGCTCACCGGCAACTTCGCCTGGCTGAACTGGATCACCATCGTGCTGGCCTTCTCTGCCGTCGACGACGCCACGCTGCGTGCGGTGCTGCCGTGGCTGCCGGCCGGGGAGGCCGCACCGGATGGCCCCCTCTGGTTCGTGATCGTGGTCAGCCTGGCCACCGCCCTGCTCCTGGTGCTCAGCTACTGGCCGCTTCGCAACCTGGTCGCCCGCCGGCAACTGATGAATGCGAGCTTCAACCGGTACCACCTGGTGAACGCCTACGGTGCGTTCGGCACGGTCACCCGGCAGCGCCACGAGGTGGTCGTCGAGGGCAGCGACGCCGCCGACCCGACCGACGAGACGGGCTGGCGCGCCTACGAGTTCCGCGGCAAGCCCGGCGACCCCGAGCACCGGCCCCGCCAGTTCGCGCCGTACCACCTGCGCCTGGACTGGCTGATGTGGTTCCTGGCGCTCGGCGACCCGGGCACCCGCTGGTTCGAGATGTTCCTGGCCCGCCTCCTCGAGGGCGACCGACCCACGCTGCGGATGGTGCGGGTCAACCCGTTCCCGCAGGCCCCGCCCCGCTACGTGCGCGCCCGGGTCTACCGCTACCGCTACTCCACTCCGGACGAACGCCGAGAGACCCGAGAGTGGTGGGTGCGCTCGGAGGTCGGCCTGCTCGTGGCCCCCATCACCCTGGCCTGGAGGTCCCGTGCCTGACGTCGACGTGGTTGGAGCCGGGCCCAACGGGCCGGAGGCGGCGCTCGTCCTGGCCCGGACCGGGCTGAGCGTGCACGTCACCGAGCGGGAGAGCCGGCCCGGCGGCGCCCAGCGCACGGAGAAGCTGAGCATCGTCGACGGCATCCGGGAAGACGCCGGTTCCTTGGCTCTACCTCTGCTTGGCCTCCACCCCGCCGGGCCCGGCCGTGCGCGGCATGAACGGCAGGTAGGCCGCCACCCTGGCCGCGCCCGTCTGGCTGCGATTCCACCGTCGTTTCGGCGGAGAGCCAGAACGAGGGGTGAATGTCCGAACCGCACCGCCCGGCTGCACGGGCGGTGATGTGGCACATCCTGCGACACGCGAGCTCGGCCGGGCCTGACCCACGACTGAGCCGGGACGCTGCTACTCGTCGTCGGGGCCCGGCGGCAGCACCTCGGGCGCCCGAAGCTTGTCGATCTCGCGGCGTTCGCGCTTGGTGGGACGGCCGGCGCCGCGGTCCCGCATCGGGAGGAGCGCCACCTCCTCGCGCGGGGGCGGCGGGGGAGTCTGGTCGACGAAGCACTCCGCCGCGACTGGCGCGCTGACCCGTTTGACCATGATCTTCGACACGACCAGGATGCGGTCGAAACCGCTGATGCGCACCCGCACCTCGTCGCCGATCCGCACGGTCTGCGCGGACTTGGCCCGCTCGCCGTTCACCTTGACGTGACCGGCTCGGCAGGCGGCCGTGGCCTGGGAACGGGTCTTGAACATCCGCACGGCCCAGGTCCAGCTGTCGACACGGGCGGTGGTCAGAGGCTCCATCCCTCGACTCTACGGCTCGCATCCCGAACGGCCCGCACCCTAGAAAGGCCCGAGCTTCACCCAGGCGATCAGCAGCATGGTCACCAGGAATCCGGTCAGGAAGTTGAGCCAGAGAAAACGCGTCCAGCCGGCGTTCGCGGTCTCGGACCGCTCGTCCGACACCGACCGGAACGGCCAGGCCGCCAGAATGTAGGGCACCGCGAGCACCGAGGCCAGCAGCCCGGGCCAGCCGGTCACAAGCATGAGCAGCCCGGCCAGGGCCCAGAATGCGATCGCGAGGCGCACGGTCCGCGCGGCGCCGAGCGCGGTCGCGATCGAGGCGATGCCGCCTTCCCGGTCGGGCACGACGTCCTGCACGGCGCCGAAAGCGTGGCTGGCCATGCCCCAGAGGAAGAACGCGGCGAGCAGGGCAACCAGGCCGGGCATCGCGACGGCGCCGGCCACCACGAGACCGTAGACGGCGGGGCTGACGAAGTGGGTGCTCGAGGTGATCGAGTCCACGATCGGGCGCTCCTTGAACCGTAGTCCCGGAACGGAGTACGCGGCCACCGCGAAGAGGCTCACGACCAGAATGAACCATGACCACGGATGCTCCGCGCCGGCCAAGACGAGCATCGCCACCAGCATGGGCACAGCCGTCACGATCCCGGAGACGAGCACCGTGCGGTGAAGGACCGGGTCCAGCATGGCTCCCTCGACGCCGCCCTTGCGCGGGTTGCGCAGGTCGGACTCGTAGTCGAAGACGTCGTTGATTCCGTACATCAGCAGGTTGTAGGGAATGAGGAAGAAGAGGGTGCCGACCAGCAGCAGGGCGTCCACCCGGCCGGTCGTCACCACATACGCGGCGGCAAACGGGAACGCCGTGTTGATCCAGCTCAGCGGACGCGACGAGAGCAGCACCTGCCGTGTCTTCCAGAGCGGCGGGGTGCGAGTCTCAGTCATTCGGTTTTCTTTCCAGCAGGGCCCAGAGCGCGGGCAGCAGGAGCGCTGCCGCAACGGGATAGGCGAAGTCTTCGATCGGGGCCAGGCCGATCCGCAATCCGAAGATGCGGCTGGGATCGTAGTCGACCAGTCCGACCCCGATCATAATGCTGTCGAAAACGGCCGTGAGCACGAGCACGGCGGCCACGGCGATCCCGGCGGCACGGATCCTGTGCCGGGAGAGCCGGCCGCGGCGCACGGCCGAGAGGAACACAGCCGTGGCGAGCAGAAGGAAGACGGTGTTCAGGAGCAGGTAGGTCACCCGTCGCTCCCCTCGTCGACGCCGGCCCGTTCGGCCCGGGAGGCGAGCAGCAGGCGCGCCCCCTGCACGGCGTTCATGGTGAGGTAGCAGAGGAAGGTGAGGAAGAAGAACTCCTCCACGGGCAGCTCCGGGGCCAGCTGCAGACCGGTCATCAGGGTCGTCTCGCCCCGGTAGAAGATGCCCAGACCGATTCCGAAGAGGTCCCAGACGAGGAAGTACACCAGCCCGGCGCCGAGCACGATGGCCGCTCGCACCGGGTTCCGCCAGAAGAACAGCCGGAAGCGACGGTCGAGCAGCACCATTGCCCCCAGGCTGAGAAGCAGGGTCAGCAGATACGCGAACGTCACAGCACTACCGGATTCACTGTGCTGCCGAAGTCACTGGGCTTCCGGCAGCGGCGCCCGCACGGAGTTCGGCAGCGGTTCCGGGAGCGGTCCCGTGCTCGTGTCCGAGTTGATCCGCTTGAGGAGAATTTCAGCGCTGATCAAGCACATCGGAAGTCCGATGCCCGGGATGGTGGTGCCGCCGGCGTAGAACAGACCGTCGACCTTCGCGGAGGCGTTGGAGCCGCGCAGGAATGCGCTCTGCCGCAGGGTGTGCGCCGGGCCGAGGGCCCCGCCGCGCCAGGAGTTGAGGTCGTCGGCGAAGTCGCCGGGTCCCACCGTGCGGCGCACCACGATCCGCTCCGCCAGGTCGGGAATGCCGGCCCAGTCGCTGAGCTGTCTGACGGTGTCATCCGCGATCTTCTCGATCGCGGCCGAGCCTTGGCCGTTGATCCCGCCGTGGCCGAGGCCCGGGTCGGCGGGGATCGGCACCAGCAGGAACATGTTCGTGTAGCCCTCAGGGGCGACTCCCGGGTCGGTGGCACTGGGCATACAGGCGTAGAAGGAGGCCGGCGAGGGCACGCTGGTCTTCTTGCCGAAGATACGGCCGAAGTTCTCGGCCCAGTCCCTGGTGAAGAACAGACTGTGATGTTTCAGCTCGGGCAGGTCTCCCTTGATGCCGAGCATCACGAGCACGGCGCCCGGACCGGAGACGCGCTTCTGCCACCAGCGCTCGGGGTAGGTCTGCGCGGATGCCGGCAGCAGCTCGGTCTCCGTGTGGTGCAGGTCGGCGGCCGAGACGACCGTGTCGGCGTCGAGGGTGACACTGGTGCCGTCGCCCGTGCGATAGCTGACCCCGGCGACGGCGGTCGCGGCGCCCGGGGTGGTGTGGATCGCCGTCACGGTCGCCTCGGTGATCACGGTCACGCCCTGCGCTCTCGCGATGTCGGCGATGCTGTCGATCAGCCGAGTGAACCCACCCTGCGGATAGAGCACGCCGTCGGCCATGTCGAGGTGGCTCATCAGGTGGTACATCGACGGGGTCTGGTCGGGCGAGGAGCCGAGAAACACGGCCGGGTAGCCGAGGATCTGGCGCAAACGGTGGTCCTTCACATAGCCGGCCACGAATTTGTCCAGCGGCTGCAGCAGCAGTCGGGCCAACCGACCGAGCCGCTTCAGGACATCCGGAACCAGCAGGGGTGTGAAGGAGGCGAAGCTTGTATACAGGAACCGTTTGACTGCCATGTCATATGTCTCTTTGGCCGAGACGAGGTAGCGGTCGAGGGCCGCGCCCGCACCGGGTTCGAGGCTTTCGAACAGACGGATGTTGTCGGCCCGCTCGGCCGCGATGTCCACCGGCTCCGTCGTGCCCTCGAAGAAGACCCGGTAGCCCGGGTCGAGGCGGGTCAGGTCGAGCTGTTCCGCGGAGGATGTGCCGAACAGCCGGTAGAAGTGGTCGAACACCTGCGGCATCAGGTACCAGGACGGCCCGGTCTCGAACCGGAAGCCGTCGACGTCCCAGAAGCCGGCCCGGCCGCCGAGGGTGGCCTGCGCCTCGAGCAGGGTGACCTGGTGGCCGTCCCGGGCCAGCAGCGCGGCGCTGGCCAGTCCGGCGATGCCGCCGCCGATGACAACGGTGTGCCTGGTCGGTGCGCTCATCGCTTCCACGCTCCCGGTCCGAACGATGCGGTGAGTGCAATCATGATTTTCTCCGGATCCGGCACCCGTACCCGGGCGCTCATCAGTTCTCGCGCGGGGGTGACTCGCAGCTTCGCCGACAAGCGGGCGAAAAGGTGGTGTGCAGCGGTGACCGCGCGGCGGCTCCCCACCGGGAGCATGGGCAACACGCGGGCCGCCGCGTCGAGGTCGGCGTCCATGTCGTCGAGGAGTTCGTTCTTCTGTGTTTCGGTCATGGTCAGCAGGTTCACACCGGGAAAGTAGTTGCGGCCGAGGGCGTCCCGGTCGGCGGCGAGGTCGCGCAGGAAGTTGACCTTCTGGAAGGCCGCGCCGAGGCTCCGGGCACCGGCCTCGAGAACCTGGAGCTCATCGGTCGTGTACCGCGTGTCCTGCACGAAGCAGCGCAGACACATCAGCCCGATCACCTCGGCCGAACCGTAGATGTACTCGGCCACTCCGGCCGCGTCGAACGGCGACGGGTCGAGGTCCCGGCGCATCGAGGCGAAGAAGGGTGTGGTCAGGCTGGTGTCGATTCCGGCTTCCCGGGCGGTCGCCGCGAAGGCGTGCACGACCAGATTGGTGCTGAAGCCCGACCCCATCGCCTGGCTGGTCTCCCGTTCGAGCGCGTCCAGCAGGTCGCGCTGGCCGTCCACGTTCACGCCGGCCTGGCTTGCGGCGCCGTCCACGATCTCATCGGCGACCCGGACCAGGGCGTAGATGGTGCGCACCTGGCTGCGCACGCGCGGCTCGAGGAGACGGGCCGCGAGGCCGAACGAGGTGGAATAGTGGCCGATGACCGTGGCGGAGCTGGCCCGGGCCGCGGCGTTGTACTTCGCGATGCCGGTGTGGTCGTCGGGGCTGTCACGTTTCATCGGCTGCGATTCACGGCGGTGCCTGCCAGGGTGGTGAGCAGCTCGCGCAGGGGCGCCGGTACGGCGGCCGTGTCGAGCGCGGCCACGGCGCGAGTGCAGTGGTCGGTGGCCAGCTCATCCGTTGCCTGCAGGGCGCCGCAGTCACGAAGCAGGCCGCGCACGGTGTCCGCTTCCGCCTCGGTGAGGTCGGCCTTGCCGATGAAGGGGGCGATCTCTGGCCAGCCGCGGGTGGTGCCCGCGTGGGCGATCAGGGTCGTCTGCTTGCCTTCCCGCAGGTCGGTGAGCACGCTTTTGCCGGTCTTCTCCGGGTTGCCGAAGACCCCGAGGACGTCGTCGGTCAGCTGGAAGGCCACGCCGATCAGGCGGCCGTAGGCGCCGAGCACGTCGATCGCCTCGGCCGAGCCGCCGGCCAGGATGGCGCCGGCCTGCAGGGGAGCCTCGAACGAGTAGACCGCCGTCTTCTGCTCCAGGGTGGAGATGACCTGGGCCACCGTGAGCGGATGCTTCGACGCGGCGTTGGTGACGTCCGCCAGTTCCCCGGCAGCGGAGACGAACACCGCTCGATCGAGCAGGTCGAGCAGGCGGCCGCGCAGTTCGAGCTCGACCGGCAGCATCGCGAGGGCGCGGTGGGCCTCGCTCAGCGCCAGGTCGCCGGCCAGGATCGCGGCCGTCGCGGCCCACGCCCCGGCCTGGTCGCCGGCTCCGTGGGCGAGGGCGCGCTCGGTGAACTGCCCGGCGATGTTGGCCACGCCGCGGCGGGCGAGGTCGTGGTCGATCACGTCGTCGTGGATCACGAAGGCCGTGTGCAACAGTTCGAAGCTGACCGCGACCGGAGTGGCCAGGGTGAGGTCGGTGCCGCCGAGGCCGGTGAACGCGGCCAGCACCAGTGCGGGGCGCACACGCTTGCCGCCGCTGCTGGCCTGCTCAAGAGAGTCCCAGAGCGCGACATAGTGTTCGCCGTAGTCGCTGGCGCGCAGGCGGGCGGCAGCGAAAAAACGCTGCAACTCCGTCCCTACCCCGAGCGTCTGGATTTCATGCATCGAAACTGGTCAATTCCTGGAGCTGCAGCCCCAACCAGGGGCTGAACGCCCACGGGGCGTCCCGCACCGAGCGCTGCAGGGCGGCCGGCTCCACCCAGGCAAATTCCATGACCTCGTCCGGGTTGGGTTCGGGTTCGCCGGTGGCGCGGGCCAGGTAGACGGGGCAGATCTCGTTCTCGACGATGCCGCTGCTGTCGACGGCGCGGTAGCGGAAGTCAGGCAGGGTGACCGTCAGGTTCGCAATCGAGAGTCCGAGCTCGAACAGCGCGCGCCGCTCGATGGCAGCGGGAAATTCCTCGCCCGGGAGCGGATGGCCGCAAAAGGAGTTGGTCCAGACGCCCGGCCAGGTCCTCTTCGACAGGGCGCGTCGGGTAACGAGAACCTCGCCGGCCGGATTGAGCACATGGCAGGAGAAAGCGAGGTGGAGCGCGGTGTCCGTGTCGTGCACACTGAGCTTCGGGGCCGTGCCGATTTCGCGGCCGGACTCGTCCAGCAGGACCACGAGTTCTTCGAGCACTTCGACCGGCCGCATTAGCCATCCCTTCGGGTGATTCAGTCAAGATACCGGAAAAAATACCTAATCTGATTAGCTAAATTCGAGGCTAGCACGGGGCCCTGTCCGAACCGTCCATTGCGGGGCGTCGGGAGGCCCGCACGGCATCCGTCGGCCGCACGCTTAAACTCGTGGGGTGCCCACCCCCGCTGCAGACCATGTCAACGCCCTTCTCGCCTCGTACCAGGATTTCCCGCAAGTGGGCATCCTCTTCCGCGACCTCAACCCGGTGTTCGCCGACGCCGCCGCTTTTCGAGCGCTGATCGACGAGCTCGCCGGCCGGTTCCAGGGTGAATTCGACGCGGTGGCCGGCATTGAGGCCCGCGGCTTCCTGCTGGCCGCGGCGATCGGCTACGCGGCGGATGTCGCCGTGCTCGTCGTGCGCAAAGGCGGCAAGCTCCCCGGATCGGTGCTGAGCGAGGAGTACGACCTCGAGTACGGCTCGGCCTGCCTCGAGCTCGAGATCGGCCAGCTCGCGCCGGGTGCCCGCGTGCTGGTCGTCGACGACGTGCTGGCCACCGGCGGCACGATCGCCGCGACCGCCCGGCTCATCGAGCGCGCCGGCTACCGCCTGACCGGCGTCGGCGTCGTGCTGGAGCTGACCGAACTGGTCGGCCGAACGCGCCTCGGCGACGCTCCTGTGCACGCCATCGTCGCCCTCTAGCCCGCTCAGGTACCCACCCGGCGCGGCTCGCTCGTCGTGGCGCACCCTCTGGAAGCGGGCGCACGTTCTACCGTGCGCCACCATCCATAGCCTGCGCCGCGAGTCGAACGCGACTCAACACGGTGCGTATTCACGGGACCGTGGCGCATGCTTGACCCATGAGCACAAACGGTGACGGGTGGGTGTACGGGCCCGACGGCCGCAAGTTTTGGGGTCTTTTCGGGGCGGCCGGCCTGCTCGTGCACCACGAGGAGCTGGGGGTGCTGCTGCAGCACCGCGCGCTTTGGAGCCACCAGGGTGACACCTGGGGGCTGCCCGGCGGGGCGCGCCACGAACACGAGAGTGCGCTCGAGGCGGCTCTGCGGGAGGCCCGCGAAGAGGCCGGCGTGCCCCCGGAGCTGGTCTCCGTGCAGTTCAGCTCCGTGCTCGACCTCGGTTTCTGGTCGTACACGACGGTCGTGGTGCGAGCCACGGAGCGCTTCGAACCCGTGATCAGCGACCAGGAGAGCATCGCGCTGCGCTGGGTACCGCGCCACCAGGTCGACGCGCTGCCGCTGCATCCGGGCTTCGCCACCAGCTGGCCGGCCCTGCTCGCCCGCCTCTGAACCCGCACCGCCATTAAACCCGCACCACCTCGCCCGGTGACTTGTCCGGCCGCCAGCCGCGCCAGACCGGGTGGCGCAGTCGCCCCGTGCCGGTCCATTCGGAGAATTCCACCTCGCCCACCAGCACCGGGCGCACCCACCGCGCATCGCGGGCGCCGGCGGGCGGGATGCCGGTGAAGGGGTTGTCCACCGCAGCGATGGCATCCAGTCGCGCCCGCAGGTCCTCGAGGTCTGCGTCCCGGAACCCGGTGCCGACCCGGCCGATATAGGTCAGCGTGTCTCCGTCCGGAATCCCCAGCAAGAGGGAACCCACGGTGTCGGCTCGGCGCCCGTTGCCCGGTCGCCACCCGCCGATCACCGCCTCCTGGGTGCGATGGTGCTTGATCTTGATCCACGATCGGGACCGCCGACCGGCCTCGTAGCGCCCGTCCCGGGTCTTGGCGACGATCCCCTCGAAGCCGAGCTCGCTGCTGGTCGCCACGGCCTGGGCGGAGTCGCCCGTGAAGACCGGCGGCACCTGCACCGCACCGGACCCGGTGACAATCTCCTCGAGCACGCGGCGCCGGGCCGTGTACGTCAGGTCGAGCAGCGGCTCCCCGTCACGTTCGAGCACGTCGAAAGCCAGAAACCGCACCGGGGTGGATGCCTCGGCCGCTTCGATCTGTCGGCGACCGGTCAGGCCCAGCCGCGTCTGCAGCAGCCCGAAGTTCGGCCGCCCGCCCGCGTCCATCGCGACGATCTCCCCGTCGAGCACCGCAAAGTCGGCCGAAACCGCTCCCGGCAACGCGCGCACCAGCTCGGGATACAGGTGCGTGATGTCGTTGCCGTTCCGGGTGAACAAGCGCACGTCCGGGCCTAGGCCGGCGGCTCCGAGATAGGCGAGCGCACGGATGCCGTCCCACTTCATTTCGTAGGTCCACTCGTCGTCCTCGGACAGGTCGGCGATGGAACCGGGCGTGGCCAGCATGGGCCCGTACCGTGTGCGGCGTGCGGACCGGCCGCCCGTTTTGGCCGTCGCGCCCGCCCCGGTGCCCACGTCCCCGGCCCGCCGGGCCGGCCGTGTCTTCATCAGGTGGATCAGCCAGTTCCGGTCGGCCACGTCCGTGCCCTTCGTGCGGATCAGGGCAAAGCGCCGCGTGCCACCGAGCCTGCCGCCCGGTTCGCCGTGCAGCACGGCGATCACCTCGTCATCCCGCCACTTCTCCAGCTCGTAGCTGCCGTGGTCCCAGATGCTCATGGTGCCGGCCCCGTATTCGCCGGCCGGGATATCACCCTCGAACGTGGCGTATTCGAGCGGATGGTCCTCGGTGCGCACGGCGAGCCGATTCTTCGCCGGATCGGTCGGCACCCCGCGCGGCAACGCCCACGACGTCAGCACCCCGTCGTGCTCGAGCCGAAAGTCGTAGTGCAGGTTGCGGGCGTGGTGCTCCTGAATGACGAATGACCGACCCGCGGATGCGTCCGGCGCACCGGTCGGCATCGGCTCCGAGGTGCGGGAAGCGTCTCGTTTTCCGAGGTAGACGGCCAGCGCACCGGCTCCCGTCCCGGCGCCTTTACCGGTCTCGTCACCGGCACCACCGGCATCCGTGGTGCCCCGGCCGGAATGTGCCTCGAGCAGCGCGGCCAGCGGGTCCCCGCTACGCTGCACCCGGTGCATCGCCTGCTTGTAGTCGATCTGTGCGAGCCCGGGGGAGGCCAGTTCCCGCCAGGTGCGCGGCATGGCCACCATCGGATGCAGCGTTCCGCGCAACGAATAGGGAGTGATGGTCGTCTTTTGGACGCTGTTCTGGCTCCAGTCCACGAACACCCGCCCCGGTCGAAGAGCCTTCTTCATATCGCTGACGATGAGGTCCGGATGGTCGGCTTCGAGCGCGCGGGCCAGCTCGTGTGCGACCTGGGAGACCTGGTCCGAGGTGTGCGTGAGGTCCAGCGGTGCGTAGAGGTGGATGCCCTTCGACCCGCTGGTGACCGGCAGCGGGTCCAGGCCCATGTCCCGCAGGATGGCCCGGGCCAGACGGGCGACCTCCGCGCACTCGTCGAGGGTGACCCCGTCGCCGGGATCCAGGTCGATCACTAGTCGGTCCGGGTTGCGCGGGCGTCCACCCCGGCCGAACTGCCACTGCGGAACGTGGATCTCCAGCGCCGAGATCTGGGCGAGCCAGGTCAGCGTCGCGAGGTCGTTGACCAGCGGGTACTCGCTCACGTGGTTCGAATGCTGGATCGGCCGGCGTTTCACCCAGCTCGGCGTCGCCTGGTCCAGGTTCTTCTGGAAGAACACGTGTCCGGGTGCGTCCCGGGTGCCCACACCGTGTACCCACCTCTTCCGGGTCGCCGGGCGATTCGCGGTGTGCGGGATCATCACGTCGGCGATGAACGCGTAGTAGCCGAGAACGTCGGCCTTCGTGGTCCCCGACTCCGAGTAGAGCACCTTGTCGAGATGCGTGAGTGTGATCCGGTGTCCGCCGACGGTGACGACCTGGCGGGAGTCGGGGGAGGGCGGCCGCTCGTTCATGGCTCCAGCATGCTCTCGCGGCCACAGCGTGCCTAGCCCTCTCGGCGCACCGGGTGTGTACTAAAGTGATGAGATCGATCTGGAAGGGCGCGATCACCTTCGGGCTGGTCAATGTGCCCGTCAAGGTCTACAGCGCCACCGAAGACCACGACGTCGCCCTGCACCAGGTGCACGACGCCGATGGCGGGCGCATCCGTTACCAGCGCCGGTGCGAGCGCTGCGGACGGGTCGTCGACTATGCGCACATCGACAAAGCCTGGGACAGCGGCGACAAGACGGTTGTCATCACCGACGAGGATCTGCGCACGCTGCCGGCCGAGAGAAGCCGCGAGATCGAGGTCGTCGAGTTCGTGCCGAGCGACCAGCTCGACCCGATCATGTTCGAGCGCAACTATTTTCTCGAACCCTCCGGCTCACCCAAGGCCTACGTTCTACTGCGGCGTGCGCTCGACGCCACCGACCGCACCGCGATCGTGCGGTTCGCGCTGCGGCAGAAGACCCGTCTCGGTGCCCTCCGGGTGCGCGGGGACGTGCTGCTGCTGCAGTCGCTGCTGTGGGGCGACGAGGTGCGGGCCGTTGAATTCCCGATGCTCCAGGAGTCGGTGCGCATCTCCGCCCAGGAGCTCGAGCTCGCGGCCGCACTGGTCGACTCCTTCGCCGCCGAGTTCTCGCCGCAGGATTTTCGGGACGACTACCAGGACCAGCTCCGCGAACTGCTCGAGGCGAAGCTCGCCGCGGGCGAAGCCGTCGACACCGAGCTCACCTTCGGCCGCGAACCCCGGGAAGGCGAGGAAGGCGGGGGAGAGGTGCTCGACCTGATGGAGGCCCTTCGCCGCAGCGTGGAGCGCAGCCGCGGCCAGGCGAAGCCGGACGCGTCGGATAAATCCGAGAAACGCGCCGACAAGGGGCGAAAACGGGTATCGGGAAACTGACGAGGCCGCATTCCGGTTCGGCCGCCGCGTCGGTAGACTCGGTGATTGTGACAGGGGCAGAGGGAACCGGCGTCAGCTCAAAGGTGATCACCCTGCCCAATCTGCTCAGCATGCTGCGCCTTGCGCTGGTGCCGGTCTTTTTGGTCGTGTTGGTGCGGGGAGAGGATGCCTGGGCGCTCCTGGTGCTGATGGTCGCCAGCCTCACCGATTTCCTCGACGGCTACCTGGCCCGGAGGTTCGGCCAGATCACGCGGCTCGGCCAGCTGCTCGACCCGGCCGCCGACCGGCTGTACATCTTCGCCGCCCTCCTCGGACTGGCCTGGCGCGACCTGGTGCCCTGGTGGATCGTCCTGGTCATCGTGGGACGGGACGTGTTCCTGCTCGGACTCGGCGTCATCCTCGCGAATTACGGATTCGGGCCTCTGCCGGTTCACCAGCTCGGCAAGGTCGCCACCTTCTGCCTCTTCTACGCCCTGCCGATGATCATGCTGGGAGAGGCCTTCCCCATGGTGTCCTGGTGGTCGCTCCCGGTGGGCTGGGCCTTTGGCATCTGGGGAGCGTTTCTTTACTGGTGGGCAGGCATAATCTATGCCGTCGAGACCGTCCGGGTGATTCGCATTCCGCGGGCAATTCAGCCCGTTCCATCCGATACGCTGGAGGACCAGGAGGTGTACGGTGAACGATTCCAAAAAGACGAATGAACCCCAGCGCAAGGCCGCGCCCGACAACTATTCCAATACCGACACGACGATGACGTTCGGGCAGGAATTCGCGGCCCAGCTGGCATCGCTCGACGGTGACGTCACGGCCGAAGAACAGGAAGCCATCGCGGCTCTGCCCTCCGGCTCGGCGCTGCTCGTCGTCCGGCGCGGCCCGAACGCCGGCGCTCGTTTCCTGTTGGATGCGGACGTGACCACTGTGGGCCGTCACCCCAATGCGGACATCTTCCTCGACGACGTCACGGTATCTCGTCGGCACGCGGAGTTCCTGCGCCACGAAACCAAGTTCGAGGTGAAAGACCTGGTGTCCCTCAACGGCACGTATTTCGACGGGGTCCGCATCGACACCGCGCTGTTGCACGACGGCGCCGAAGTCCAGGTCGGTAAGTTCCGGCTGACGTTCTACGCCTCGCGGCACGACCTCAAGCTTCAGGCGAGCGAGTAGTGCCCGCGTCCGCAGCCCAGGCCAGAGCGCCGGGCGCGACGTCACTGCTCAGCATCGGACAGGTGCTTGCCCGGCTCACGCCGGAATTTCCGGAACTGACCCCGTCCAAACTTCGGTTTCTGGAAGAACAGAGACTGGTCGCGCCGGCGCGCACGGAGTCTGGCTACCGCAAATTCTGCGCCGGTGACCTGGACCGGCTGCGCCTGGTCCTCTCCATGCAGCGCGATCACTACCTCCCCCTCAAGGTCATCCGGGGCTACCTGGCCGACCTCGACGCGGGCCTCTCGCCTACCCTGCCCGGCGGGGTGACGCCGGGACCGTCGATGCTGTCGACCGCCCGCCGGCTGGACCGCGATGAACTGCTGCGCGAAGCAGGGGCCTCCGCGATGCTGCTGCACGACGCCGTTTCCGCATCGATCATCCTGCCGGCCGACTTCTACGGCGACGACGCGCTCAGCGTGCTGCGGGCCCTGGTCGAACTGCAGCGCAGCGGAATCGAGCCCCGTCACCTGCGCGGATTCCGCGGCGCGGCCGAACGCGAGCTCGGGCTGATCGAGAGTGCCCTCGTGCCGCTCTCCCGCCGTAAAGACGCATCGAGCCGGGCTAAGGCCGCCGAAATGGCGGTCGAGATCGCCGGCCAGCTCGAAGTGATCCGCGGCAGTCTGATCCGTTCTGCCCTGGGGCGCCTGACCAAGTAGTCGAGTCCGACACGCCAATTTACTCGACCGGATGTCGTTGATCAGGACGGTCCCCCTCGGTAGCGTGGATGCAGCGATCATCCGTATCGCAGACCCACCTCCGAGAGGCCATCGTATGAGCGAGCTGAATCAGCGTGACGATGCCTCGCGCTACGGACTCGGCCTTCTCTTCACCGACGGAATGCCCGAGCTCGACGACAACCTCGGCTACCGTGGCGCCGTGGCGGCCCGGGCCGCCGGAATCAGCTACCGTCAGCTCGACTACTGGGCCCGCACCGACCTGGTCCAGCCCACCGTGCGCGGTGCTGCCGGCTCGGGTTCCCAGCGTCTCTACGGCTTCCGGGACATCCTGGTTCTGAAACTGGTCAAGCGGCTCCTCGACACCGGCATCTCCCTGCAGCAGATCCGCACCGCGGTGAACCAACTGCGCGAGTCGGGGGTCAGCGACCTCGCCCAGACCACCTTGATGAGCGACGGCGCCAGCGTCTACCTGTGCACCTCCGACGACGAGGTCATCGACCTCGTCAGCCGCGGTCAGGGCGTGTTCGGCATCGCCGTGGGCAAGGTGCTGCGCGAGGTCGAGACGAGCCTGGTCGAACTGGAGACCCTTCCGATCGACCCGTCGGACGAGCTGTCCCTTCGCCGGGGCAGCCGCAAGGTCTCTTAGCGGAGCGTTCACACGCAGTCGACACGATCGGCTGACGCTGTGCGGCTGACACTATCCGGTCAACGTTGTCCAGTTAACGTTCCCTGGCTAGTGCTGTTCCGCGTACTCGCCGATGCGGGCCGTGCGCAGCACGCGTTCGAGCAACTGATCGAAGTAGCGCGCCATTTCCTGGGCGCTGTCGCCGGGCCAGGTGTGCAGCGGCTTCGCGGCGCCCTGCGCCTGCTGAAGCGAGGTGCGTTCCGGCAGTTGCGGGCTGAGTACGAGCGGGCCGAACATGTCGCGGAGTTCCTTGATCCGGAACTGGTGCTCGAGAGACGCCACGCGGGCACGGTTGACGATGATACCGAGCGGCTGCAGACGAGGGCTGAGTCCGCGGCGGATCTCTTCGATCGCGCGCAGCGCCCGGTCGGCCGCGGCCACGGAGAATAGGCCGGGTTCGGTGACCACGGCAACGCGGTCGCTGGCCGCCCACGCGGTGCGGGTAAGGGCGTTCAGCGACGGAGCACAGTCGATCAGAACCAGGTCGTAGTCCTTTTCGACCGTGGAGAGTGCCTCTTCGAGCTTCCAGATGTCGCGGATGCTCGGGTGCGGCCCGTCGAAATTAATGGCCGACGGGCTGCCGATCATCACGTCGATGGTGCCGGGGCGGCCGCGCGTCCAGCCGCTGGGAACGATGGCGGCGCGAACGATCTTCTCCTTAGGAGAGGCGAGCACATCGGCGATGTTGAGGTGGCCGGTGACCTCGATGTCCATTCCGGTTGACACATCCGACTGCGGATCAATGTCCACCACCAGGGTTCGCACGCCGCGGGCGAAGGCAGCAGACGCCAGACCCAGGGTAACCGTGGTCTTGCCTACTCCTCCCTTGAGGGAGCTAACGCTTAGTACGTGCACAAGTAGATACGTTACCTTCACTAGTCTTGGAGAACCTAACCGTCAGCTGTGCGCGACGTCACGCTTGAAAGGTCTGCATGTTTACGAAAATTCTTGTTGCCAACCGCGGGGAAATCGCGATCCGGGCTTTTCGGGCGGCTTATGAGCTGGGTGCCAAAACCGTGGCGGTGTTCCCCTTCGAGGACCGCAATTCGCTGCACCGCCTGAAGGCCGACGAGGCGTACCAGATCGGCGAACCGGGACACCCGGTGCGCGCCTATCTCACGGTGAGCGAGATCATCCGGGTGGCCAGGGAGAGCGGCGCCGACGCCATCTACCCCGGTTACGGCTTCCTTTCGGAGAACCCCGAGCTGGCCCTCGCGGCCCGCCAGGCCGGCATCACCTTCATCGGCCCGGGCGAGCACGTGCTCGAGATGGCCGGCAACAAGGTTACCGCGAAGGAGCACGCCATCGCGGCGGGCGTTCCGGTGCTGGGGTCCAGCGCGCCCTCACGCGACGTCGACGAGCTGCTCGCCGCGGCCGACGATATCGGGTTCCCGATCTTCGCCAAGGCCGTCGCCGGCGGCGGCGGCCGCGGCATGCGCCGGGTGGCTCAGCTGAGCGATCTCCGCGGCTCCCTTGAGGAAGCCATGCGCGAGGCCAACAGCGCGTTCGGCGACCCGACCATGTTCCTCGAGCAGGCCGTACTGCGGCCTCGTCACATCGAGGTCCAGATCCTGGCCGATGCGTCCGGCGAGACCGTGCACCTGTTCGAACGCGACTGCTCCGTGCAGCGCCGCCATCAGAAAGTCATCGAGATCGCTCCGGCGCCGAACCTCTCCGACGAGATCCGCCAGCGTCTGTACGCCGATGCGGTCGCCTTCGCCCGCTCGATCGGCTACGTGAACGCGGGCACGGTCGAGTTCCTGCTCGACACGGTCGGCGAACGCGCCGGCCAGCACGTGTTCATCGAGATGAATCCGCGCATCCAGGTCGAGCACACCGTGACCGAAGAGGTGACGGATGTCGACCTCGTGCAGTCCCAGATCCGCATCGCCGCGGGCCAGACGCTCCGTGAGCTCGAACTCACGCAGGACAAGATCGTGTTGCGCGGGGCGGCCCTGCAGTGCCGCATCACCACCGAGGACCCGACCATGGGATTCCGCCCGGACACGGGCAAGATCACCACCTACCGCTCGCCCGGCGGCGCCGGCATCCGGCTCGACGGCGGCACAATCAACCCCGGTGCCCAGATCAGCCCGCACTTCGACTCGATGCTCGCCAAGCTCACCTGCCGGGGCCGGGACTTCCCGTCCGCCGTGACCCGATCCAAGCGCGCCCTGGCCGAGTTCCGTATCCGTGGCGTGTCCACGAACATCTCGTTCCTACAGGCCGTGCTCGACGACCCGGACTTCGCGTCCGGCAACCTGAGCACCTCCTTCATCGACGAGCGCCCGGAGCTGCTGCGCGGCCGCGCCTCCAAGGACCGCGGCACGAAGATCTTGAATTGGCTCGCCGACGTGACCGTCAACAAGCCCAACGGGGTGCCGCTGACCCTGCTGAACCCGGCCGAGAAGCTGCCGAAGCTCGATCTGTCCGAACCGGCTCCGGCCGGCTCCCGCCAACGGCTCCAGCTGCTCGGCCCGGCCGGCTTCGCCGCGGACCTGCGAGCCCAGACCGCCCTGGCCGTGACGGACACCACTTTCCGCGACGCCCACCAATCACTGTTGGCAACCCGGGTGCGCACCCGCGACCTCGTCGCCGTGGCCCCGTATGTGGCCCGGATGACCCCGGAGTTGCTGTCGATCGAGGCCTGGGGCGGCGCCACCTATGACGTGGCGCTGCGCTTCCTCGGCGAAGACCCCTGGGAACGACTGGCGTCGCTGCGAGAGGCCCTGCCGAACATCAACGTGCAGATGCTGCTTCGCGGCCGCAACACGGTCGGCTACACTCCGTACCCGACCGAGGTGACCGATGCGTTCGTGCGCGAGGCCGCCAAGACAGGCGTCGACATCTTCCGCATCTTCGACGCCCTCAACGACGTCTCGCAGATGCGCCCGGCCATCGACGCCGTGCTGGCGACGGGCTCCTCCATTGCCGAGGTCGCGCTCTGCTACACGGGCGATTTGCTCGACCCGGCCGAGACGCTTTACACCCTGGACTACTACCTCCGGCTCGCGGAGCAGATCGTGGAGTCCGGCGCGCACATCCTCGCGATCAAGGACATGGCCGGCCTGCTGCGCCCCGCCGCGGCCGAGAAGCTCGTCACCGCCCTGCGGTCACGCTTCGACCTCCCGGTGCACGTGCACACGCACGACACTCCGGGCGGCCAGCTCGCCACGCTGCTCGCGGCCAGCCGCGCCGGCGCCGACGCGGTCGACGTGGCCAGCGCCCCGATGGCCGGCACCACCAGCCAGCCGTCGGCGTCGTCCCTCGTTGCCGCGCTCGTCCACACCGAACGCGACACCGGCATATCCTTACAGGCCGTCTGCGACCTCGAGCCGTACTGGGAAGATGTACGCCGGGTCTACCATCCCTTCGAATCCGGTCTGCGCGCGCCCACCGGCCGCGTCTACAAGCACGAGATCCCCGGCGGCCAGCTGTCCAACCTGCGTACGCAAGCGGTCGCGCTCGGCCTCGCCGACGACTTCGAACTGATCGAGGACATGTACGCCGCGGCCAACGACATCCTCGGCCGGGTGCCGAAGGTGACGCCGTCCTCCAAGGTGGTCGGCGACCTCGCCCTCTACCTCGCCGCCGTGCGTGCCGACCCGGCCGACTTCGCTGAGAACCCGGGCAATTACGACGTGCCCGACTCCGTGATCGGCTTCATGGCGGGGGAGCTGGGCGACCTGCCCGGCGGCTGGCCCGAGCCCTTCCGCAGCAAGGTTCTCGCCGGGCGCAACGTCCGCGTCGGAATCACCGAGCTCACCCAGGAGGAACGCGCGGCCTTGGGCAGCGACGGCCTCACCTGCCGGGCGATGCTGAACCAGCTGCTCTTCCCGGCGCCCACGCGCCAATTCGAGCAGATCCGGGAACTCTTCGGTGACCTGTCCGTGCTCGACACGGTGGACTACCTCAACGGTCTTCAGCAGGGCATTGAGCACGCGGTCGAGATCGACAAGGGCGTGCGCCTCTACGTCGGGCTCGAGGCCATCGGCGAGGCCGATGACAAGGGTATGCGCACCGTCATGACCACGCTGAACGGACAGCTCCGACCCGTGTTCGTGCGGGACCGCAACATCACGGTCAGCATCAAGGTCGCCGAAAAAGCGGATGCCAACCGGCCGGGCCAGATCGCCGCGCCGTTCTCCGGGGTGGTCACCCTCCAGGTCGAGGAGGGCGACACCGTCGAGGCCGGGCAGGCCGTCGCCTCGATCGAGGCCATGAAAATGGAGGCCGCGATCACCTCGCCCATCGCGGGAAACATCGAACGGGTGGCCGTGCCGCGAACCCAGCAGGTCGACGCGGGCGATCTGCTGGTGGTGGTGCGTCCACGCTAGGCTTGGTGCGATCTATCGACGAAGGGACTGATCTTTTTGTCAGATAAGCGCACAGGCGCCGAGGCGTCCGGTCCGGACGCCTCCATCGAGCCTCTCGCCGAGCCGGGAGACGAGTACCATAGCGAACTACCGCCGCACACGATCGTGAACCTGGCGGCGGCCCTGCCGGAGAACCTGAAACGCCCGGCTACGCACACGATCGAGGTCAGCACCCCGGCCGTGGCGCGCGCCGATCGGTTGTCCGCAGCCGTCGCGGGGGCGGTCCGCGCCCTCTCCGGTCCGGCCGTGAGCGACGCCGTTCCGCACACCCGCCGGGAGAGTCTGCGCCCCGCCGGCGGATCGGCGCCCGAGACCGCCGCCATGCTCACGCCCGATCGGCTGCTGGCCGTCAACCGTCGCACCAAACCGCCGCCCCGCGGAGCCTGGAACAGTTTCGTCTACTCGGCGACCCTGCATCTGGTGAACCTCGGCGACTCGGCCACGGTGCGCGCCTCCAAACAACTCGACGAGCGCATCCGCAAGGATTTCGAGGGCGGCACCCGCTTCGTTCCGATCCTCACCCGCAAGGGCGGGGTCGGCAAGACGACCGTCACCGCACTGATCGGCATGGCGCTGGCCGATGCCCGCGAAGACCGCATCATCGCCGTCGACGCGAACCCCGACCGGGGCACCCTCTCCGAGCGGGTCACGAAACAGACCCGGTCCACCGTGCGCGACCTGGTCACGAAGGCCGCGTCGATCGGCGGCTATACCGATTTCTCGTCGCTGGTCTCCCGCGACGCGACCCGGCTCGACATCCTCGCATCCGACACCGACCCGCTCCTCTCCGAGGCCTTCGACGAGAACGACTACAACGTCGTCGCCGACCTGGCGGCGCGGTACTACTCGATCATGCTCACGGACTGCGGCACCGGAATCGTGCACTCCGTCATGCGTGCCACGCTGCAGCGGGCCGACTCGATCGTCATCGTCTCCGGGGGCAGCATCGACGAGGCCCGGCTGGCGTCCGAAACGTTGACCTGGTTGGAAGCCAACGGCTACGGCGACCTGGTTCGCAACGCGGTCGTCGCGCTCAACACGGCGACACAGGGCACGAATCTGGTGAAGCTGGAAGAGATCGAATCGCATTTCCGCTCTCGGGTGCGGGAGATCGTGCGCATCCCCTGGGACCCGCAGCTCGCCGCGGGCAGCATCATCTCCTTCGACGATCTGAAGCCCATCACCCGGCTCGCGGCCCGCACCCTCGCGGCCGTCGTCGTGGAGGGTCTGCCGGCCGACCGCGGCGTCTAAACCGATCCGGTACCCCCGTACCCCCGCATCCATGACTTGGAGTCACCTTTGCCCGAGCGCCAGATCCGTCTCTTCGGAGATCCCGTCCTCAAAACCGTCTCCGACCCGATCGGCACGATCGACACCCGGGTGCGGAGCCTGATCGAGGACCTGGTCGACAGCGTGCGACTGCCCGGCCGGGCCGGCGTCGCGGCCTCCCAGATCGGCGTGAATCTGCGCGCATTCAGTTTTAACGTCGATGGCGAGATCGGGTACATCCTCAACCCGGTCCTCGTGGAGGTCTCGGGGGAGCCCGAGCTCGTCGACGAGGGCTGCCTGTCGGTGCCGGGCCTCTGGTATCCCACGAAGCGGTACCCGTTCGCCCGGGTGACCGGCATCGACCTCGACGGCACGGCGGTCGAACTCTCCGGATCCGGGATCATGGCCCAGGCCCTGCAGCACGAGACCGACCACCTCGACGGTTTGCTCTACCTGGACCGCCTCGACAAGGAGAACCGGCGGGCCGCCATGAAAGAGGTCCGCGAGTCGAGCTGGTTCTGACCCCAGTCGTTCGGGTCCGAGGCCCTAAAGGGCCTCCGCCCCACAGGAATTCGACGGAGATTTTGCCGGAAACGCCCCCAAACGTGCAGAAACGGCAGTTCTATGGCAGATTCTCCGTCGAATTGGTTCGACGCCGGGCACGGCGCTGGGGCTCCCTTATCTACTGGTTCCGACCCAGGCGGCCGGACGACGCGAAACAGGTCCCGTCGCCACTGTGACGACGGGACCTGTTTCGGTCGTCGCGGGGAGTGCTAGCTGCTGACCGGGTTCGTCCCGGTCACCGGGGCGCCCAGGTACATCGCCTCGATCTGATCGGCGTAGTCCCGCAGGATGATGTCCCGTTTGATGCTCAGCTTCGGGGTCAGGTACCCGGCGGCTTCGGTCAGTTCGGTCGTCAGCACCGTGAACTTGCGGATCGACTCCGCCCGTGACACGTGGTCGTTGGCGTGGTCGATGGCGCGCTGCACCTCGGCGAGAACCTTCGCGTTGACGGATGCCTCGGCCAGCGTCATTCCCGCGTCCTCGCCGTTGTTGTTCAACCAGACCGCGAGCATGTCGGGGTCGAGCGTGACCAGGGCGGCGATGAACGGCTTGCGATCGCCGACGACGACCACCTGGCCGATCAGCGGGTTGGACCGGATCGGGTCTTCCAGCGCCGCCGGGGCGACGTTCTTGCCGCCGGCCGTGACGATGATCTCCTTCTTGCGCCCGGTGATGGTGAGGAAGCCGTCGCTGTCCATGGCGCCGATGTCACCGGTGCGGAGCCATCCGTCGTGGAAGGTGGCCGCGGTGGCCACGGGATTCTTCCAGTACTCCGTGAAGACGTTGACGCCTTTGACCTCGATTTCGCCGTCGTCCAGGACGCGCACCGAGACGCCGGGAAGCGGTGGGCCTACGGTGCCGATCTTGAACTTGGTGGCCAGACCCACAGTGGTCGGCGCGGTTGTCTCGGTGAGGCCGTAGCCCTCCAGGATCTTGATGCCGAGGCTGTGGTAGAAGTGACCCAGGTGCATGCCGAGTGGAGCCGAACCGGAGACGGCGTACTTCACGTTGCCACCCATGGCCGCGCGCAGCTTGCTGTAGACCAGACGGTCGAAGAGCGTGAACTTGAGCTTGAGCATCAGCGGAACGCTCTTGCCCTGATCGACCAGCATCGAGTGGTCGACGGCAACCTGGGCGGCCGTCTCGAAGATCTTGCCTCGGCCGGCGGTCAGCGCCTTCTGCTCGGCGGAGTTGTAGACCTTCTCGAACACCCGCGGCACTGCGAGCAGGAAAGTGGGCTTGAAGGTGCCGAGCGATTCGAGCAGCTTCCGGGTATCGGGCTGGTGACCGACGCGCACACCGGCGTGCACGCAGAGAACCGAGATGAACCGGGCGAAAACGTGCGCGGTGGTGATGAACAGCAGCGTGGAAGCGCCGTTCGCGTCGGTGAGCACCTCTTTCAGCGCCACCGCCGAGTTGCGCGACGTCTCGACGAAGTTGGAGTGGGTGAGCACGCAGCCCTTGGGACGGCCGGTGGAACCCGAGGTGTAGATCAGGGTGGCGATGTCCGAACCCACGGCCAGCGAGCGACGCCGCTCGATTTCGGCATCCGGCACGTCGACCCCGGAGGCCGCGAGCTTGTCGAGGTCACCGAGGTCGATCTGCCAGACCTTCTGCACGCTGCCGAGCTCGGGGTGCACCTCGTCGAAGCGGGAAAAGTGCTCGGCGGTCTCGACGATCACCGCCGCGGCGTCGGAGTCGCCCAGGATCCACTGGATCTGGATGGGGGAGCTGGTCTCGTAAACGGGGACCAGCACGGCACCGGCGAACCAGGTGGCGAAGTCGATCAGCGTCCACTCATACCGGGTCTTGCACATCAAGCCGATTTTGTCTCCGGGCTGGATTCCTGCCGTGACGAGCCCCTTGGCCAGCGCGACGACCTGGGCATGAAACTCCGTGGTGGTGACGGGGGACCAGGCTCCGTTTCTCGGCAGTGAGAACAACACGGAGTCGGGCGTCCCCTTGAGGCGTTCGACCAGGAGATCGGTGACATTGGCTTGTGGGTCTGCGGGAACGATGGCGGGCAGATCGTACTGTTTCACGGTAACTCCTCTGGTACCGGGCGGGCGATTTGCCCCACTCTATCCACGTCACTTCGTGGAAGCAGCCGTTTCGCCTGGCCGTGTCTTGGTTCACTACACTCTAGGGGGACGCACCGGCTTCGTTGTCTCGCCTCGCAGAGCGCCCCACTTTATCCATCGACGAAAGAAGTCCGCTGTGCACGCCATTGGTATCGACATCGGCGGCACCAAAATCGCCGCGGCCCTGGTCGACGAATCCGGAACGATCATCCGCTCGGATCGACGCCCGACCACCGCGAGCGATCCTCGCGGGATCGAAGACGCCGTCGTCGACATGATCACGGAGCTCTCGGAGGGCGAGGAGGTCGTCGCCGCCGGGATCGCCGCGGCCGGCTTCATCGACGCCGCCCAGTCCACCGTTTACTACGGGCCCAACGTCAACTGGCGCCACGAGCCGCTTCGGGCCACTCTCGAGGCGCGGCTCGACCTGCCCATCCTGATCGAGAACGACGCGAACGCCGCGGGCTGGGCGGAATTCACCTTCGGCGCCGGCCGGGGCTACACCGACATGGTCACCCTCACCATCGGCACCGGCGTGGGCGGAGCTATCGTCGCCGACAACCGTCTCTTCCGCGGTGGCTTCGGCTGTGCCGCCGAGCTCGGGCATCTGCGCGTGGTGCCCGGCGGTCGCCTCTGCGGCTGCGGCGCCCACGGCTGCATCGAACAGTACGGTTCGGGTCGCGCCCTGCTTCGAATTGCCACCGAGCTGGCGGATGCCGGCGGAATCGGCCTCGGCCTCGCGACCGCCCGTGAGCGCAAGGGCAAGCTGACCGGCAAAGAGGTCGGCCGGCTGATCCAGGACGGTGACAACGGCGCCCTGGCCGCCCTGAGGCAGTTGGGCGGCTCGCTCGGGCAGGCCTGCGCAAGTCTGGCGGCCGTACTTGACCCGCAGATCTTCGTCTTCGGCGGGGGCGTCGCCGCTGCCGGTGAACTGCTGCTCGAGCCCATCCGCGCCGCGTACCTCGAAAATCTGCCGGCCAGGGGCTTCCACCCGGAGGCCGAATTCGCCATCGCGCAGCTCGTCAACGACGCCGGTGTCGTCGGTGCGGCCGACCTGGCGCGGAAACACGTTTTCGCGCAGTAGGATTTCCGCGTTACCGAGGGAGCAACGATGTTCTACTGGCTCATGAAAAACATTGTCATCGGCCCTCTGCTGCTGGCTATCTTCCGGCCCTGGGTGGTCGGGCTCGAAAACATCCCCAAGGAGGGCGGTGTGATCCTGGCGAGCAATCACCTGTCCTTCATCGACTCGGTGTTCCTGCCGCTGGTCGTGCCGCGTCGCGTCGTCTTCCTCGCCAAGAGCGAGTACTTCACGGGCAAGGGGCTCAAGGGCTGGGCGACACGCCAGTTCTTCAAGGCCACCGGCCAGCTGCCGATCGACCGGTCGGGTGGCAAGGCATCCGAGGATTCCCTCAACACCGGCCTGCGCGTCCTGGGTGCCGGCGGCGTGCTCGGCATCTACCCTGAGGGCACCCGCAGTCCCGACGCGAAGATGTACCGGGGCCGCACCGGCGTGGCGCGGATGGTGCTCGAGGCCGAGGTCCCGGTCATCCCCGTGGCCATGATCGACACTGAGAAGGCCATGCCGACGGGCACCCGCATCCCGAAGGTGCGCCGGATCGGCATCGTGATCGGCGAACCCCTCGACTTCAGCCGCTTCGACGGCATGGAGGGCGACCGGTTTGTGCTCCGGTCCGTGACCGACGAGCTGATGTACGAGCTGCAGGCCCTCAGCCGGCAGGAGTATGTGGACGTCTACGCGACCAGCGTGAAAGAAAAGCGGGCCAGCCTGACCCGATAGAATCAGACGGTTGCCCAGGGGCCGACAGACCCCGACCCGATAGCCCGGCCCGCAATATTATTCTTGCCGGACCAGACAAAAAAGGAATAGTCCCGTGGTAGACCCCACCGAACCAGTCGTGCTCGCAGATCGATCTGTGGTTGCCGGCCTGGACTATTGGCGCACCCTCCCGATCAAGCAGCAGCCGACCTGGCCCGACGCGGATGCGGTTGCCGCGGCATCTGCCGAACTGTCCACGCAGCCGCCGCTCGTCTTCGCCGGCGAGGTCGACATTCTACGGAACCGGCTCGCCGAGGCCGCCAGCGGCCATGCCTTCCTGCTGCAGGGCGGGGACTGCGCCGAGACCTTCAGCGGCGCCACCGCGGAGCAGATCCGCAACCGGGTCAAGACCGTGCTGCAGATGGCCGTCGTGTTGACGTACGGCGCGTCGATGCCCGTGATCAAGATGGGCCGGATGGCCGGCCAGTTCGCCAAGCCACGCTCCAGCGATTTCGAGACCCGGGGTGGCGTCACCCTGCCGGCTTACCGCGGCGATATCGTCAATGGCTACGATTTCACACCCGAATCGCGCGAGGCCGACCCGGCCCGCCTGGTCAAGGGCTACCACACCGCCGCCTCCACCCTCAACCTGATCCGTGCCTTCACGCAGGGCGGTTTCGCCGACCTGCGCCAGGTGCACAGCTGGAACCAGGGCTTCGCCGCCAACCCGGCCAACCAGCGCTACGAGAAGGTGGCCAAGGAGATCGACCGCGCGATCAAGTTCATGATCGCGTGCGGCGCCGACTTTGAAGCCATGCGTCGGACGGAGTTCTACACCAGCCACGAGGGTCTGCTGATGGACTACGAGCGTCCGATGACCCGGATCGATTCCCGCACGGGCACGCCGTACAACACGTCCGCGCACTTCATCTGGATCGGGGAGCGCACCCGTGACCTTGATGGTGCGCACGTCGACTTCCTCTCCCGGGTGCGCAACCCGATCGGGGTCAAGCTTGGCCCGAGCACGTCAACCGACGACATGCTGCGCCTGGTCGACAAGCTCGACCCGAACCGCGAACCCGGTCGTCTCACGTTCATCACCCGGATGGGTGCGGGCAAGGTGCGCAGCGCCCTGCCGCCGCTGCTGGAGGCGATCAAGGCCAGTGAGGCCAAGCCGCTCTGGGTCACCGACCCGATGCACGGCAACGGTGTGACCACGCCCACCGGGTACAAGACCCGTCGTTTCGACGACGTCGTCGACGAGGTGCGCGGCTTCTTCGAGGCGCACCGCAGCGTCGGCACACACCCGGGCGGCGTTCACGTCGAACTTACCGGCGACGACGTCACGGAGTGCCTGGGTGGTTCCGAGCACATCGACGAGGCCGCGCTGGCGACCCGCTACGAGTCGCTCTGCGACCCGCGCCTGAATCACATGCAGTCGCTCGAGCTCGCCTTCCTGGTTGCCGAGGAGCTTGCCGCTCGCTAACCCGTCCCCGCGGCCCCGGGTGCCCGCTCCGGCATGGGAACCGCCGGGTACGGCCGGCCCGGCCGTGACGGCTGTCTAGCCGAATGGGTTCGTCGGCTTGAGGGTGATGGTGCTGTTCTTGGGCGCGTCGGCGCCGGCTTCGGGATTCGTCGATGCGACGCTCAGGAGCGGTGCGATGGCATCCGCGCCGAGATTGTAGCTCAGCTTGAATCCCAGGTCGGTGAGCACCTGCTTGCCCTCGTTCCACGGGAGGCCGACGATGTTGGGCACCGTGACGGGTGCCGGGCCGAGGGAGGTGGTGAGAGCATAGGTGTCGCCGGTGCGCACGGAACCCTCGTTCACGGGGGCCGCGCTCACGACGTCTCCCTCGGCGATCGACTCACTGTAGACCTCGTCGCCGGGGGTGACGAGCAGCCCCTTCTCCGCCAGGATCGCGGTGGCGTCCTTGACGGATTCGCCGGACACGTCCGGTACGGGGCCGAGCGAGAGAACCAGATTGACGTTCATGCCCACGAAGTAGTCCCCACCCTGGGAGACGTCCCCGGCGTCGGTTTCGCGGCTCGCGGAGATGACCAGGCCCGATTCCACCGTGTCGTCGAAGAGGGAATCGGTCGCCCCGATGCCTGCCTTCAGCTCCGTGACGGCGGAGGTCGCAGCATCGGCCGTCAATCCCGCCAGCACGGGCAGAACGATCGGCTGCGGGCCCTGGGATACACGCAGCGTCACCGTGCTGCCCTTCGCCACGCGGGTGCCTGAATCCGGGTTGGTGCTGGAGACGAGGCCGGCGGGGATGGTGCCGCTGAACTCGGTGCCGAGCGCCGCCTCCAGCCCGAGCCCGGTGAGCTGGGCGGTCGCGTCGTCGGGGGACACCGAGACGAGGGCGGGAATCGGGACCTCCGAGCCGGGGCCGTTGCCGAAGAACCAGCCGGTTCCGCCGGCAAGGGCTGCCAGCATGAGCACCAGCGCGAAGAGCCAGAAGCCGCGGAACTTGCGTGTGCGGGCCTTGTCGGCCAGGAGAATGGTGGTGGCGGGTGCCGAGGCAGAAGCCGCCGTGGCCACGCCGGCCACCGCCGGGGCGAGCGGGGCACCGCCGAGGATCTGGGTGTCCGCGTCGGCCACCGCTGCGGTCACGCCGCCGGGCAGCACCATGGTCGCGGATTGTCCGGTCGCCGGGGGAGCCGGGCGCACGAGCTTGTCGAGGTCGAGCAGCTGATCGAGCATGACACGTGCGTCCCGGGGGCGCTGCTCCGGGTCGCGGGCGGTGGCCCAGAGCACCAGTTCGTCGAGCTCGTGCGGAATCGCGGGTATCCGCGCGCTTGGCATGGGCACGGTGTCGTTCGCGTGCTGGTAGGCGATCTGCATGGGCGCTTCGCCGACATAGGGCTGCTCGCCGGTAAGCATCTCGTAGGTCATGATGCCGAGCGCGTAGATGTCGCTGCGGGCATCCGCGATGCCCCGCGTGACGAGTTCGGGGGAGAGGTAGGCGATCGTGCCGAGCAGGGCCTGCCCGGTGGCCGTGTTGTTGTTGACGGCCCGGGCGAGTCCGAAGTCGCCGATCTTGATGCGGCCGTCGTCGGCCAGGAGAACGTTCTCCGGCTTGAGATCGCGATGCACGATTCCCGCTTTGTGCGCGGCGGCGAGGCCCGAGAGCACCGCCTCGAGGATGTCCATCGTCTGCTCACTGGTGAGCCGGCCGTAGTCCTTGAGCAGGTCGCGCAGAGTGATGCCGGGCAGGTATTCCATGACCAGATAGGCCATATCGGCATCCTGGCCCTGGTCGTAGACGTTGACCACGTTCGGGTGCGCGAGCCGGGCGGCCGAGCGGGCCTCCTGCACGAACCGGGCCTTGAACGTGTTGTCGTCGGCGAGGTGCCCGTGCATGATCTTGATGGCGACCCGGCGTTCGAGGCGCAGGTCGGTCGCGAGGTACACGGTGGCCATGCCACCGCGGGCGATCCGGGAGCGCACCTGATAGCGGCCGTCTATCAGACGGCCGACCATGGGATCGGCAGGGGTATCGCTCACTAGTCGAGTCTAGGGATTGCGAAGCCGTTCCTTGTGCCGGAACACTCGCAAGTCAGGGTTTTCAAGCCTGAGCGGATGCGAGCTGCAGGTCAGCCGAGATCGGCCAGCCAGGCCCGGGCCGATGTTTCCCACTTCGCGTAGTGGTTCGGGTGAGCCGAGATCTGCACGGTCTGCGCGGCCTCGGTCACGGTCATCGACTCCCAGCCGGGGATGTCGAGCAGTCCGCGCGTGATGCCGGGGTTGGGGTTCACGGGGCCGCCGAAGAAGGCGAGGCTGGCCCGCTCCGGGTCGAGCACCTGCTCGGGGGTTCCCCAGCCGAAACTGGGGCGTTGCTGGAAGAGGCCGAGGGAGTCGCGGTCGCCGTACTGCACGTTGCGCAGCCCGGATTCCTGGGCCGCGGCGGCCAGGGCGATCACGATTGCGGAGTCGCCGGCACCCGCGCGGCGACCGCTCGCGATAATGATTTCGGCGTGCCGGCGCATGTCCTCGCTGAGCGGCGTGACCTCGCCGGGCGCTGCAGACGGCGCAGGGGCGGCCTCCTCGATGAGGATCGCCGATTCCATCGCCGGCGCCGCGGGAACGGAGCCGGACGGGATCGACAGGACCTGGCCGGGGTAGATGATGCTGGACCAGCCGAGGCCGTTGGCGTCGAGCACGGATTGCACCGAGACGCCCGCCGCGGCCGCGAGGGCTCCGATGGTCTCGCCGGCGGCGATCGTGTGCGTGCCGGAAGCATTCAGCGGGGCGACGGCTGCGGCCGGCGCGGCCGAGACCGGCGCGGCCGAGACCGGTGCGGCACCGTCGCCCGGCGGCAGCACGACGGCCTGCCCGGGGAAGATGATGCTGCCCGCGTCGAGCCCGTTCACGCGGAGCAGGGCCTCGAGGGAGAGCCCGTGCGCGGCGGCAACGCCGGAAAGCGTGTCCCCGCTCTGGATCAGGTACCGCGAGATCTCGGCGGCGACGGGCGCCGGAGCCGGAGCGGACGGCTGCGCCAGGCCGGCCAGGGTCAGCATCTGGCCCGGGAAGATCACCGCGGACCAGCCAAGGCCGTTGAGGGCGAGCACGGATGCGGTGGAGAGACCGAATCGTCCGGCCACGTTGCTCACGGTGTCGCCTTCGACGACCTGGTACTGGGTCGGCGCCGCGACGGCGGCGATACTCTGCCGACCTGCGTCGGCGGGCACCGCGGTCGGCAGGATGCTCTTGCTCTTGAGCGGCTTCTTCGCGATGGTGGCGGCATCCGCCGGCGACACCAGGTTCAGGCTGATCGCGATCGTGCTGATCAGCACGAGCGGGACGGTGACCAGGACGCCCAGACCCCGTCGTTCGGTGGCGTGCCGGTGGCGGCCCTCGCCGGGCGTCGAAGAATTCACGTCGCTGCTGCTGCTGGCTGGACTGTTCCTGCTGGCTGGTGCCGACATTCCGCTCCCGTCGATTGCGTGCGACAGCGGTGCTGGCACAGTATTGCCCAGTCAATCAGGTTGGCCCCCATTCTGGGCATCAACACGCGCGTTTGCGCCATGAGAGTTTGTCCGCCCCGTCGAATCATGGGAGGCTTGATGAGTGACTGAATCGTTCTCAGATCAAGAGTGGCTGTCCATCGCCGACCTCGTCCGGGTGCTCGGCGTCAGCCAGAGCCGCGTGCGTCAGCTGATCGACGACAAGCAGCTGCTCGCCATGCGCCGTGACAACGGCCCCTTGCAGGTTCCCGCCGCGTTCATCAGGGACGGCGCCCCGCTGCCCGAGCTGCGCGGCACGCTGATCGTGCTCTCCGACGACGGCTTCAGTGACGAGCAGGCGATGCGCTGGCTCCTTGAGGTCGACGGCAGCCTCGGCGTTCCCCCGGTCCAGGCACTGCTTGCCGGCCGTAAGGCCGAAGTGCGCCGGGTCGCCCAGGCGCTCGCCTGACTTTTCCGCGCTCCTAGAACGCTCGGCGGGTCACCGTCTCGGCCAGCTCCATCAGCCGCGTCGTGACCGCGCCGCTGATCGGTGATCCCTTGAGAGCTGCGAGGGCCTCGGCGACGTTCGAGTCGATGAGCGCCTCGATCCGCTCGACGGCGCCGCTGTCGACGATGGCGCGCTGCAACATCCCGATCTGTGCTTCCGTCAGCAGCGGGTCGCCGAGGAGCGCGTCCAGGTTCTCGCGGGCCGTGCCCGTCAGGTTCTCGCGCGCCAGAGCGACCAGTACAGTGCGTTTGCCCTCGCGGAGGTCGTCGCCGCTCGGTTTGCCGGTGACGGAGGCGTCGCCGAACACCCCGAGCAGGTCGTCCCGAAGTTGGAATGCGATGCCGAGCGGCAGTCCGAAGGCACGCAGGGCGTCGAGGTGGTCCGGGCCGGCGCCGGCCAGGGCTGCGCCGATCACGAGCGGCGCTTGCACGCTGTACTTGGCCGACTTGAAGACGATGACCCGCAGCGCCCGGTCGAAGAGTTCCGATTCGGGCTGGGTGAACCAGGCGCGTTCTTCGAAGATGTCGAGGTACTGGCCCACGGTGACCTCGGTGCGCATCCGGTTGAATTCTATCCGTGCCCGGACCGCGACCGACGCGTCGGTGGCTGCCGCGAGCCCCTCGTCGAGCAGCTCATCGCTCCAGCCCAGCAGGAGGTCGCCGAGAAGGATTCCGGCGGCCCGGCCGAACGCGACCTGGCTGCCTGCCCATCCGCTTTGGCCGTGCATGCCCTCGAAGAGTTTGTGGGCGGAGGCCGCGCCGCGCCGGGTATCCGAATTATCGATGATGTCGTCGTGGACGAGTGCTGCCGCATGGAAGATTTCCAGGGCCGCCGCCGCGGAGATGACCGGCACCAGCGCGGTCAGGGCGTGGTCGGAATCCCTGTTCGCACCAGTGGATCCGCCTGTGCCGACGCTCTGCCAGCCCCAGTAGCAGAACAGCGCCCGGAAGCGTTTGCCACCGCTGAGAAACTGCCGTGAGAACTCCACCAGCGGCGTGAGATCGGGGCTGATGGTTGTCACAATTGGTAAACGAGTTTCGAGGAATTCGTCGATGCGAGAATGAACCAGATCGATCAGATGATTGCTTTGCGCCACTTGCCTAGCCTAGCCATCACGGCGGGGTTAGACTCGGTGAGGCACAGCGCGATCCTAAATAGGAGGAATGAGATGCCGCTTTCGGAACAAGAGCAGCGACTCCTCGAAGAGATGGAGCGCGGCCTTTACCACAATGACGCCGACTTCGTGGCGACCGTCGGTGGCAGCAGCCTCCGGCCCGACTACCGCTCGATTTCCATCGGGGTTCTGGCCGCGGTTGCCGGCATCGGTGCTCTCATCGCCGGCGTGGCCATCCAGCAGCTCTGGCTCGGCGTCCTCGGCTTCATCATCATGTTTGCCGGGGTGTTGTTCGCGACCACGCCCAGCAAGTCCGCCCGGCGGATGTCCGCAGCCGCTCCGCGCTCCCGTCCGAACCAGCAGCAGCGGTCGTCTCAGCGCGGTTTCATGGATCGCATGAACGAACGCTGGGATCGTCGCCAGGACGGCCAGCAGTAACCTCCTCACCACCGCTCGACTGCACTTCCGCTCCACCGCACCTCGCAGACAGGGCCGATCATCCGATCGGCCCTTTTTTTGTGCCCGAAAACGGCGCGAAATGAATCCCGGCGTTGGATTTCCCTCCACTCTGCTTTTCCCCGTGTTCATGCAGATCAGTAGGGAGAATGTCTCCAATATTTGCGCGTTTATTCTGTTTAGTGGATCAAAGTGGAGTAAAGTGGAGCAAGATCTGGACCGTGACCGGATGAGAGGGGGAGATGAATGTTCTTTGGCACGTACGCCCCCAAGCTCGACGAAAAAGGCCGCATCATCCTTCCCGCAAAATTCCGGGACGAGCTGTCTCCCGGGATCGTCATGACCCGAGGCCAGGAGAACTGCCTCTACGTGTTCACGACCCGGGAGTTCGAGGCGTACTACGCGAAGATCTCCCAGGCGCCGCTCACGGACCAGAGCGGGCGCTCCTTCAGTCGCATGATGTTCTCCGGCGCGAGCGCAGAGCAGCCCGACAAACAGAACCGGGTGACCATCCCCGCGAACCTGCGCGCCTGGGCCGGGCTCGACCGGGACCTCACCGTGATCGGCGCCGGCAACCGGGTCGAGATCTGGGACACCGCCGCCTGGGACGCGTACCTCTCCGAACAGGAAGAACCATTCGCCAACATCACGGAGGAGGTGATTCCGGGACTCATCTAGCTCCTGACGCCTGACTCCCAGCCGTTCTGCCTGACACACTTCCCCGGTGGCAGAGACGAATGGATGGGGATCAGGAATCAGGAACCACCCGGGACTATGGCCATCAACGACATCCACACCCCAGTTCTGCTCGACCGCTGCGTCGAGCTGCTCGCACCGGCACTGGAACGACCCGGCGCCGTGCTCGTCGACGCCACTCTCGGCATGGGCGGGCACGCCGAGGCGTTCCTGCAGCGATTCCCCGGGCTCGTCCTGGTCGGACTCGACCGGGATCTCGACGCCCTCGCGATCGCCGAGGAGCGGCTGAAGCCGTTCCGCGACCGGGTTCACCTCGTGCACACCGTCTACGACGGTATCCAGGACGCGCTGGCCGGCCTCGGCATCCGCGAGGTGTCCGGCGTGCTCTTCGACCTCGGCGTGTCCTCGCTCCAGCTCGACCGGGTCGAGCGTGGTTTCTCCTATTCCAAGGACGCGCCGCTGGACATGCGCATGGACAACACCAGCGACCTGACGGCCGAGCGCATCGTGGCCACGTACAGCGAGCAGGAGCTGCGCCGGATCTTCCACGAGTACGGCGAGGAGAAGCTGGCGGCACGCTACGCCAAGGCCATCGTCGAGGCCAGGGAGACCACCCCGTTCGTGCGGTCGGCCCAGCTGGTCTCCGTGATCACCGCCGTCACACCGGTCGTCGTTCAGCGCGCCGGACACCCCGCGAAGCGGGTCTTCCAGGCGCTGCGCATCGAGGTCAACCAGGAACTCGCCGTGCTCGAGCGCGCCATTCCCGCAGCGCTCGATTCGGTCGCGGTCGGTGGGCGCATCGTCGTCATGGCCTACCAGTCCCTCGAGGACCGGATTGTGAAGAAGACCCTGGCGAAGGCATCCGGCTCCACCGCCCCTGCCGGATTGCCGATCGAACTTCCCGAACACAAACCACTGTTCAAGCTTGTGATCCGAGGGGCCGAATTGGCCTCGGACGAAGAAAAGGCGAGAAACCCGCGCGCAACGCCGGTTCGCCTTCGCGCCGCCGAGCGACTGAGGAGAGCCGCATGAGTGACAACCTCGCACGCGCACAACGACCCAACTGGGAGAGCACCCCCGACACCGCTTCGGTGCCGGAGCCTCGCCACATCGAGATCGTCTCGCCGCGCAGCCAGCGTCACGCGCGTCCGAAGATCGTCTACGCCCTCTCGGCCGTCACCGGCGTGGCTGCCATCGTGCTCGCCCAGCTGCTGCTGAGCGTCGGGATCTCCCAGTCCGCCTACGAGGTGTCCCGGCTGCAGGCCAGCCAGGTCGAACTCGGGCGCACGGCGGAGAGCGTCACCGAGGACCTCGTGCGGGTCTCGTCCCCGCAGAGCCTGGCCGCGAACGCGGAAGCACTCGGCATGGTCAGCAACTCCAACCCGGTGTACCTCCGCCTGTCCGACGCCGCCGTTCTCGGCGCGCCCGCCTCCGCCAGCGGAAGCTCGGCCGGTACGGCGAGTCTGGTGCCCAACTCGCTCCTCGCCGGCGTACCTTTGGTCACGGAACTTCCGCAGAACACCGGTCAGGGAGCCAGCCTCGGCGGTTCACCGGCCGAGGTCCCCGCGGCGGTTGCCCCGGCAGCCGAACCCAACGCTCTGCCGACGCCCACGACCCGCTAGCCCGCCCCGGTTCGCCCGTCTCGCGAGGGACGTCCCGCCCGCCTCCCGTTAGTTTCGTTCCCAGAACGCGCCCAACCCGCGGCCCCGGCCGCAGTAAGGAATCGCAGGTGGCGAGCAGCTCCCGGTCCAGCAGGCGGCGCAGTGCCGCGACGATCCTGATCCTGCTCGTGTTCGTGGCCGTATTCGTGGTCAGGCTCGTCGACATCCAGGTCGTGCGCGCCGAGACGCTCAGCGCCGACTCGCTGGGCAACCGGTCGGTCGAGCAGCCCGTCTACGGAGCCCGCGGAGACATCGTCGACACGAACGGGGTCGTCCTGGCCGGCACGGTCATGCGGTACGACATCACCCTGTCTCCGCGGAACGCCGCGGAATTCGACCGCACCACCGACGATGGGGACGTGACCGTGACGGTCGCGCAGGCGGCCGCGGAGGTGGGCGCCCTCACCGGGCAGACCGGCGACGAGATCCTCCAGGTCATCTCCGGCTCCCTGGCCGCCGACAAGGACTCCGACTACGCCGTCGTCGTGCGGGCCGTGGACGTCTCGGTGTTCCGGGCCATCGACCAGCTCGACATCCCGTGGATGTACGCCGAGAAGAACCCGGGCCGGGTCTACCCGGACGGCGCCGTGGCCGGCAACCTGGTCGGATTCGTCTCCTCCGGGGGAGAGGCTCAGGCCGGCATCGAGCTCGGGCAGGACGCCTGCCTCGCGAGCACCAACGGCACGGAGACCTATGAGAAGGGAGCGGATGGCGTGCGCCTGCCCCAGAGCACCGTCACCACGGTCCGGGCCAAGGACGGCGGCGACGTCGTCACGACCATCGACTCCGACCTGCAGTGGTTCGTGCAGCAGGTGCTGGCCGAACAGGCCGTCGCCACAGGCGCGGCCTGGGGCAACGTGGTGGTGCAGGAGGTGAAGACCGGGAAGCTCGTCGCGGTCGCCGACTACCCGTCGGTCGACCCCAACAACGTCAACGGCACCCCCGACGCCGAGGACCGCGGCTCCCGGGCCTTCACCGCCCCCTTCGAGCCCGGTTCTACGTACAAGGCGCTGACCACGGCATCCGTTCTCGACGCGGGGGCCGCCACCCCGCTGAGCCGGGTCGTCGCGCCCTACCGGTACCTGCCTCCCAACGGTGCCAACGTGAACGATAGCTCCAACCACGCCGACCTGAACCTCACCCTCACGGGCGTGATGATCGAGTCTTCGAACACGGGCATGTCGAAGTTCGGCGAGTTGATCAGTGACCAGCAGCGCTACGAATATATGAGTAAGTTCGGTGTGGGCTCGGCCTCGGAGTCCGGTTTCCTCGCCGAGGAATCCGGCACCCTGCGCCCCTTCGAAGATTGGGACAACCAGACCAAGTACGCGACCATGTTCGGTCAGGGGCTCACCACCACGGCCATCCAGGTCTCCAGCATCTACCAGACCCTGGCCAACAACGGCGTGCGGATGCCCGTGCAGCTGGTCGCAGGCTGCCGCCACGCTGACGGCAGCATGACCGACGTGCCCGAAGCGGTCGGCACCCCGGTCGTGTCGGCCGCCGCCGCCCGGGAGACCGCAGACATCCTCGAGATGGTCTACCAGAAGGCCTGGCTGGCCAAGACGTGGGAGATTCCGGGCTACCGGGTGGGCGCGAAGACCGGGACGGCGCAGATGCCCGATGGTCGGGGTGGGTACACCAAGGGGTACCTGGTGTCGGTCTCCGGCTTCGCTCCGGGCGACGATCCGCAGTATGTCGTTTCGGTCAGCCTCGCCGACCCTGTTAAACTGAACTCTTCCGCGGCATCTGCTCCGATCTTTCAAGAGGTCATGAGTCAGGTGCTGAAGAAGTACCGGGCAGTCCCCTCGGGCGCCACCGCACCTGCCCTTCCCGGTACCTGGTAAGAAAGCGAGCCCCGTGACCGAATTGGCACCCTCGGCTCTCCGTCCTCAGCATCCGGTCCCCAGATCGTTGTCGGGACTGGTCGATGAATTCGAACTGTATGTGCACGGCGATGTCGATGGCCTCGAGGTCACCGGCGTGAGCCTGAGCTCCCGAACCGTTCAGCCCGGAGACCTCTATGTCGGCGTTCCCGGGCGCGCGAGTCATGGCGCGACCTACGCCGGCGGCGCCCGCGAGTCCGGTGCGGTCGCGATTTTGACCGATGAGGCCGGGGCGGTGCTGGCCGCAGACAGCGGCCTGCCGATCCTGGTGACCCCGGACGCGCGCGCCGCGCTCGGTGCCGTCGCCGCCTGGATCTACCGCACCGACGCCAATCCGGCCACGCTCTTCTCCGTCACCGGCACCAACGGCAAGACCAGCGTGGTCTACCTCCTCTTCGCCCTGCTCAACCAGCTGGGCGTCGTGGCCGGCCTCACTTCGACGGCCGAGCGCCGCATCGGCGACCTCGCCGTGGTGAGCTCGCTGACGACCCCGGAGGCAACCGAGCTGCACGCCCTCCTCTCCCGCATGCGAGAGGCCGAGGTGCGCGCCGTTGCGATCGAGGTGTCCGCCCAGGCGCTGACCCGCCACCGCGTGGACGGGCTCGTCTTCGACGTCGCCGGGTTCACGAATCTGAGTCACGACCACCTCGACGACTACGCGGGCCTCGACGAGTACTTCCAGGCCAAACTCGAGCTGTTCCAGCCCGACCGCTCCCGGCGGGGCGTCATCACGGTCGACTCCGACTGGGGCCGCCGCATCGTCGACGAGTGCCGCATCCCCGCCACCACCCTGAGCAGCAACCCGGACGTCGCCGCCGACTGGCACATGTCCATCGTCTCCGAGAGCGCGCTGTACACCGAGTTCCTGCTCGAGGGCCCCGAAGGGCGCCGCCTGCAGACCCGGGTTCCCCTGGTCGGCTGGTTCATGGCCGCCAACGCCGCCCTGGCCATCCTGATGCTGGTCGAATCCGGCTACGACCTCGAGGCGATCGCCCATTCCCTCGATCGTGACGGCGGAATCGACGTCTACATCCCCGGGCGCGCCGAGCGCATCTCCGGGGACACGGGACCGCTCGTCTACATCGACTACGGGCACAGCCCGGACGCGTTCCTGAACACCCTCGCCGCCATCCGTAAGTTCACTCCCGGCCGACTGATCATGGTCTTCGGCGCCGACGGCGACCGCGACACCACGAAACGGGCGGACATGGGGGCGATCGCTGCCCGCGGGGCGGATGTCGTCGTGATCACCGACTTCCACCCTCGGTTCGAGGACCCCGCGGCCATTCGTGCCACTCTGCTCACTGCCGCACGGGAGGCCGTGCCCGGCGGAGAGTTCCATGAGGTGCCCGACCCCCGGACGGCGTTCCGGACGGCGCTGTCCCTAGCGAAAGAAGGCGACGCGATCTTGTATGCGGGACCCGGCCATGAAAATTACCACGAGGTTGCCGGCGTGAAGATTCCGTACTCCGCCCGGGACGATTCCCGCCAGGCGCTGCGCGATGCGGGGTGGCTGTAGATGATCGCCCTGACCCTGAGCCAGATCGCCTTGGCCGTCGACGGCACGCTCCACCTGGACGGAACCTCTCGGAGCATCGACTCCGTGACCGACGGAATGGTGCACACCGACTCGCGCGACACCGTTCCCGGCTCCATCTTCGTGGCCAAGCCCGGTGCGGTGACTGACGGCCACCTCTTCGCCCCGGCCGCCGTCGAACGCGGCGCCACCCTGCTGATCGTCGAACGACACCTTGATCTCCCCGTGGCGCAGATCGTCGTGCCGGACGCCGTGCTCGCCCTCGGCGCCCTCGCCACCGACGTCGTGGCCCGCGTGCGGGAAGCCGGCAACCTCAAGATCGTCGCCGTCACCGGATCCAACGGCAAGACCACGACGAAGAACCTGCTCCGCGCCGTGCTCGAGCGCGTCGGCCCGACCGTCGCGGCCCGCGCATCTTTCAACAACGAGGTCGGCGCGCCGCTGACCATGCTCGAACTGACCCGCGACACCCGTTTCCTGGTGGCGGAGATGGGCGCGAGCGGCGTCGGAGAGATCGCCCGGCTCATCCGGATGGCCCGTCCCGACATCGGGATCGTGCTCAAGGTCGGCCTCGCCCACGCCGGCGAATTCGGAGGCATCGAAGCCACGGTCCGCGCGAAGACCGAAATGGTCACCGAGCTGCTGGCGACGGATGTCGCCGTGCTGAATACCGACGACCCGCGCGTCGCCGGTATGGCCGCCTCCACCCGGGCCCGGATCGTCTGGTTCGGCCAGTACGGCGACGAGGGAGTGCGCGCGACCGCGGTGCACGCCTCCGCGTCCGGAACGACGTTCACGCTGCACCTGGCCTCGGGCCAGTCCCGCCCGGTGGCGTTCCAGGTGCTCGGCGAACACCATGTCATGAACGCTCTGGCCGCCGCCGCCGCCGCCGAGATCCTGGGGGTCGCGATCGACGACATCGTCTCCGCCCTCGAATCCGTGCAGACCGCCGAACGTTGGCGCATGCAGGTCATGGGCGGCCGGGACGGGGTGACCGTCATCAACGACGCCTACAACGCCAGCCCGGACTCCATGACGGCGGCGCTCAAGACCCTCGCCCAGATCGGTGTTCCCGGCCGGCGCACCATCGCGGTTCTCGGCGAGATGAGCGAGCTGGGCGAACTGGCTGGTGAGGAGCACGACCGCGTCGGGCTGCTCGCCGTGCGCCTCAACATCTCCCAGCTCATCGTCGTCGGGCGCGGCGCCCGGCGCATGCACATCAGCACCATCAACGAGGGATCCTGGGACGGGGAGTCGGCCTTCGTCGAGAATGCCGACGAGGCCTTCGACCTGCTCTGCGCCACGGTGCAACCGGGGGACACCGTGCTGGTGAAATCCTCCAATTCCGCCGGCCTGAGATTTTTGGGCGACCGTCTGGGAGAGTGGTTCTCGTGAGAGCACTTTTGATGGCCGGAGCCTTCTCCCTCGTCTTCACCCTGTCGCTGACGCCGCTGTTCATCCGGCTGTTCAAGAAGCTGGGCTGGGGACAATTCATCCGCGACGACGGCCCGCAGAGCCACCACGCCAAGCGCGGCACGGCCACCATGGGTGGCATCATCATCATCCTCGGCGCCGTGGTCAGCTATTTCTCGGCGATGTGGCTGACCGGGTCCCCGGTCACGGCGTCGCCGCTGCTGGTGCTGTTCATGATGGTGGGCCTCGGCATGGTCGGCTTCGTCGACGACTTCCTGAAAACGCGCAACCAGCGCAGCCTCGGGCTCGGCGGCTGGGCCAAGATCACCGGCCAGGTTCTCGTGGCCGGCACGTTCGCCATCCTGGCCATCCAGTTTCCGAACGCCAACGGTGTCACGCCGGCGTCGACTAAGATCTCGTTCCTGCGAGATCTGCCGCTGGACTTCATGCAATTGGGCAGCATCATCGGCATCTCCCTGTTCGTGCTGTGGATCTGTCTGATCGTGACGGCCACGTCCAACGGCGTCAACGTCACCGACGGCCTCGACGGGCTCGCCACCGGGTCGTCGATCCTGTCGATCGGCGCGTTCATCGTGATCGGCTTCTGGCAGTCCAACCAGGCCCGCTTCGGGGGAGCGGACATCGCCGACCTCTACCGCGCCTACGACGTTCGGGACCCGCTCGACCTGGCCATCGTCTCCGCGGCCATCGTCGGCGGCCTGATCGGCTTCCTCTGGTGGAACACCTCGCCGGCCAAGATCTTCCTGGGCGACACCGGTTCGCTCGGCATCGGCGGCGCCCTCGCCGCCCTGGCCATCCTGAGCCGCACCGAACTGCTGCTCGTGCTGATCGGCGGCCTGTTCGTGATCGAGGCCGGATCGGTGATCGTGCAGCGCGCCTACTTCAAGGTGACCCGCGGCCAGCGCATCTTCCTGATGAGCCCCATCCATCACCACTTCGAGCTCAAGGGCTGGGCCGAGGTCACCGTGGTGGTGCGTTTCTGGATCATCGGCGGGCTGTTCGTGGCCGCCGGCGTCGGCACCTTCTACCTCGAATGGCTGGCCAGCTAGTGGCTGGTCGCCACGCCGATGAGGCCGGGTCCGCTGGGGCTGACGCCGCGCGCCTCGACGGGTTGACCAGCTGGCACTCCGACTGGTCCGGCCTCCGTGTCGCCGTGCTCGGTCTGGGCGTCACCGGCTTCGCAGCCGCCGACACCCTCGTTGAACTGGGCGCGGATGTGCTCGTCGTGGCGGGGGACGCCCCTGCCGACACCATCCGCCTGCTCGACGTGATCGGGGCGGGACTGGTGCGGGCCGCGCCGGGCGTCGTTCCGCATGAACTGACCCGGCACCGGCCGGAGGTTCTGATCGCCTCGCCCGGCTACCACCCCGACCACGCTCTGCTGCTCTGGGCCGCTCGGGCCGGGGTACCGGTCTGGGGAGACATCGAGCTGGCCTGGCGCCTGCGGGACAAGGTCGGGCCCGCGGCCGAGTGGATCCTCGTCACCGGCACCAACGGCAAGACCACCACCGTGCAGCTGACGGCCACCATGCTCGCCGCCGCCGGCCTGCGCGTCGCACCCTGCGGCAACATCGGTGTGCCCGTCCTCGACGCCGTGCGCGACCCGCAGGGCTGGGACGTGCTCGTGGTCGAACTCTCCAGCTACCAGCTTCACCACCTGCCCCGCACCGGTCCCGGCGCCCTCGTGCCGTTCTCCAGCGTCTGCCTCAACATCGCCGACGACCACCTCGACTGGCACGGTTCGGCCGAAGCGTACCGCGATGCGAAAGCCACTGTCTACGCCAATACCCAGGTGGCCTGCGTCTACAACAAGGCGGATGCCGCGACCATCCGCATGGTCGAGGACGCCAACGTGCAGGAGGGTGCCCGGGCCATCGGCTTCGGCCTCGGCGCCCCCGGGCCCAGCGACTTCGGCATCGTCGAGGGCATCCTCTGCGACCGCGCGTTCCACGAGGACCGGTTCGAGACCGCCATCGAGATCACCACCGCGCCGGAACTCCGGGCCCGCGGGCTCAGCGCGCCGCACCTGCTCGCTGACATCCTCGCTGCCAGCGCTCTGGCCCGGTCCTTCGGCGTCGCGCCCGGCGTCATCCACGACGTCCTGGAGGGTTTCCGCCTCGACGCGCACCGGATCGAGATCGTTGCCGAGTTTGCCGGCATCCGCTGGATCGACGACTCGAAGGCCACCAACCCGCATGCGGCGGATGCTTCGCTCACCGCTTTCGAGACCGTCGTCTGGCTGGTCGGCGGCCTGCTCAAGGACGTCGACGTCGATGACCTGGTAGCCCGGCACGTCGGCCACCTGCGCGGGGCCGTGATCATCGGAGCCGACCGCTCCGTGTTACGGGACGCATTCGCGCGACACGCGCCGGAGCTGCCGGTGTTCGAGATCGACGCCGACGACACTGGTCAGGTGATGCCCGGGGCGGTCCGCCTCGCGGCCGGTCTCGCAGAAACCGGCGACGTCGTGCTGCTGGCCCCGGCCGCGGCGTCTATGGACCAGTTCACCGACTACGCCCAGCGGGGCCGGTTGTTCGCAGAAGCCGTACGGGAGCACCTGGGAGGTGAGGCGGATGAAGACTCCGCCTCGAACCCCGGCGCCTAGGCAGGCCGCGCCCGTCGCCTCCACCCGAATTCATTTCGGCCGGGTGTTCAAGGCCGAGTCCGCGAGCTATTTCCTGCTGCTCGGCACGGCCCTGTTCCTCGTCGTGTTCGGCCTGGTCATGGTGCTGTCGTCTTCCTCGGTCGACTCCTACCTGGAGAACACCGGCTTCTTCGGCACCGTCCTGCGCCAGGGGGGATTCGCGCTGATCGGCGTTCCGGTGATGCTGATGATCAGCCACCTGCCGCTGAAGTTCTGGCGGCGTGTGGCCTGGCCGATGCTCATCGTCGCCTGTCTCCTGCAATGCCTGGTCGTGTTCACGCCGCTGGGCGTCGAGGTGGCCGGCAACACCAACTGGCTGTCGGTCGGCGGAGTCCAGTTCCAACCCTCCGAGGCGATCAAACTCGCCCTCGTCGTCTGGCTGGGCATGATCCTGTCGCAGAAGGAGAAACGGCTCGATGACTGGCGCCACGTGTACATTCCGGTTTTCGGCGTGGGCGGCGGCGCCGTGCTGCTCGTGCTCATCGGCGGTGACCTCGGAACCGTCCTGATCATGGCCGGTATCCTCTTCGGAGCCCTGTTCTTCGCCGGCGTGCGACTGCGCCTCCTGGCAGTGCCTCTCGGCGCCGGGGTCGTGCTCGCGGTTCTGATGGCGTTGACGAGCACGAACCGGATGACGCGCATCTTGAGCTTCATGGGAGCCGGCTGCGAAGATCTCGACGGCCCCATCTCGGCACCCTGCTGGCAGCCGCTGCACGGCACCTGGGCACTCGCTAACGGCGGGATCTTCGGCGTCGGGCTCGGCAACTCCAAGGCCAAGTGGTCCTGGCTGCCCGCGGCCGACAACGACTACATCTTCGCCATCGTCGGCGAGGAACTCGGACTGATCGGGGCCATCGTCGTCCTATTCATGTTCATCCTGCTGGCCTTCGCGTTCCTGCGCATCATGCGCACCAGCACGAGCCTGCAGGCCCGCGTGTCGACGGCCGCCGTGCTCGTCTGGCTGATCGGCCAGGCCTTCGTCAACATCGGCGTGGTCCTGGGCGTGTTCCCGGTGCTGGGTGTTCCGCTCCCGCTGGTGTCCGCCGGCGGCACCGCCCTGCTCACGACCCTCGGTGCGATCGGCATCGTGCTCTCATTCACCCGGGGCGACCACGCGGAGCCGCCACGACGCGCCGCCATGTCAACCGACACGTCAGGAGCCCGACAGTGACCACCTATCTGCTGGCCGGGGGCGGAACCGCCGGCCACGTGAACCCGTTGCTGGCCGTCGCCGACACCATCATGAGCCGGGAACCGGATGCGACAGTCATCGTTCTCGGCACCAGGGAGGGCCTCGAGGCCCGCCTGGTGCCGGCCCGCGGCTACGAGCTCGTCTTCGTTCCCCGACTGCCTTTCCCACGCCGGCCGAACCGACAGGCCCTCTCTTTTTTGCCACGGCTGAACCGGGCCATTGGCGACGTGGCCGATCTGATCCGGTTCCGCACGGTCGACGTCGTCGTCGGGTTCGGCGGCTACGTATCGACCCCGGCCTACTTCGCGGCACGCCGGGCGGGGGTGCCGATCGTCATCCACGAGGCCAATTTTCGGGCCGGGCTGGCCAACCGGCTCGGCGCCTGCTTCACCCGCCACGTCGCGGTGGCCTTTCCCGGCACCCGGATCCGCCACCCGCACGTCGTCGGGATGCCGCTGCGACCCGAGATCGCCGAGCTTGACCGGGCTCAGGCGCGCCCGGAGGCCTTGGCGCTCTTCGTCCTCGACGCCGACCGCCCCACCCTGCTGGTCACCGGCGGATCCCTGGGCGCTCGGCGCCTGAACAACACCATCGCTTCCTCGGCTCCCGGTCTGATCAAGGCCGGCTGGCAGGTGCTGCACATCACCGGTGAGAAGTCGGAGGTGACAGACCCAGGTCTGCACCACTACCGCCTGATCTCCTACTGCGACCGGATGGACCTGGCGCTGTCCGCGGCGGACTTCGCGGTGTCCCGGGCCGGCGCCGGAACCGTGTGCGAACTCAGCGCTCTCGGCATCCCGGCCGTCTACGTGCCGTACCCCGTCGGCAACGGCGAGCAGCGCTTCAACGCGGCGGACGTCGTGCGCGCCGGCGGCGGGATCCTCGTCGACGATGCGGACTTCGTGCCGAACTGGGTGCAGCACGAGCTCGTTCCCGTGCTCACCGACCGGGAGCGCGTGCGCCGGATGGGCGTCGCGGCGGCATCCGTCGGGGGACTCGACGGCTCGGCGCGAATGACCGACTTCATCCACGCCGCCCTCGCCTGATCACAGCGGCTAACGTTGTTCAAGCACCAGAACACCAGCACCGAACGCACACCAGCATTCGTCTCCGACTGAGAAGAGCCAGCAACCGTGATCAAGCCCGACCTGAACCTCACCATTCCCCGTGACCTCGGCACGGTGCATTTTGTGGGCATCGGCGGCTCCGGGATGAGCGGGATCGCACGGCTGTTCCTCGCCGCCGGGCATACCGTGACCGGCTCGGATGTGCGCGAGTCCGACAACGTGCTCGCCCTGCGCGAGCTGGGAGCCCACATCGCGATCGGCCACGCCGCTGAGAATGTCGGCGAAGCCGACAGCCTCGTCGTCACGGGGGCACTCTGGCAGGACAACCCGGAATACGTGCTGGCGAACGAACGCGGTCTCCCCGTGCTGCACCGCTCCCAGGCGCTTGCCTGGCTGATCGAGAAGCACCGCCTCGTCGCCGTCGCGGGCGCCCACGGCAAGACCACCTCGACCGGCATGATCGTGACCGGCCTGCTCGGCCTGGGCACGCATCCCAGCTTCGTCAATGGCGGTGTGATCGAATCGCTCGGCGTGTCGGCCGGCGCGGGCACCGACGACCTCTTCGTGGTCGAAGCCGACGAGTCGGACGGCTCGTTCCTGCTCTACAACACGGCCGTCGCCCTGGTCACCAACGTCGACCCTGACCACCTCGACCACTACGGTTCGCTCGAGGCCTTCGAGGCCGCGTTCGTCGAATTCGCACAGAACGCGACCGAGTTCGTGGTCATCTCCTCCGACGACGCCGGCGCGGTCAGCGTGACGGGCAAGCTCGCCGGCAAACGGGTCATCACCTTCGGCGAGGACGCCGCGGCCGACGTGCGCGTGCACTCGGTCGTCACCGACGGACCGGTGCGTTTCGGCGTGGCCTGGGCCGGAAGCGATTACTTCGCCACCCTCCGAATCCCAGGTCGGCACAACGCCATCAACGCCGCCGGCGCCTTCGCGGTGCTCGTCGGCCTCGGTTTCGCCCCGGAGGCGTCCCTGGCCGCCATCTCGGATTTTGGCGGCACCGAGCGCCGCTTCGAATTGCACGGCACCGTGGGTGGGGTCAGCGTCTACGACGACTACGCCCACCACCCCACCGAGGTGGCCGCGGCGCTGTCCGCCGCCCGCACGGTGGTCGGCGGCGGCCGGATCATCGCCGTGCATCAGCCGCACCTCTACAGCCGCACTCGGCTGTTCGCCCAGGAATTCGCCCAGACGCTTGAGGAGAAGGCGGACCAGACCGTCGTCCTCGGCGTGTACGGCGCCCGGGAAGACCCGGAGCCCGGCGTGACCGGCGCCCTCGTTTCCGAACGGTTCACGGATGCCGGCAAGGTCGTCTACGTGCCCGACTGGCAGGAGGCCGCCGACTACGTCGCCTCGATCGCCCGGGACGGCGACTTCGTCGTCACCCTCGGCTGCGGCGACGTCTACCGGATCGTTCCCCAGCTGCTCGCCTCGCTCACGCAGGCGCGCGGATGACCCGCCGACGATCATGAAGCGGCCCGAGGGCTACGACCGCCATCCGGCAGGCGCTGAGCGGGCCGCCGGGCCGAAGACGACCGCCGCGAAGAGCGCCGGGGCGAAGCCTGCCGCAGCGAAGACAGCCCGTCCCAAGCCGGGAGGACGCCAGTCGAGCGGTCACAGCGACTACACGAACACCGAGCCGATCACGCTTCCCGCCGCCGACCCGATCGCACCCGTGTCCCGGCTGCGGGCGCCGGACTCTTCCCCTTCGTCCGCGCCCGCACCCACGGAGCCCCGCGACTCTGCGCTGACTCCGGCCGGGGCCAGACGCAAGCTCCGGGCCGCCCGTCGTGCCCGCAAACTCTATGAACGGGAGGAGGTGCGCCGCTTCACCTGGCGCTCCCGTCGGCGGCGCAACGTCTGGCTGGCGGCGCTCGGCACCCTGGCCGCGCTCGTCGCCTTCGTGCTCGTCGGCACCTTCTCGCCTCTGATGGCGCTTCACACCATTGAGGTCGTCGGGGCGAACCGGGTGCCCGCCGAGAAGATCCGATCGGCCCTCGACGACCAGTTGGGCACGCCGTTGCCGCTCGTGGACTTCGACGCGGTGAAAAAGGAGCTGTCCGCCTTCACCCTGATCCAGAGCTACGTCACCGAGAGCCGTCCGCCGAACACCCTTGTCGTGCGCGTCGTCGAGCGGGAGCCCGTCGGCGCCCTCGTGACCGAGTCCGGGTTCGACCTGGTCGACGCGGCCGGGGTAGTGATCCAGAGCAGCGCGGAGCGCCCCGCCGGGTACGCCACGATCGATGCGCGGGCCGGGGTCGGCAGTGCCGGCTTCCGGGCGGCGGCTGCCGTGATCGCGGCCCTGCCGGCAGACATCCGTTCCACCCTCGACACCGTCACCGCCGCCACCACGGACGACGTCACCCTCACGCTCGTGGGCGGCGCGCGCGTTGTGTGGGGGAGTGCGGAGAAGTCGGACTTCAAGGCGGTCGTGCTCGCGGCCCTGATCGTGAGCCACCCGGTCGGCAGCGTCGGCGAGTACGACGTGTCCTCCCCGGATAGCGCCGTTCTCCGCTGAGATGTTGGTTGGATCTTCGCGACACGCGGGCGCGCCTCCCCGAGCCTGTTCGGCTGGCGCATAACTTTCTAAGCAGGAATTGCATACTCAGCATAACTTTAAACTTCGACAAGAGGTTTAGGGTTCCACCGGAGGCCGGACGTGTCAACAACAAATCAGAACTACCTCGCAGTCATCAAGGTTGTTGGAATCGGTGGCGGCGGTGTCAACGCCGTCAACCGCATGATCGAGCTTGGCCTCCGCGGAGTCGAGTTCATCGCCATCAACACGGATGCCCAGGCGCTGCTGATGAGCGACGCCGACGTCAAACTCGACGTGGGCCGCGATCTCACCCGCGGCCTGGGCGCCGGCGCCGACCCTGAGGTCGGCCGCCGCGCCGCCGAGGATCACGCCGAAGAAATCGAAGAGGCTCTGGCCGGCGCGGACATGGTCTTCGTCACGGCCGGCGAGGGTGGTGGAACGGGCACCGGCGGTGCGCCGGTCGTCGCCCGCATCGCCAAGTCCATCGGCGCGCTCACCATCGGTGTCGTCACCAAACCCTTCGGCTTCGAGGGCAAGCGCCGCCAGGCTCAGGCCGAGGCCGGCGTCGCCTCCCTCAAGAACGAGGTCGACACCCTCATCGTCGTGCCGAACGACCGCCTGCTGGAGATCAGCGACCGCGGAATCAGCATGCTCGAGGCCTTCGCCACGGCTGACCAGGTGCTCCTGGCCGGCGTGCAGGGCATCACCGACCTGATCACCACCCCCGGTCTGATCAACCTCGACTTCGCCGACGTCAAGTCGGTCATGCAGGGTGCCGGCTCCGCGCTGATGGGTATCGGCTCGTCCCGCGGCGCGGACCGAGCCATCAAGGCGGCCGAACTCGCCGTTGCGTCCCCGCTGCTCGAGGCCTCGATCGACGGCGCCCATGGCGTGCTGCTCTCGATCCAGGGTGGCTCCAACCTCGGAATTTTCGAGATCAACGACGCCGCTCGCCTCGTGCAGGAAGCCGTGCACCCGGAAGCCAACATCATCTTCGGTGCCGTCATCGACGACACCCTGGGTGACGAGGTGCGGGTCACCGTCATCGCTGCCGGATTCGACGGCGGTGAGCCCGGTGCCAAGGCGGTCGAGGTGCGCCGCGCAGACCTGGTCGCCGCCGGTGTCGCGGTCGGCGCGGGTGTGGGCACGGCGGGCGCTGCGGCGGCCGGCGCGACCGACTCGGCTCCCTACACGGATGCCGCGGCCTCGTCGGTCTGGTCCGGCGTCGAGCCCGGTGCGGCAGTGGCCGACCCGGCCTTCGAGGAAGACCCGGACGACCTGGACATCCCGGACTTCCTCAAGTAGTGCCGCAGGCAGCGAGAGTGCCGATGGCAACCAGATGAGTGAGTCGGTCAGGCCCGGGGCCGGTGGCCTCGCGGAACGGTTGACCGCCGTTCAGGGTGGGATCGTCGCCGCGGCTGCCGCCGCCGGGCGCGACCCGGCGGAGCTCACGACGATCGTCGTGACCAAGTTCCAGCCCGTCTCGCTCCTCCAGGAACTTGCCGCCCTCGGCGTGCGCAACTTCGGGGAAAGCCGCCACCAGGAAGCCCAGGCCAAGGCCGCCGAGCTCCTCCAGCTCGACCTCACCTGGCATTTCGTGGGCCAAGTGCAGGGGAAGAAGGCCCGGCAGGTGCGGGCCTACGCCGACGTCATCCACTCCGTGGATCGAGCATCACTGGTCGATGCATTGGCGTCGGAGGATTCGGTCGTCGACTGCTTCGTGCAGGTGAACCTCACGGATGACCCGTCTCGCGGAGGAGTCGCTCCGGGGGAGCTGCCCAAGCTCGTAGAGCACGTGCTCTCCACGGCCGGGCTGCGGCTGATCGGGCTGATGGCGGTGGCCCCGCTCGGTGCCGAACCGCGCCCATCCTTCGCCCGGGTTCGCGAACTGGGCGAGCAGATTCAGCAGTTCGCGCCGAACGCGAAATCCTTGTCCATGGGCATGTCCCAGGACTACGCGGAGGCGATCATCGAAGGGGCGACACACCTTCGAATTGGCACAGCAATCACCGGGAATCGCCCGGTATCCGGTTAATCTGGACAAGAAGAATCACCAACACGGAGGTCGAGATGTCCAACCCGCTCAAGAAAACCATGGTTTACCTGGGTCTGGCAGACGAGGAACTCGAGTACGAGGCGCCCGCTGCTGCGCCCGCATCGACGGCCACTCACTCGACGGCGACCGGCGCTGCGGCATCGAAGTCCGCTGCTCCCCACTCCGCCCCGAATACCTCGCACGCCGCGTCGTCCGCGTCGTCGTCACACACCGCCGGCGCATCCGCCTCGGCCGGTCGCGCATCGGTGACACCGCTGCGCAAGACCTCCGCTCCGAAGAATGTGGCTGCCTCAGACATGAATGAAATCCTCACCGTCCACCCGCGTCAGTATAAGGACGCTCAGGTGATCGCGGAGTCCTTCCGCGATGGAATCCCGGTCATCATCAACCTGTCTCAGATGAGCGACGCCGATGCGCGCCGCCTGATCGACTTTGCCAGCGGACTGTCCCAGGGTCTGTACGGGAAGATCGAGCGCGTCACGGCGAAGGTCTTCCTGCTTTCCCCGTCCCACGTTGTCGTGTCCGGCGACAATGCCGCGGAGGACTCCGATGCCGAGACGTCCTTCTTCGCGCAGTCGTAGTTACCGCCGTGTTTGTCGTCAGCCTGATCGGTGCGATCGCCTACTACGCCCTCTTGCTCTACTTCTTCGTGATGTGGGGTCGGTTCATCATCGACCTCGTACGCAGTGTCAACCGGTCCTGGCGGCCGCAAGGCCCCCTGCTCGTCGTGATCGAGTTGGCCTATTCCCTGACCGACCCGCCGATCAAGTTCTTCCGCCGGCTCCTGCCGCCGCTTCGGGTCGGCCCGATCGCCTTCGACTTCGGCTGGAGCATCACCATGCTCTGCGTCATCGTCGGCATGTCGATCACCGGGCTCATGCGCTGACCGATACCTCGCGCCCCGGACTGGGCATATATTCTTGTCCGACGGCGTGCCGGGCTGACGCGGTCCGACTACGCGTCGGACCTTGATAGCGTTGGTTGAACGCAAACACAATGTTCGCAACTCTAGTTTTAAGGGTGGAAAGCCATGGCGCTAACTCCGGAAGATGTAGTCAACAAGCGGTTCCAGTCGACTAAGTTCCGCGAAGGATACGATCAGGACGAGGTCGATGACTTCCTCGACGAGGTCGTCGTTGAACTTCGCCGACTGACTGCGGAGAACGAGGAGCTCAAGGCTCGCGTCAGCTCTGGCGGCGCAGCGGAGGTCGCACCGGCGCCCGACGCCGTCGCTGAGCCCGTCGTGGCTCCCGCCGTCGTGGCTCCCGCCGTCGTGGCCGCACCGGTTGTCGCCGGGCCCATCGACGAGACCGCCGGCACGACCAACCTTCTCCAGCTGGCTCGTCGCCTGCACGAGGAGCATGTCAAGGAGGGTGCCGAGAAGCGCGATGCACTTATCGCCGAAGGCCACGCCACCGCAGCCCGTCTCGTTGCCGAGGCCGAAGCCAAGCAGCGCGCGCAACTCAGCATCCTCGACCAGGAGCGCTCCGTCCTCGAGACCAAGATCGACGATCTGCGCACCTTCGAGCGCGAGTACCGCCAGAAGCTGAAGAGCTACATCGAGACCCAGCTGCGCGACCTCGACGCCACGTCGCCGGTCGAGTCGAGCAACGCTTCGAAGTCGAGCTTCCAGAGCTTTGGCGCCTAAGGTTCGAACGAAGAAGCGCCCCGGTGCGTTGATCCTCCTGGCCGTCGTAGCCCTGGGGATTTACGCTCTGGATCAGATCAGTAAGTACCTCATCGTCAGCAGACTGACCGAGGGTGATATCGTCCGGGTTCTGGGAGACGTGCTGCAAATGCACTTCGTCCGGAACCCGGGCGCTGCCTTTTCCCTGGCAGCCGGCATGACGTGGATCTTCTCGATCATCGCCGTGGCCGTGGTGGTGCTCATCGTCTGGTTCGCCGGGCGCATCCGCTCTTTGGCCTGGTCTGTCGTCTTCGGGCTCCTGCTCGGCGGCGTGCTCGGCAACCTGACCGACCGGCTGCTGAGGGAGCCGTCCTTCGGCCTCGGTCACGTGATCGACTTCATTTCCACGCCCTGGCTGATCCCCGCCATCTACAACGTGGCGGACATGGCGATCGTGTCGAGCATGATCATCTTCATGTACCTGACCATTCGCGGAATCGGCGTCGACGGTCGCCGCACCGGCGCCTCGGACCCGTCCGAATCCACCCCCACCCAGATAGCATCCTGATTCTCGCCATGGAAACACGCTCCCTTCCTCTTCCGGACGGACTCGCCGGAGTCCGCGTCGACGCCGGCATCGCCAAGCTCTTTGGCTTCTCGCGCAGCTTCGCGGCCGAAGTCTGCGAGGCCGGCGGAGTCACGTTGGACGGGGTCGTGGCCGGTAAATCCGACCGGTTGCACGGCGGTGCGTGGCTGGAGGTGTCCTGGCAGCCCAAGGAGGCCCTGGCGATCGTTCCCATCCCAGTGCCGGATCTCACGATCGTGCATGACGACGAGAGCATCGTGGTCATCAACAAGCCGTCCGGGGTTGCCGCGCATCCGAGTGTGGGCTGGACCGGTCCCACCGTGGTCGGCGCGCTCTCCGCGGCCGGCTACCGCATCGCCACCTCCGGGGCCAGCGAGCGGGCAGGGATCGTGCACCGCCTCGACGTGGGTACCAGCGGTCTGATGGTCGTCGCCAAGTCGGAGACCGCGTACACGGCGCTCAAGCGCGCCTTCCACGACCGCGAGGTCGAGAAGATCTACCACTCCGTCGTTCAGGGCCACCCCGATCCGAGCACGGGCACGATCGACGCGCCGATCGGGCGCCACCCGCGGTCGGACTGGAAGTTCGCGGTCATCGCCGGCGGCAAGGATTCCGTCACGCACTACGAGACGCTCGAGGCCTTCCCCTCGGCGTCACTGGTGGAGGTGCACCTGGAGACGGGGCGCACACATCAGATCCGGGTGCACATGGCCGCCCAGCGACATCCGTGCGTGGGTGACGCCATGTACGGCGCGGATCCCTCGATCACGGCGCGCCTCGGCCTGACCCGCCAGTGGCTGCACGCCAAGCAGCTGGCGTTCCACCACCCGGACACTCGGGAGTGGGTCACCTTCACCACCGACTACCCGGCCGACCTCGCGCACGCCCTCGACGTGCTGCGCGACGCCTGACGCGTAGCGCCCAATTCCAACACCTCGGAGCCGTTTTGTCCTCTCAGAATAAGTCGGGTGGATCGACAGATTCCTTCGTGCACCTGCACGTGCATAGCGAGTACTCGATGCTCGACGGCGCGGCGCGGGTCAAACCGCTGATCAACGCGGCCGTCGAGCAGGGAATGCCGGCGGTCGCCATCACCGACCACGGCAACGTGTTCGGTGCGTTCGATTTCTGGCGAACCGCGACCGAGGCCGGCATCAAGCCGATCATCGGCACCGAGGCGTACATCACCCCCGGAACCAACCGGCGGGACAAGACCCGGGTGCGCTGGGGCACCAGCGGTCAGAACCGTGACGACGTCGGTGGCGCCGGTTCGTACACGCACATGACGCTGCTCTCGGAGACTACGGCCGGTATGCACAACCTGTTCCGGCTGTCGTCCAAGGCCAGCCTGGAGGGGTACTACTTCAAGCCCCGGATGGACCGGGAACTGCTCGCCGAGTTCTCGGACGGGCTGATCGGCACGACCGGGTGCGTGGGCGGCGAAGTGCAGACCCGCCTGCGCCTCGGCCAGTACGACGAGGCGAAGAAGGCGGCCGGGGAATTCCAGGACATCTTCGGCAAGGAGAACTTCTTCTGCGAGATCATGGACCACGGCATCGACATCGAGCGCCGCACCATGACCGACCTGCTTAAACTCGCCGGCGAACTCAAACTGCCGCTCGTGGCCAGCAACGACCTGCACTACACCCACGCCCACGACGCGACCGCCCATGCGGCCCTGCTCTGCGTGCAGTCGGCCTCGACCCTCGACGACCCGAACCGCTTCAAGTTCGACTCGAACGAGTTCTACCTGAAGACCGCCGCGCAGATGCGGCATCTCTTCCGCGAGCACCCGGAATCCTGCGACAACACGCTGCTGATCGCCGAACGCTGCCAGGTGGAGTTCAACACTAAGGCCAACTACATGCCCCGGTTCCCCTGCCCGGAGGGGGAGAACGAGGAGAGCTGGTTCGTCAAGGAGAACGAGATCGGGCTGGCCAAGCGCTACCCGAACGGCATCCCGGACGATGTGCGCAAACGAGCCGACTACGAGATCGGCATCATCATCCAGATGGGCTTCCCCGGCTACTTCCTCGTCGTGGCCGACTTCATCATGTGGGCCAGACAGCAGGGCATCCGGGTAGGTCCCGGCCGTGGGTCGGGCGCCGGTTCGATGGTCGCCTACGCCATGGGCATCACCGACCTGGACCCGCTCGTGCACGGGCTGATCTTCGAGCGGTTCCTGAACCCTGACCGCGTCTCCATGCCCGACTTCGACGTGGACTTCGACGAGCGCCGCCGCGGCGAGGTCATCCACTACGTGACCGAGAAGTACGGCGAGGAGCGCGTCGCCCAGATCGTCACCTACGGCACGATCAAGGCCAAGCAGGCCCTCAAGGATGCGTCCCGGGTGCTCGGCTTCCCCTTCGGTATGGGAGACAAGCTCACCAAGGCCATGCCGCCGGCGATCATGGGCAAGGACGTGCCCCTGACCGGCATGTTCGACAAGGACCACGCGCGCTACCGCGAGGCCGCCGATTTCCGCGCCGTGATCGAGTCCGACCCCGAGGCCCGCACCGTCTTCGACACCGCCCTCGGCCTGGAGAACCTCAAGCGTCAGTGGGGCGTGCACGCCGCCGGGGTGATCATGAGCTCCGACCCGCTGATCGACATCATCCCGATCATGAAGCGTGAAGCGGATGGCCAGGTCGTCACCCAATTCGACTACCCGGCCTCTGAGGCCCTCGGCCTGATCAAGATGGACTTCCTGGGATTGCGCAACCTCACCATCATCGACGACACCCTCGACAACATCGCCGTGAACCGCGGGCACCGGCCCGTACTCGAAGAGTTGGGGCTCGAAGATCCGGCCGCCTACGAACTGCTCGCCCGTGGCGATACCCTCGGGGTGTTCCAACTCGACGGCGGGCCCATGCGGTCGCTGCTGCGCCTGATGAAACCCGACAATTTCGAAGACATCTCGGCCGTCATCGCGCTGTACCGGCCCGGCCCCATGGGTGCCAACTCACACACCAACTACGCGCTGCGGAAGACCGGCCAGCAGGAGATCATCCCGATCCACCCGGAGCTCGAGGAGGCGCTGGCCGACGTCATCGGCACCACCTACGGCCTGATCGTGTACCAGGAGCAGGTCATGTCGATCGCGCAGAAGCTGGCCGGGTTCTCCCTCGGCCAGGCCGATCTGCTGCGCCGCGCGATGGGCAAGAAGAAGAAGTCGGAGCTGGACAAGCAGTTCGAGGGCTTCTCCGGCGGCATGGTCGCCAACGGCTACTCCATGGAGGCGGTGAAAACCGTCTGGGACATTTTGCTGCCGTTCTCCGATTACGCCTTCAACAAGGCGCACTCGGCCGCCTACGGGGTGCTCTCGTACTGGACCGCGTACCTCAAGGCGAAGTACCCGGCCGAGTACATGGCCGCGCTGCTGACCAGCGTCGGCGACTCCCGCGACAAGCTCGCGCTGTACCTGAACGAGTGCCGCCGGATGGGCATCCAGGTTCTGCCGCCCGACGTGAATGAATCGATCGGGTACTTCGCGGCCGTGGGCACGGACATCCGTTTCGGGCTCGGCGCGGTGCGCAACGTGGGATTCAACGTGGTCGACGCGATCCGCGCCGCCCGCACCGAGAAGGGCGCGTTCGAGTCGTTCCACGACTTCCTGCGCAAGGTGCCGATCCCGGTGGCGAACAAGCGCACGGTCGAGTCCTTGATCAAGGCCGGCGCATTCGACTCGCTCGGCGCGACCCGCCGGGCCATGTTCGAGATCCACGAAGCCGCGGTCGAATCCGCCGTCAAGATCAAGCGCGACGAGCAGCACGGCATGGTCGGCTTCGACTTCGACAGCCTCTTCGACGACCCGCAAGAGAGCGAGCAGGTTCCCGACCGTCCCGAATGGAGCAAGAAGGAGAAGCTCGCGCTCGAACGCGACATGCTCGGGCTCTACGTCTCCGACCATCCGCTGGCCGGGCTCGAGCTCCCGCTGGCCAAGCACGCCAGCACGACCATCGTGGACCTGGTGGGATCGGAGCAGACGCAGGATGCCGACACCGTCACCATCGCCGGGCTGATCACCAGCGTGCAGCACCGGATCGCGAAGAAGTCGGGCAACCAATACGGCATCATCCAGGTCGAGGATTTCGGTGGGGAGATCGCCGTGATGTTCATGGGCAAGGCCTATCAGGAGTTCTCGTCCGACCTGGTCAGCGACTCCGTCGTGGTCGTGCGGGGCCGGGTGAGCCTGCGCGACGATGGCATGAACTTGCACGCGTACAGCATTTTCGCGCCCGAACTCGGCTTGGCCTCGGACACCGGCACGCTGACCGTCACGCTGGCGGAATCCCGGGCCACGACCGACACCGTGACGGCGCTGGGCGAAGTCATCACCCGCCACATCGGCAGCTCCGAGGTGCGGATCAAGCTGGTGAAGGGCCATACGGCGCGAGTGTTCGAGCTGCCCCATCATGTGAAGATCAGCGCCGACCTGTTCGGGGAGCTCAAGAGCCTGCTCGGGCCGAACTGCCTGACCTAAAAGAGCGAGACCTAGCCGACCGCTGGTGTCGCCCTCGGCAAGTCAGAGCTGACGGCACGCCGTGGACGCTGTTCCTCACCGGTGACGCGAAGTGCCCGGTGTTGAACCAATTCGACGGAGATTCTCGTGTGAAACCGCTTTCGCGGGGTGGAATGGGGCCGATTCGGCCAGAATCTCCGTCGAATTCGTTCGGGACAGACCTGACTGGCAGCACCGTGAGGTGCGCTGCCGTCAGGCTCTGCCGACGTAGGCCGCGAGGTGCTGGCCGGTGAGGGTGGAGCGGTCGGCGACCAGGTCGGCCGGTGAGCCCTCGAAGACGATCCGGCCGCCGTCGTGACCGGCGCCGGGTCCGAGGTCGATGATCCAGTCGGCATGAGCCATCACGGCCTGGTGATGCTCGACGACGATGACCGACTTGCCGGAGTCCACGATTCGGTCGAGCAGGCCGAGCAGCTGCCCGACGTCGGCGAGGTGGAGTCCGGTGGTCGGCTCGTCGAGCACGTAGACGCCGCCCTGCTCAGCCAGGTGGGTGGCCAGCTTGAGCCGCTGGCGCTCGCCCCCCGAGAGCGTCGTGAGCGGCTGGCCGAGGCTGAGATAGCCGAGCCCAACGTCGGCAAGCCCGCCCAGGATGGCGTGGGCGGCCGGCGTGCGCGCCGCACCGGCGCCGAAGAACTCCCGGGCCGCGGTCACCGACATCGCGAGCACCTCACTGATATCGCGGCCGCCGAGGCGGTACTCCAGCACGGATGCCTCGAACCGCTTCCCCGCGCAGACCTCGCAGGTGGTGGCGACGCCCGCCATCATGGCCAGGTCGGTGTAGACGACGCCGGCACCGTTGCAGTTGGGGCAGGCACCCTCGGAGTTGGAGCTGAACAGCGCGGGCTTCACGCCGTTGGCCTTCGCGAAGGCCTTTCGGATCGGGTCGAGCATTCCCGTGTACGTCGCCGGATTGCTTCTGCGGGAACCGCGGATGCCGCCCTGATCGATGGACACCACGCCGGCGCCGGCGGGGATCGACCCGTGCACGAGCGAGCTCTTTCCGGAGCCCGCGACCCCCGTCAGCACGACGAGCACGCCGAGGGGGATATCCACGTCCACATCCTTCAGGTTGTTCTTCGTCGCGCCGCGAATCTCCAGCGTGCCCGTGGGGGTGCGCACCGCGGGCTTGAGTGCCGCGCGATAGTCGAAGTGGCGGCCGGTGAGGGTGCCGCTGGTGCGGAGACCCTCCACGGTGCCCTCGAAGCAGACGGTGCCGCCCGCCGCACCGGCGCCGGGTCCGAGATCGACGACGTGGTCGGCGATCACGATCGTCTCCGGCTTATGCTCCACGACGAGCACCGTGTTGCCCTTGTCCCGCAGCTGCAGCAGCAGTGTGTTCATGCGCTCGATGTCATGGGGATGGAGCCCGATGGTGGGCTCGTCGAAGACGTAGGTGACGTCGGTGAGTGAGGAGCCCAGGTGCCGGATCATCTTGGTGCGCTGGGCCTCCCCGCCTGACAAAGTACCGGCCGGCCGGTCGAGCGACAGGTAACCCAACCCGATCTCCACGAACGAGTCGAGGATCTGGCGCAACGCCTGCGTGAGCGGGGCCACCGACGGCTCACTCTGGCCGCGAACCCACCCGGCCAGGTCGCTGATCTGCCAGGAACAAGCGTCGGCGACGCTCACTCCGGAGATCTTCGACGAGCGAGCCGCCTCGCTGAGGCGGGTGCCGCCGCACTCGGGGCAGGTGGCGAACGTGACCGCACGCTCCACGAACGCGCGGATATGCGGCTGCAAAGCGGCGACATCCTTGGTCAGGAACGACTTCTGAATCTGCGGGATGAGGCCCTGATACGTCAGGTTGATCCCGTCGACCTTGATCTTGGTCGGCTCCTTGTAGAGCAGGTCGTCCAGTTCCTTCGTGCTGTACCGATGAATTGGCTTGTCCGGGTCGAACCAGCCGCAGCCGCGGAAGATGCGGCCGTACCAGCCGTCCATGGTGTAGCCCGGGATCGTGAGCGCGCCCTCGTTGAGCGACTTGGAATCGACGTATAGCGCGGAACGATCGATGTCGTTGACGGTGCCCATGCCCTCGCAGCGCGGGCACATGCCGCCGGTGATGCTGAAGCTGCGCCGCTCCTTCACGGTCTTCCCGCCGCGCTCGAGCGTGACCGCCCCGGCCCCACTGATCGAGGCGACGTTGAACGAGAACGCCTGGGGCGATCCGATGTGGGGCTGACCGAGCCGGCTGAAGAGGATGCGCAGCAGCGCGTTGGCGTCGGTGGCGGTCCCGACCGTGGAACGGGAGTTGGCCCTCATTCGCTCCTGGTCGACGATGATGGCCGTGGTCAGACCATCCAACACGTCCACCTCGGGGCGCGCCAGGTCCGGCATGAATCCCTGCACAAACGCACTGTAGGTCTCGTTGATCAGCCGCTGCGACTCGGCGGCGATCGTGCCGAACACCAGTGAGCTCTTGCCCGAGCCGGAAACGCCGGTGAACACCGTCAGCCGCCGCTTCGGGATGTCGAGGCTGACATCCCTGAGGTTGTTCACGCGCGCGCCCCGCACCCGGATCCGGTCGTGGCTGTCGGCCACGTGCGGCGCGGGCATGCTCGTGCTCGCGGCGCTGCTCAGGTCAGTGCTCATCGTGTCTCCCTCTGGTGGCCGGGCCGCCCACGTGGTCTCGGTGGTCGTCGCCTGGTCGAGTCAACCAGCTTCAAGGCCGGTTGCTGCGGTTCCGCCGTGGATGATTCCAGTGTCAGTGCGGTCGAGGCTGTGTGCAAGCTCCATAACCGACGACACAGACGGGGGTGGAAGTTCGCGGCGCAGGTTCTGGAGCCGGGCGAGCGTTAGAACGTGCGCCCACGTCCACGGGGTGCGCCGCGAGTGCGAGCCGGGTCCCGAAAGGCTCGTGGGACGGACGCGGAAACCCGCACGCAGGTCGTAGCCTTGAGGTATGAGCACTGGCACTCGGGAACCTCTGTACACCACGGCGATTCTGGCCGGGCGGGCCGTGTTCGGCCTGCTGCGGCTGAAGCCATCCGTGACCGGTCTGAAGAATCTTCCGGACACCGGGGGGGCGGTGCTGGCGATCACCCACTTCGGCTACATGGACTTCGCCCTGGTCGAGTGGATGCTGTGGCACAAGAACCGACGTCACATCCGTTTCATGGCCAAGAAGGGCGCGTTCGACCAGAAGCTCGTGGGCGTGCTGCTGCGCGGCATGCGTCATATCTCGGTCGACATGAAGGCAGGGGCGGAGGCTTACGGCCAAGCCGTGACCGCGCTGCGGGCGGGCGAACTGCTCGGCGTGTTCCCGGAAGGCGGCGTGAACGCCTCCTTCACCGTACGCGAGTTGAAGTCGGGTGCCATCCGGATGGCCGCCGAGGCCGGGGTCCCCGTGATCCCGATCGCGGTCTGGGGCGGGCACCGCGTGCTCACGAAGAACCACAAGCCGGCCCTGCGCGAGGTGTTCGACGTGCCCATCCGCTTCGCCGTCGGCGAGCCGTTCACGGTCGCGGCGGGGGAGGGCACGCAGCCGATGACGCTGGCACTCCACGACACACTGCAGGGTCTCGTCGACAAACTGCAGAAAGCCTATCCGGTGGACGGCGCCGGCCAGTGGTGGCAGCCGCGGCACCTGGGTGGCACCGCGCCCACACCGGAGGAGGCCGCCGTTGCCGAGGCCGAGCGGCGCCGGCGTCGCGACGAGGCCGGCGCAGCCCCGTCCAGAGGCTAGGCAGGGGCGCCGGGCACGCGGTAGGTGCGCTCGTAGTACAGCAGGGCCTCGTCGTTCTCGCCCATGCCGCCTTCCTCGATCTTCACGACCACGACGGCGCTGTTGTGCACCAGTGTGCGTTCGATGATTCGCCCGACCATCCACGAGGTGACGCCCTTCAGCACGGGCAGGCCGTGGGGTCCGGGCTGCCAGTGGTCGCCGACGAAGCGCTGGTTCGCGGGACCCGACATCACCTCGGCGACGGCACGATTGTGCGCCCCGAGGATGTGGATGACGACCCGGTCGCTCTCGGCGATCGCCGGCCAGGTGCTGGCTGACCGGGCCATGTTGAAGGTGGCCAGCGGCGGAACCGACGACAGCGACGCCAGCGAGGTGGCGGTGAATCCCACCGGGGCGCCGTCCGGGTGCAGCGCGGTGATCACCGCGACACCGGCGGCGTGACGCCGGAAGGAATGTTTGAAGGCGGCCAGGTCCAGCGGTGCATTGGGATCTTCGGCCAGCGGTACGGTGGCGGGCTGGGGTACTTCGGTGTCGCTCATGTGACTGAATCAATCTCCTCGCCATTGAGCCTATTCCCGGTGCACGGGAGTTGATGGCTAGGCTGGAACGCGATGATCCAGACTATTGACCTCCGAGGGACCCGGCCCACTCCGGCGGAATTGCTTGCAGCCGTCCCGCGTGCGCTCACCGACGTGACCGCGGCCAGCGACGTCGCAGCCGAATTAATCGACGATGTGCGGGCCAGGGGCGAGGATGCCCTCCGCGACCAGGCGGAACGCCTCGACCGGGTGCGTCCGTCCCATGTGCGGGTTCCCGCGTCCCACGTCACCGAGGCACTGGCCGGGCTCGACCCGACGGTGCGCACGGCCATCGAGGAGACCATCCGTCGCGTGCGCATCGCCAGCGCGGCCCAAGTGCCGCCGCAGGTGACCACCACGATCGCCGACGGCGCCACCATCACGCAGCGCTGGCAGCCGATCAACCGGGTCGGCCTGTACGTTCCCGGCGGCAAGGCCGTCTACCCGTCGAGCGTCGTGATGAACGTGGTTCCGGCTCAGATCGCCGGCGTCTCCTCGATCGCGCTGGCGTCGCCGCCGCAGAGCGACTTCGACGGACGCGTGCACCCCACCATCCTCGCCGTGGCGAGCCTGCTCGGCATCGACGAAATCTACGCCATGGGCGGGGCCGGCGCGGTCGGCGCCTTCGCCTACGGCGTTCCGGGGCTCGGCCTGGACCCGGTGCAGCTCGTCACCGGCCCCGGCAACGTCTATGTGGCCGCCGCCAAGCGGCTCGTGCGCGGGGTGACCGGCATCGACTCCGAGGCCGGCCCTACCGACATTCTGGTCATCGCGGATGAGACCGCCGACCCCCGCATCGTCGCGGCCGACCTGGTCAGCCAGGCCGAGCACGACGAGCTGGCCGCCGCCATGCTGGTCACCGATTCGGCTGAGCTCGCCGACGCCGTCGCTCTGCACCTGGTCGACCTGATGCAGAGCACGACCCACAGCATCCGTGTCACCGCGTCCCTGAACGGGCGCCAGTCGGGGATCGTGCTCGTGGACGACCTCAACGCCGCGGCCGCGTTCAGCAACGCGTTCGGTCCCGAGCACCTCGAGATCCAGACGAGCGACCCGGATACCGTGCTCGCGCTGATCGAGAACGCCGGCGCCATCTTCCTCGGCCCTCATTCGCCCGTGAGCCTCGGCGACTACGTGGCCGGCTCGAACCACGTGCTGCCGACGGGAGGCCAGGCCCGGTTCTCCTCCGGACTCGGCGCATACACCTTCCTGAGGCCCCAGCAGGTCGTCACGTACAGCCGGGAGGCACTGCGCGAGGTCGCGGACCACATCGCGGCCCTGTCCACGGCGGAGGCGCTGCCCGCGCACGGCGACGCCGTCACGGCCCGTTTCACGACGGCGCTGTAAGCTGGCCGCACGATGTTCTGCCCGTTCTGCCGCCACCCGGACTCCCGAGTCATCGACTCGCGCACGAGCGACGACGGACTTTCCATTCGCCGACGTCGACAATGCCCCGAATGCGGCCGGAGGTTCAGCACCACCGAGACCGCCAGCCTGAACATCGTCAAGCGCAGCGGGGTCGTCGAGCCGTTCAGCCGCGACAAGATCGTGGCCGGCGTGCGCAAGGCCTGCCAAGGTCGTCCGGTAACGGATTCCGACCTGGCCATGCTTGCCCAGCGGGTGGAGGAGACCATCCGGCAGACCGGCGCGTCGCAGGTGAAGGCGAACGAGGTCGGCCTCGCGATCCTGCCGCCGCTGCGCGAACTTGATGAGGTGGCCTATCTCCGCTTCGCGAGTGTCTACCAGGCATTCGATTCGCTCGAGGATTTCGAGACCGCGATCGCCCGGCTGCGCACCGAACACGGCTCCCGCACCGAACACGGCTCCCGCCCCGAGCAGGGCAGCGCCGCGGGCGCCGCACACCCGTCCGAGTCGTAGGCGGCACCGTGTACCCGCTGATCTTCTCGCTGTTCCTGACCCGCCTCGACCCCGAACGAGCCCACCACCTCGCCTTCACCGTGATCCGGGCGCTGCCCGCGTTCGGTGTCGGCCGGGTCGTGCACCGCTTCACGCGCCCGCGTACCGACCTCGGTGTCCAAACCCTGGGTCTGCGATTCCAGTCGCCGTTCGGCGTGGCCGCCGGCTTCGACAAAGACGGTGAAGCCGTGCTCGGGCTCGGCCAGCTCGGGTTCGGGCACGTGGAGGTCGGCACCATCACCGCCGTTCCTCAGCCCGGCAACCCGAAACCGCGCCTGTTCCGCCTGATCCCCGACCGCGCGGTCGTCAACCGGATGGGCTTCAACAACGCCGGTGCCCGCGCCGCCCGGGTGCGCCTCGCGCACGTTCGCTCCGCTGCCGGTCGCCCGGTCCTTGGCATCAACATCGGCAAGAGCCGCGTCACCGCGGTCGAGGACGCCACCGCCGACTACCTGGTCAGCGCCGCGCTGCTCGCGCCCCTGGCCGACTATCTCGTCGTGAACGTCAGCTCGCCCAACACGCCCGGGCTACGCGGACTGCAGGAACTCGACCGGCTCGCCCCGCTGCTTCGGGCGGTCAAGATCGAGGCCGGCGCCACGCCCCTGCTGGTAAAAATCGCCCCCGACCTCGCCGATGCTGAAGTGACCCGAATCTCCGAACTCGTGGTGGAGCTGGGTCTCGACGGCATCATCGCCACGAACACCACGACTTCCCGCGCCGGACTGAAAACGGATGCCGCGACCGTCGAGGCTGCCGGCGCCGGCGGTCTCTCCGGTGCCCCGCTCCAGGCGCGGTCCCTGGCCGTGCTGCGCGTGATCCGGGCCGCTGTGCCCCGCGAGCTGTGCGTGATCTCGGTCGGCGGCGTGGAGACCGCGGAACACGTGGCCGAGCGCCTCGCCGCGGGCGCGACGCTCGTTCAGGGCTACACCGGGTTCCTCTATCGAGGGCCGCTCTGGGCTCGCCAGATCAACCGTGGCCTCGACCGCATCCTCGCCGCAGAACTGTAGAGAACTGAGACAGGCCGTCGAGCCCGCAACACGCCGTCGCGCCTAGATCAGACCGCGGTCCGCGAGCTGCCGGGCCACGGCCGAGCCGTCCGGCCCGTACACCCAGCGGGGATCGCGGGGCGCGGGCGCGGCATCCTTCGCCCGGCGACCGGCCAGAACTGCCTGGCTGGGGGAGAGCTGGCGGATCGCGACGGCCTCGACATTGTCGGGGAAGTCTCGCTGGAACTCGCTGTAGATGGCCTCATCGTGCTGGCCGTCGTCGCCGAACAGGATCCAGCGGATCTCCGGGAATTCCTGGGCCAGACGGCGCAGGTTGGCCCTCTTGTGGTCCTGACCGCTCCGGAACCAGCGGTCGTGGGTCGGACCCCAGTCGGTGAGCAGGAGAGCCCCCGACGGGTACAGGTTGCGGTTCAGGAACCGGGTCAGGGTCGGGGCGACGTTCCAGGCCCCGGTCGACAGGTAGATCATCGGGGCACCCTCGTTGACCGCGGCGAGGCGGTCGAGGAGGACCGCCATGCCCGGCGTGGGAACTCGGGCGTGCTCGTCGAGCACGAAGGTGTTCCAGGCGGCGAGCAGCGGGCGGGGAAGGGTGGTCACCATGACCGTGTCATCGACGTCGGACAGGATCCCGCGGCGTACCGTCGGGGCCACGATGAAGAGCGGGGCCTCGACCGGCGCGGCCGTGTCGTCGGTGTGCAGCCGGGCCATCTGCCAGCCCGGGGTGAGCGTGACCGGAATGACGGTGTCGACCACGCCCCCGCGGTCGGCCTGCACCCGGTGGGAGAAACCGTTGATCTCGATGGTCACCGTCACATCGTTGACCGGAACGCTCGTGAAGCTGTGCCAGCCGCGAATTCCGGCCTCGCGGCGGTCGGCGTGCCAGTGGCGGTGTGCCAGCTTGGAGCCGGGCTTGGCCGGTTTGGCCAGAAGCACCCGGCACAGGATGCGCACCCACTCGGTCGAGCCGTAGCCGGCATAGGGGATGACCGTGGGCAGGTAGCCGCGTTTGCGGGCGTGGCGTTCGCGCTTGAAGTGCAGCCAGTCCTCGATGCGGGCTGCGCGATGCATCATCTTCGCTGGCGTGCCCGTGGGCGGGATTCGAGGATATGTCGGCACGTCCCTAGTCTGGCATGCGCACGACGCTACCCGGCATCGAAGTCGGGTCGCCCGGAGAGCCGAGGGTTATTCCTGCCCAATCGGGCGAGACACGCTGTCACGTCACAACGAGGGGGACATTGCCGCCTAGTATTAGTGACTTAGTCTCAAGGAGGACAAGTGTCACTCAGTGACCTTTTTGGTGGGGATCCTTTTGTGCCGGCCCAGCAGGCCCGCACCGAGCCGATCCAACAGCGCAGCACGGCACGACTGTCCGGTCTGCTCGACGCCGCCGCCGTCGTCGTGGACGAGGTCGGCTTCGACCGCATCACGACCGCGATGGTGGCCGAGCGCGCGGGCGCGTCGATCGGGACCGTGTACCGGTACTACCCCGATCGCGTCGCGGTGCTGCAGGCTCTGCGAGAGCGCGCGGTGCTGCGATTCCGGAGCCGAGTTGCGGAGCAGCTGAAGACGAACGCTCCCCAGGGCTGGTGGCAGGCCGTCGACGTGGCCATCACGGCCTTCGTCGACCTGTACCGCTCTGAGCCGGGGTTTCGCATCATGCATTTCGACGACCGGCAGGGTGTGCCTGTCGTCGAAGACCCCGACACGGGTTACTTCGCCCGCCGGGTGGCCGGCATGCTGGTCGAGGAGTTCGGCCTCGAGGGCGGCGACGAACTGATCTTCCGGCTTGAGGTCGCCGTTGAGATGGGCGACTCGATTCTGTCGCGGGCGTTCCGCTCCGACCCGCAGGGCGATGAGCGGTTCATCGAAGAGTGCCGCGTGGTCACGCATGACTACCTCGCCGGATACTACGGGCCGAGCGTTCGCTAGGAATTCCGCGATCCGGTTGGCTCGCGGCGCCGTGCGATGGTTGGGTGGTGTACGTGCCTCCCGTGTTGTGTCGACTTCGGTCGAGAAATGAGCCATTTCCATGATCGAGTTCCGCTCGGTGAGCAAGCAGTTCCCGGACGGCACACTCGCCGTCGACGATTTTAGCCTGACCCTCCCGTCGCGCCAGACGACGGTGCTCGTCGGCTCCTCCGGCTCGGGCAAGACCACCCTGCTGCGCATGATCAACCGGATGGTCGACCCGAGCAGCGGCACGATCGAGATCGACGGGGCCGACATCGCCCAGCTCGAGCCGGTGCCGCTGCGGCGCGGCATCGGCTATGTGATGCAGAACTCCGGCCTGCTCCCGCACCGCACGGTGATCGACAACGTCGCGACTGTTCCGCTGCTGCGCGGGGTGCCGAGAAAGAAGGCCCGCGCCGAGGCCCTCACCCTGCTCGACACGGTGGGCCTGGACCAGACCCTGGCGGACCGGTACCCCAGCCAGCTCTCCGGCGGGCAGCAGCAGCGGGTCGGGGTGGCGCGCGGGCTCGCGGTCAACCCAAACATTCTGCTGATGGACGAGCCGTTCGGCGCCGTCGACCCGATCGTGAGGGCCGAGCTACAGCAAGAACTGATCCGGCTGCAGAGCGAGCTCGGCAAAACGGTCGTGTTCGTCACCCACGATATCGAGGAGGCGTTCCTCCTCGGTGACCAGGTCGTCATCCTGCGTGACGGCGGACGGATCGCCCAGGTGGGGGCGCCGACCGAGATCCTGGCGAACCCGGCCGACGACTTCGTGGCCAGCTTCGTCGGAGCGGATCGCGGCAAGCGTGCCCTGCATCTGGAACGCCGCGGCGACTCCGACCTGCTGCTCGACAGTGAGGGCCGCCTGGCCGGTGTGCTCGTGGAGCCGGGGCAGACCGCGCACTCCCCGCATCCCCAGGCTCCGCGGTGACCTGGATCTGGTCGAATCTCGACCTGCTGTGGGATCGCACCCTGGACCACCTGATTCTCAGCGTGCCGCCGATCCTTCTCAGCTTTCTGATCGCCGTGCCGCTGGGCTGGCTCGCGAACCGGTACCGTGCCGGCCGCGGCGTGATCCTGACGGCCAGTGGGCTGCTCTACGCCATCCCGTCGCTGCCGCTGTTTTTCGTGATCCCGGCCATCGTCGGCACCAGCCTTCGCTCGCCGCTCAACCTGGTCATCGCCCTGACGATCTACGGCGTCGCGCTGATGGTACGCGTGGTGGCCGACGGGCTGGCATCCGTGGACAAGGATGTACGCCAGTCCGCTGTCGCCGTGGGGTATTCCGGCTGGAGCATCTTCTGGCAGGTTGAGCTGCCGCTGGCCGGGCCGGTGCTCCTGGCCGGCCTGCGGGTCGTGGCCGTCAGCACGGTCAGCCTCGCCACGGTGGGGGCCGTGATCGGCTCGCAGAGCCTCGGCAGCCTGTTCACGGATGGCTTCCAGCGCGGTATCCAGGCCGAAATCATCGCCGGGATCGTGCTGACCGTGGCGCTGGCGCTGCTGCTGGACGGCGCCCTCGTGCTGCTCGGGCGGGTTCTGCTGCCCTGGACCCGCCTGGCGGCGACCGACCGGAGGGCCGTCCGGGTCGCCCGGATCACGGAGGCATCCGCATGAACCTGTTCGTTGACGCGGTGAACTGGATCCTCGACCCGGCCAATTTCGCCGGGCCGGGCGGCATTCCGGCGCGGACGATCGAACACTTGGTGTTCACCCTCGTGACGGTCCTGATGGCCTCCGTGATCGCGATTCCGGTCGGTTTCCTGATCGGGCATACGGGTCGGGGACGCAGCCTCGCTGTAGCCACCGCCGGCGGGCTGCGGGCCATTCCGACCCTCGGCCTGTTGACACTGGTCGCGCTGTGGGTCGGGATTGGGCTCGGTGCGCCGTACGTCGCGCTCACGGTCCTGGCGATCCCGCCGATCCTCGCGGGCGCCTACGCCGGGTTCGAGGCCATTGACCGGTCCGTCATCGACTCCGCCCGGTCGGTCGGGATGTCGGAGAGCCAGATCGTGGGCACGGTCGAGATCCCGTTGGGGTTGCCGCTGCTGATCGCGGGCATCCGTTCGGCCACCCTGCAGGTCGTCGCCACGGCGACCCTGGCTGCCTACGTGGCAGATGTCGGCCTCGGCCGGTTCCTGTTCGCCGGGTTGAAAACCCGCGACTACGCGGAGATGCTGGGCGGGTCACTGCTCGTGATCCTGCTCGCCCTCGTCCTCGAGGGAATATTCACTGCTGTTCAGCGACTTGTCGTTCCCAGAGGCGTCGCGTCCGGACGTCCCCCAGTCGACCGTGCCAGGTCAGCCCGACCTGTCCCGGGGATGGATCCCGCCATCACGAAAGGAACCCACTAATGTTTACAGCTCACAGAGGCCGGCTCGCGGCGGTCGCCGCGGTCGCGGTTGGGGCCGTCGTAGCCCTTGCAGGGTGTGCGTCCGGTGACCCGCTGGACAGCGGAACTAAAGCCGACGAGGGGTCCACCACCCTGGTCGTCGGTTCGCAGGATTACTACTCGAACGAGATCATCGCCGAAATCTACGCCCTGGCGTTGGAGGGGAACGGCTTCACGGTCGACCGCCAGTTCAAGATCGGCCAGCGCGAGGTCTACCTGCCCGAGATCGAATCCGGTGCCATCGACGTCTTCCCCGAGTACAGCGGCAGCCTGCTGCAGGCCCTGAATGCAGATGCCGCCGGCGGCACCGCCGACGAGACCTACGCGCAGCTGCAGGACGAGCTGCCCGAGGGGCTGAGCGTGCTCGACATGGCCTCGGCCACGGACCAGAACTCCTGGACCGTCACGCAGGCCTTCGCCGACAAGTACAGCCTGACCGACATCGCGTCGCTCGCCGATGTCACCGAGCCGATCACCGTCGGCGGACCGTCCGAACTCCAGACCCGCCCCTACGGACCGACGACCCTGACGGAGAAGTACGGCATTCCCATCGCCGGCTTCACGCCCATTGAGGATGGTGGTGGCCCGCTCACGATCAAGGCTCTCGTCGACAACGACATTCAGATCACGAACGTCTACACGGCCAGCCCGAACATCAAGTCGGACAGCCTCGTCCCCCTCGACGACCCGGACGGCCTGTTCTTCGCGGACAACGTCGTGCCCGTCGTGTCCGACAAGGTCGGCGGGAAGGCCGCCGACGTGCTCAACGCCGTCAGTGCCGCTCTGACCGCCGAGGACCTGGTGGGCCTCAACTCCGAGAGCGTGAACGACCAGCTCTCGGCCGAGAAGATCGCGGCCGCTTGGCTCGAACAGGCGAACCTCTTCTAGGCACCAGCTGACTCAGGCGCTGCCTGACCAATTCGACGGAGATTCTGAGCCTACGGGCCGGTTTTGGAGCAAAACAGGCTCTGGGGCCGAGAATCTCCGTCGAATTCGTTAGGGGCGGGGGCAGGGGCAGAGGTAGGCCCGGGCTGGGGCTGGGGCTGGGGCTGGAGCTGGGGCTGGGGCAGGGGCTGGGGCAGGCGCGTGCTCAGGCAGGCGCGTGCTCAGGTAGGCCCGGGCTCAGGCGAGGGACAGGAGCAGCGTCGGCAGCAGCAGGAGTGCGGCGGCGCCGGCTGCAACGAAAAGCACGGCGGAGGGCGTCAGCGGCGCCGGCGGGGTGATCAGGCGGCGAACGCGGGGTGTCACCAGGTCGAACGGATGGTCCGGGCCGTCGGCGAGTTCGACATCCGTTCCCAGCGGGACCACCTGGTGTGCCGACCCGACCAGTGCGATCGCGGTGGCCAACGTGCGGTCGTCGACCACCCGCCGGGCCTGGTCGTCGGCGAGCATCTCGACCAGCAGGGCGACCGCGTTCTCGGCGCGGTTCGCGATCGGGAACCACGGCAATGCGCTGTGCCAGGACTTGAAGGCGAGCAGCACGAGGTGGTGCTGCTGCAACAGGTGGGCGCGCTCGTGTGCGATCACCGCGCGCAATTGGTCGGCATTCAGCAATTGCAGAAGGCCGCGGGAAAGCACGGTCGCCGACCGGGTCGCGCCTGGCAGGCAGTACGCGACCGGCGCGTCGTGTTCGATCACACGGGTGCCGGAATGGCTCGGCAGAGGGTCGCTGAGCAGTCCGATCAGGTGCCGGTGCCTGCGGTGCTGGCGCCCCGCGCGGGAGAAGGTCGCGGCGAGGTTGAGCAGCAGATGGCTGCCGAGGATCAGCGCCGCGCACAGCAGGAGTACCGAGCCGAACGACGTGCCGGCCGGCAATGTGCCGGTGACGAGATGGCCCGCCAGCGAGCGGATGCCCTCGAACAGGTTCTCGCCGAACGGGATCAACCCGAAGCTGAGCAGCGAGCCGATCATCGAGAGCCCGCCGGCCAGGGCGATGGCCTGCCACAACACCAGGGCGACCGCGGGGGAACGGGCCGGCCAGCCGGCGGTGGCAAGCCAGATCGGGACCGGACCGGCGAGCAGCACGGCCACGATCATGAGCGCTACGGCCGTGACGAACACGACTCGACCGCTCTGACGTTTGCTGCCTGATGCGGCAACTGGAGCGGGGACTGGATGCCGGTCACTCGCGAACGAGAGGTGCCGTGCCGAGGAGCAGGCGCAGAACGTCGGCCTCCTGCGGGGTGACGTCCCCGATGAACCGGGCGAGGGCCGCCTGCCGGTCGGGAGCAGAGCCGAGCACCTCGTGCATCAGCTCCGCGGTATGTTCCGCCCGGGTCGCCACAGCCCGGTAGCGGTGCGGCCGGGTGTCTCGGTCGCGGGTGACGAAGCCCTTGGTCTCGAGGCGGGAGAGCACCGTGAGCACGGTCGTGGTGGCGAGTGGTTTGCGCCTAGCGGTGGCGGTCGTCGGGGTGAGTAGCCGATCCCGGAGATCGTTGGCAGGCAGAGACTCCTCGGCTTCCCACAAAACATCCATCAGCAGTCGTTCCAGCTCTCCCAAACTCCCCATATTGGGGAGTCTAGCGGGCGGCAATCAACTCTTCTACGTCTCGTAGAATAGTAATGTTCTACGCAGTGTAGAAAACCCGAAGCCGCTGGAGGGCGCATGAACGAGTGGCTGGATCCGTTACTCCTGTCGAGATGGCAATTCGGTCTTACCACCGTTTATCACTTCCTCTTCGTTCCGCTCACGATCGGGTTGGCGTTCACAGTCGCGCTCTTCCAGACCGCCTGGGTGCGCACCGACAAGGCCAAGTACCTCGAGCTGACCCACTTCTTCGGCAAGATCTTCCTGATCAACTTCGCCATGGGCGTCGTTACCGGAATCGTGCAGGAGTTCCAGTTCGGAATGAACTGGTCGGACTACTCCCGCTTCGTCGGTGACGTCTTCGGCGCCCCGCTCGCCTTCGAGGGCATCATCGCCTTCTTCCTGGAGGCCACGTTCATCGGACTGTGGATCTTCGGTTGGGACAAGCTGCCCCGCGGCCTGCACCTCGCCACCATCTGGCTGACCACGGCCGGCTCGATCGCCTCGGCGTACTTCATCCTCGCGGCGAACGCGTTCATGCAGAACCCGATCGCGTTCCGCATCAACGAGGAGCGCGGCCGGGCCGAGCTCACCAGTATTGGCGAGCTTTTGACCAACCCGATCGCCCTGGCCTCCTTCCCGCACACGATCTTCGCCTGCTTCATGGTGTCGTCAGGCCTCGTCATCTCGGTGGCCGCCTGGCACCTGCTGCGCAAGCAGCACGAGGAATCCATGCGTCCCGCACTCAAGTTGGGCATGTGGATGATGGTTGTCTCCGGTGCGGTCACCACCTTCTTCGGCGACTCGCTGAGCCTCGCCATGACGGCCGCCCAGCCCATGAAGATGGCCGCCGCCGAGGCGATGTACAAGACGTCGACGGGCGCCGACGCATCCTTCTCGATCTTCACCCTCGGTACTCCCGACGGCGTGAGCGAACTGTTCTCGATCCGCATCCCGTACCTGCTGTCGTTCCTGTCGACCCACACCCTCAACGGCACGGTCGAAGGCATCGACAACCTGCAGGCGCAGTATGTGAGCCTGTACGGCCCCGGCGACTACACCCCGACCATCTGGATCACCTACTGGGCCTTCCGCTGGATGATCGGTCTCGGCATCGCCCATATCCTGGTTGCCGTCGTCGGCCTCTGGCTCACCCGCGGCGGGTGCAGCCCGCAGGCCACCTGGGTCTGGAAGATCGCCATCTGGAGCTTCCCCTTCTCGCTGCTCGCCATGAGCGTCGGCTGGATCTTCACCGAGATGGGGCGGCAGCCCTGGCTCGTGTTCGGGCTCCTGCGCACCCAGGACGGCGTATCACCCAACGTCAGCGGCCTCGAGATCCTGATCTCGCTGATCGCCTTCACGCTGATCTACGGTGCCCTCGCGGTCGTCGAATTCAAACTGATCCTGCAGGCCGTGCGGAAGGGACCTGCCCCGCCGGCGGAACCCGACCCGGTTTCCGGCAAGGTCAAGCCACAGGTCACGGTCTACTAGGAGCGCATGATGGATCTCAACATTCTCTGGTTCTGGATCATCGCCGCGCTCTTCATCGGCTACTTCGTGCTCGACGGCTTCGACTTCGGCGTCGGCATGTCGCTGCCCTTCCTGGGCACGGACGATCTCGACCGCCGGGTCATCATCAACACCATCGGGCCGGTCTGGGACCTCAACGAAACCTGGCTGATCGTGGCCGGCGCAGCACTCTTCGCCGCCTTCCCGGAGTGGTACGCCACCCTGTTCAGCGGGTTCTACCTGGCCCTGCTGGTGATCCTTCTCGCCCTCATCCTGCGCGGGGTGTCATTTGAGTACCGGCACCAACGCCCGGAAGCAACCTGGAAGAAACGCTTCGACCTCATGATCGTGATCGGGTCTGCCGTTCCCGCCCTGCTCTGGGGCGTCGCCTTCTCCAACATCGTGCGGGGCGTGGCACTGGACGCCAACCACAACTACATCGGCTCCTTCTTCGACCTGCTCAATCCCTACGCCCTCCTCGGCGGGCTCACCACGCTGCTCCTGTTCTTCACCCACGGCGTGGTCTTCATCTCCCTGAAGACCGAGGGGGACATCCGTCAGCGCGCTCAGAGGCTAGCCGTCAAGGCCGGGGTGGCCACCATCGTGGTGGCCGCCTCGTTCCTGGTCTGGACCACCCTCGCCTTCGGCAGCCTGGCCACCGGTGCCTTCGCCGCCCTCGCCGCGGTTGCCCTGATCGGGGCGTTCCTGGCGAACCTGCGGGGCGCCGAAGGCTGGGCCTTCACGCTGATGGCCGCGACGATCGCCCTCGCGGTGCTGACGCTCTTCGCGTCCCTGTTCCCCGACGTGATGCCGGCGAGCAACGATGCAGCCAACAGCCTGACCATCGAGAACGCCTCCTCGACGCCGTACACACTGCAGGTGATGAGCTGGACCGCCCTGTTCGCCATGCCCGTCATCTTCTTGTACCAGGGCTGGACCTACTGGGTTCTGCGCAAGCGGGTCAGTCGCACGACCGTCTCGGCCCACGTAGAGTCCGCCGTACACTAAACGGAATGCGCCCCTTCGATCCTCGGCTCCTCCGCTACGCGTCCGCCGCCCGGTGGTTCCTGTCGGTGGGTGCCCTGCTCGGACTGGCGCAGACTGTCACGGTCATCGCGTTCTCCTGGCTGCTGAGCCAGAGCATCACCCTCGCGTTGACGGGGGCCTCTCAGGATTCGCTGGCCTTCACCACGGCCGCCCTTGCGAGCGTGATCGTGGTGCGGGCCGCGCTGGTGTGGCTCCTCGAGGTGGCCGCCACCCGCGGAGCAGCCCAAGTCAAGAGCCAGCTGCGCCGCCAGGTTCTCGACCGCGTCGCCGAGCGCGGCCCGGATTGGCTCAGCGGCCGGGCCAGTGTGGGCGTCTCCACCCTGGCCACCCAGGGGCTGGACGCGCTGGACAACTACTTCGCCCGCTACCTGCCCCAGCTCTTGCTGGCGGCGATCAGCACGCCCCTGCTGATCTTGGTGATGCTCTGGCAGGACCTGCCCAGCGGCATCACAGTCATCGCAGTGCTGCCATTCATCCCCGTCTTCATGGTGCTGATCGGCCAGGCCACCCAGTCCGTGCAGCGGCAGCAGTGGGAGTCCCTGCAGCGGCTGTCGACGGGGTTCCTCGACCTCGTCGGCGGGCTCGGCACGCTCAAAATCTACGGTCGGGAGCGACGCCAGTTCGCCCGGGTGCGCACCATCACCGAGGACTACCGCGGCCGCACCATGAAGGTGCTGCGGGTCTCCTTCCTCAGCGGGTTCGTGCTCGAACTGGCGGCCAGCCTGTCGGTGGCCCTTGTTGCCGTCTCCATCGGGCTGCGCCTGGTTGACGGAAGCCTCGCACTCGGCGTCGGCCTGTTCGTGCTGCTGCTGGCCCCGGAGGCTTTTCTCCCCGTGCGGCAGGTCGGCGCCCAGTTCCACGCCGCGGCCGACGGTCTGGCGGCGGCCGAGGAGGTCTTCGCCATTCTCGACGACGATGCCGGGCCCCGGGCCGCGGCGACCCCGGCTGCCTCGACTGCCCCGTCTGGCGCGCGCACCGGAGCAGGCCCCGCGGATACCGGCATGCTCCGGTTCGAGCACGTCACGATCCGGCGGGGCACGAATGCCCCCGTGCGCGATTTCAACGCCGTGTTCCGACCCGGCGAACTCACCGTGGTCGTGGGTCCGAGCGGCGCTGGAAAGTCCACGCTGGTGGCCGCCCTGCAGGGATTCGTCCCCTTCGACGGGCGGATCCTGCTGAACGGTGCGGAGCAGACCCCGGGCACACTTCGCCCGTGGCTGGCGTGGGCCGGGCAACGGCCGGGACTGTTCCAGGGAACGATCGCCGACAATCTCGCGCTCGGTGACGCGTCCGTAGATCGGGACACCGTGGCCCGGTCGCTGGAGTGCGCCGGAGCGGGCGATCTGGAGCCGGCCACCATGCTCGGCATCGCCGGCGAGGGACTCTCCGGCGGACAGGCCCAGCGGGTCGCAGCGGCCCGCGCCATCTACCGCGCCGAGAGCCACGACTGCGCCGTGGTCGTTCTCGACGAGCCCAGTTCCGCGCTGGACGAGGCGGCGGAGGCTTCCCTCGTCGCCGGCCTGCGCCGGCTCACGACCGAGGGGCGGATCGTGATCGTGGTCAGCCACCGGCCTGCCCTGCGGGACGCCGCCGACCAGATCGTTGCCCTGAACGAGGTGGCCCATGTCTGATTCCAGACCCAGCGCGAGCGGGAGCGCGAGCAGGATCGCCGGCCCCCGGCCGACCGGCCGGGCCGAGGTGCGCGCCGTGCTGCGCCTGGCCCAGCCGCCTGCCCGCCGGTTCGCCCCCGGCCTGGCCGCGGGCGTGCTGAGCGCGGTCTTCGCGGTGGCCCTCCTGGCGTCGTCGGCGTGGCTGATCACCCGAGCCGCCGAGCAACCGCCGGTCATGTTCCTCTCGATGGCGGTCGTCGGGGTGCGTGCGTTCGCCCTCGGCCGGTCTGCGTTCCGCTACCTCGAGCGTCTGGCCAGCCACGACGCCGCATTCCGCCAGCTGGCTGACCTGCGCGTGGGCATCTTCTCCCGGATCCTGCCGCTCTCCCCGGCCGGCCTCGGAGGCATGAGCCGCGGCGACCTGCTCAGTCGCCTCGTGCGCGACGTCGACGACCTGCAGGACTTCCCGCTCCGGGTGGTGCAGCCTCTGGCCACGGCGGGGATCCTCTTGAGCGTGAGCGTGGTCGGGGTCTGGCTGGTTCTCCCCGCCGCCGGTGTCACGCTGGCGCTGACGCTCCTCGTTGCCGGTCTGCTCGCCACCGTCACCTCCAGCGCGCTGTCCGCCCGGTCGGAGCGCCAGCTTGCACCCCTCCGCGGAGCCCTCGCCGGCGAGGTGCTCGAGATGGTGGAGAACCTCGACGTGCTGAGCGCCTTCGGGGCCCTCGATGCCCGCCTGGCCACCCTTGCGGCGGCCGACGACCGGCTGCGCCGGGCCTCCCTGCGCCGGTCGCTGGGCGTGGGCGTGCAGGGAGCCGTGCTGTCACTGTTCGCGGGTCTGGCGACGGTCGCCGCGCTCCGGGTCGGCATTCCGGCCCTCTCCGGGCCGGCTGGCCTCAGCGGACCGGGCTTCGTCGTGGTCGTGCTCGTGCCCATGGCGGTGTTCGAGGTGTTCGGAATGATCCCGCTCGCGCTCGGCGTCTGGCGCCAGGTGCGCTCCAGCGCCGCGCGGGTGGCGACGGCGGTGCCGACCAGCGTCCCCGCGGAGATCCCGGCGGAGTCGGTAACCGCGCCGACGGATGCGCCGGCGGATGCGATGTCCACCACGAGCGTCAGCGCCCACCCGGTGCTCGAACTCACCGACGTGGGTGCCCGCTGGCCCGGTTCCGTTACCCCGGCGGTCACGGGCATCACCCTGCGCCTGGCGCCGGGGGACCGCGTGCACCTGGCAGGGCCGAGCGGCGCCGGCAAGACCACCCTGGCCCAGACCCTGGTGCGCTTCCTCGACTACACGGGCTCGTACCGGCTCGACGGCGTCGAGGCGCGCACGCTGGCCCCGGCCGAGGTGCGCCGCCGGGTGGGACTGTGCGAACAGCGTCCCTGGCTCTTCGACGACAGCATCCGTCAGAACCTGCTCTTCGCCCGCACGACGGCCACCGACGACGACCTCGAGGCCGTGCTCGCCCGGGTCGGACTGGGGGAGTGGGCCGCCCAGCGTGGGGGCCTCGACGCCCGGGTCGGCGAGCGGGGTGCCCTGGTCTCCGGCGGTCAGGCCCAGCGCATCGCGCTGGCGCGGGCGTTGCTGGCGGATTTCCCGGTGCTCATCGTCGACGAACCCACTGCCAACGTCGATGAGGCGCAGGGCGACGTGCTCGTGCGGGACATCCTGGTCACGGCGGCGGAGGACGGCCGTGCGGTGCTGCTCATCTCACACACGCCGGTGCCGGACGACCTGATCACCGCGAGGGTCGTCGTGCCCGGACCTGCCCGCTGAACCCGACAGCCGAACGAGGGGTCGCCCGACCGAGCGTGCGGTCAGACGACCGGAGGCTCCGGCTGTTCCATGTGTCGCTCCTCGCGGCGGTGCAGCCAGCGTTTGACCAGGAACACGAGCAGCACGAAGACCGCGATCGCGCCGACGAAGAGGTATCCGGCGAAGTGGAGCCGGTCGGAGAGCTCGCGGTAGCCTTCGGCGGCGGCCGAACCGATCGACACGTAGGCCACCGCCCAGATCACGCAGGCCGGCACGGTCCACTTCATGAAGGTGCGATAGGGCATCGGGCTCATCCCCACGGTCAGCGGGATCAGCGAGTGCAGCACGGGCAGGAACCGCGACAGGAACACGGCGATGCCGCCGCGCCGCGCCAGGTAGATCTCGGCCCGGGCCCAGTTGCGTTCCCCGAGCCGGCGCCCGAGGCGGCTCATCCGGATCCACGGCCCGAAGTGGCGGCCGAGCGCGAAGCCGATGCTCTCGCCGATCAGGGCTCCGACGATCACCGCGGCGACGAGCCCCAGGAACTCGGCCGTGTTGCTCACCGCGGTGCTCGCCACGATCACGATGGAATCGCCCGGCACGACCAGGCCGACGAGAACGGATGTCTCCAGCAGCATGCCGAGTCCGGCTAGGAGGGTGCGCAGCACCGGATCCACGCTGGAAACCGTATCCAGGATCCAGCTGAGGATATCGTTCACGACCCACAGCCTAAGCCGTGCACCCGCAGCGGGGCTGGGGACCTGCCCTTGCCCCGCGACTGGGGGATACGCTAGCGTCGCTGCAGGGCCGCTCAAGGACGACCGGCCCACGTTCGATCCAGTCTGAGGGACCCTCATGAAACAGAATCGGAATATTCGTCTCGCCGCCATCGGCACGGCCGTGGCCCTGTCGGTCAGCGTCGGGCTACCCGCCTACGCCGATAACGGAACGGACACCGGCGCGCTGCGCGAAGCCGTTACGGCAGCCGGAATCATCGACCACCTGGAGAAGCTCCAGGAGATCGCGGACGCCAACGGCGGCACGCGTGCGTCCGGCACGCCGGGGTACGAGGCATCCGCCGTCTACGTCGAAGAGCGGCTCAAGGCCGCGGGCTACACGCCGATCCGTCAGGCCTACTCCTATGAGCAGTTCGTGCTGAACGCGGAGTCGTTCGCGCAGTTCACGCCCACCCCCACCACCTACGCCGGCGGCACCGACTTTGCCACGATGAGCTACTCCGGCTCCGGCACGGTCTCGGCGGCGGTACAGGCGGTCGACATCAACCTGGTCGGCGACCGGGCCTCGACCAGCGGCTGTGAAGCCGCGGACTTCGCGGGCTTCACGGCCGGGAACGTCGCCCTGATCCAACGCGGCACCTGCACCTTCCGGGTCAAGGCCGACAATGCGATCGCGGCCGGCGCCGCCGGCGTGATCATCTTCAACCAGGGCAACGCCGATGACCGCCTCGGTATCGTCAACGGCACTCTGGACGCCCCGCAGACCGCCGTTCCGGTCATCGGAACGACCTTCGCGCTCGGCGCGGCTCTGGCCGGGCAGCCTGCCCCGACCGTGCGGTTGGCCGTGGATGCTGAGGTCACCGTCACTGAATCCTTCAACATCCTGGCCGATTCGGCCGGTCGCGCGGATCGCACGGTCGTGGCCGGAGCGCACCTCGACTCCGTCGCCGAGGGCGCGGGAATCAACGACAACGGCAGCGGCAGCGCCGCCATCCTGGAAACCGCCATCCAGCTCGCCGCCTCCGGCAACGCACCCACCAACCGGGTGCGGTTCGCGTTTTGGGGCAGCGAGGAGGATGGACTGGTCGGTTCCGAGTACTACGTGTCGCAGCTGACGAAACGCCAGATCAAGGCGCATGCCGTCAACCTGAACTTCGACATGGTCGCGTCGCCGAACTTTGCGCGCTTCGTCTACGACGGTGACGGCTCGTCCTTCGGCACCACCGGCCCGAACGGGTCGGCGCTGGTCGAGAAGGTCTTCCTGGACTACTTCGCCTCGCAGGGGCTGGCCGTAGAACCCACCGAGTTCGACGGTCGGTCCGACTACTTCGGGTTCATCGAGAACGGCATTCCCGCCGGCGGGCTCTTCACCGGTGCGGAAGACCTGATGACGGAGGCCGAGGCGGTCACCTACGGCGGCGTCGCCGGCGCACCGTACGATGCCTGCTACCACGCCGCATGCGACGACATCACGAACATCAATGCGGAGGTGCTGGAGCAGATGGCCGATGCCATCGCCCACACGACGATGACGTTCGGTGAGACCACCTCCGCGGTCAACGGCACGACCAGGGGCGGCGGCTCCGGCTCGACGGGGCTCCAGTTCAAGGGCAGCCTCGCTGTGAAGTAGCCACGCTGCAGCACCTGACGGAGAAAGGTGGGGACGCCGCCCGCGGGCGGCGTCCCCACTGCGTCCCCGGTGGGGTCGTTGGTGCGGTCACGGCACCCAGATGAGTGGGTCCGAACGAATTCGACGGAGATTTTGCCCGGATCGGGCGCAGACACACGGGAAAAGCCGTTTTTCCGGAGAATCTCCGTCGAATTCGTTCGAGACACGGCACCGAGTTCGGCAAGCGTGCGGCCGGGGTAGCAGATCGATGCACTCCGGGGAGAATCAGGGCACCTAGGCTGGGAGTGTGACCGGGCCGACTCAGAGCATCCTCCTACCCGAGTGGTGGGATCCGGCCCGCGTCTTCGACACCCTCTACCGCAACAGCCCGTACGCGTTCTGGTTGGATGCGGGCAACGGCGCCGAAACCGGCCTCAGCTATCTTGGGTCTGCGTCGCGCGGGTCCCGGTTCGTCACCGCCTCGGTGCCGGAGGGGACCGTGACGGTCTCGGTCGCCGGCGATCCGTCCGTGCCGGGCCACCTCTCACCCGGGACGATCTTCGAGTTCCTGCGCGCGGAGCCGCCCGGCTTCCACGACGATGCCACCGACGATACCGGCACCGACGATACCGGCGGCTTTCGGCTGGGCTGGGTGGGCTGGCTCGGATACGAACTCGGCGCCCAGACCCTCGGCACGCCCGTGCACGACTCCCACTACCCGGATGCCGCCCTGCTCGAGGTGCACCAAGTGCTGGTGTTCGATCACGCGGCACGCACGGTCAGGGCGCTCGCTCGCCGCGCTTCCGGCGACGCGACGGATGCCCCGCAGGTGTGGGCCGATGCCGTGCTCAAGGCTCTCGCCGCGTCGGAGCCGCCGCCCGCAGCATCCGCGACCCGGCCGGTCACGTGGCCTGTCGGCCCCGCTGCCGGCCCCGTTGCCGCTGCCGGCGCAGCCCGGTGGCGGCACGACGTGCACCGCTACGCCGAGCTGATCGAGGAATGCCAGGCGTTCATCCGGGCCGGTGACGCCTACCAGCTCTGCCTCACCAACGAGATCCTGGTCGACGTGCGGCCGCATCCGGTCGACGCCTACCTGGCGTTGCGCGCCGGCAGCCCCAGCCACCACGGCGGGCTGCTGCGTTTCGGGGACACTGCCCTGCTCAGCGCCTCCCCGGAACAGTTCCTGACCGTGACCCCGGGCGGCCTGATCACCACGAAGCCGATCAAGGGCACCCGGGCACGCTCCCGGATGGCCGACCGGGACCGCGAGCTCCGCGACGAGCTCGAGGGCAGCGACAAAGAGCGCGCCGAGAACCTGATGATCGTCGACCTGATGCGCAACGACCTCGGCCGGATCGCCGAGCTCGGCAGCGTGCAGGTCACGAACTTGCTCGCCGTGGAGAGTTACGCGCACGTGCACCAGCTGGTCAGCACGGTCGAGGCGCGCCTGGCCGCGGGGCTGACCGGGGTGGATGCCGTTGCGTCCTGCTTCCCCGCCGGGTCCATGACCGGGGCACCCAAGATCAGTGCAATGACCATCCTCGACGCCCTCGAGTGCGGACCGCGCGGGCTCTACGCCGGGGCCTTCGGCTATCTGGGGCGAAACGGCGCGGTCGACCTGGCCATGGTCATCCGCAGCATCGTGCTCAGCCCGGACGGGGCCTCCATCGGCACGGGCGGCGGCATCACGGCGCTGTCCGATCCGCTGGAGGAGATCGAGGAAACCCGGCTGAAAGCGGCGGCGCTCCTGGCCGTCCTCGGCGTTCCTCGATCCGGCGCCGCCACGGGCCAGGGCCAGGTTTAGTAACCTAAGAGCTTGGACGCCGCCTCCGCGCGGCCCTGTGCCTGCTGGCGCAATCCCCACTGCAACGAAGAGAGTCACGTGGCACACGAGTACGACCACACCCGCACCGGCCAGGACAGCGAAGAAAAAGTTTACGATTTCGCCGCCATCCAGGCGAAGTGGCAGCCGATCTGGGAAGAGCTCGACCCCTTCCGCACGAACGATCCCGACGACGTTCGTCCGCGCAAGTACGTACTCGACATGTTCCCGTATCCCTCCGGCGACCTGCACATGGGCCACGCCGAGGTCTACGCGCTCGGCGACATCGTCGCCCGGTACTGGCGTCAGCAGGGCTTCAACGTGCTACACCCCATCGGCTGGGACTCCTTCGGGCTGCCCGCGGAGAACGCCGCGATCAAGCGCGGCATCGACCCGCGCGGCTGGACCTATGACAACATTGCGCAGCAGAAGAAGAGCATGAAGCTCTACGCGGCATCCTTCGACTGGTCCCGCGAGCTGCACACCAGCGACCCCGAATACTACAAGTGGAACCAGTGGCTGTTCCTGCAGCTGTACAAGAAGGGCCTCGCCTACCGCAAGGACAGCTGGGTGAACTGGGACCCGGTAGACCAAACCGTCCTCGCCAACGAGCAGGTGCTCGCCGACGGCACCTCGGAGCGCAGCGGCGCCGTGGTGGTCAAGAAAAAGCTTACCCAGTGGTACTTCAAGATCACCGACTATGCGGACCGCCTGCTCGACGACCTGAACCAGCTCGAGGGCACCTGGCCGGCGAAGGTGCTGAACATGCAGCGCAACTGGATCGGCCGCTCCATCGGCGCCGACGTGGACTTCGTGATCGAAGGCCGCGAGGAGCGCATCAGCGTCTTCACGACCCGCCCCGACACCCTCTACGGCGCGACCTTCATGGTCGTCGCCCCCGACGCGGACCTCGCCGTCGAGCTGGTCGCGGATGCCTCGCCCACCGTCAAGGAACGGTTCCAGGAATACCTGGTACAGGTTCAGAACAGCACCGAGATCGAGCGTCAGGCCACCGACCGGGAGAAGACCGGCGTGTTCCTCGAGCGCTACGCGGTCAACCCGGCCAACGGCGAACGCCTGCCGATCTGGGCCGCGGACTACGTGCTCGCCGACTACGGCCACGGTGCCGTGATGGCGGTGCCGGCCCACGACCAGCGCGACCTCGACTTCGCCCGCCGTTTCGACCTGCCCGTGGTCGTGGTCGTCGACACGACCGCCGCGGTCACCGGCATGATCCCCGTGATCACGCAGGACATGATCGACGGCACCGAGGAGCTCACCTCCCTCGACCCGGCTCGCACTGGCATCGCTATGACCGGGGAAGGCCGCCTGATCAACTCGGGCGCGCTCAACGGCCTTAGCAAGAACACCGCGATCAAGCGCATGATCGAGCAGTTGGCCGTCGACGGTACCGGCCGCGCCGCCAAGAACTACCGTCTGCGTGACTGGCTCATCTCCCGTCAGCGCTATTGGGGCACGCCGATTCCGATCATCCACGGCCAGGACGGCGCCGAGATCCCCGTGCCGGAAGACCAGCTTCCCGTGTTGCTGCCGCCCACCGACGGCCTCGACCTCAAGCCCAAGGGCACGTCGCCGCTGGGCGGCGCGGCCGACTGGGTCAACGTGCCCAACCCGATCGACGGCACCCCCGCACGCCGCGACGCGGACACCATGGACACCTTCGTCGACAGCTCCTGGTACTTCCTGCGCTTCCTGAACCCCACCGACGACACGAAGGCGTTCGACCCGAAGGAAGCCGAGAAGTGGGCGCCCGTCGACCAGTATGTCGGTGGCGTCGAGCACGCCATCCTGCACCTGCTCTACGCGCGCTTCATGACCAAGGTGCTTTTCGACCTCGGCTATGTCAGCTTCACCGAGCCGTTCACGGCTCTGCTGAACCAGGGCATGGTCATCCTTGACGGGGCCAAGATGTCCAAGAGCAAGGGCAACCTGGTCTACTTCACCGAGGAGGTCGACCAGTTCGGTGTCGACGCGGTACGGCTCACCATGGCTTTCGCCGGACCGCCGGAAGACGATATCGACTGGGCGGATGTCTCGCCGGTCGGCTCCGCCAAGTTTCTGGCCCGCGCCTGGCGCGTCGCCCGCGACGTCACGAGTACGCCCGACATCGATTGGAGGTCCGGCGACGCCGGTCTCCGCCGGGTCACCCACCGCTTCCTGGCCGATGCGCCCGGCCTGGTCGAATCGTTCAAGTTCAACGTGGTCGTCGCCCGACTGATGGAACTCGTCAACGCCACCCGCAAGGTGATCGACACCGGCGTCGGCCCCGCGGATGCCGCGGTACGCGAGGCCGCGGAGGTCACCGCCATGGTGCTCAACCTGTTTGCTCCGTACGCGGCCGAGGACATGTGGCAGCTCCTCGGCCATGAGCCGTGTGTCGCCCTCGTGCAGTGGCGCAAGGCCGACCGAACCCTGCTCGTGGAGGAGTCGGTCACGGCCGTCGTACAGGTCGACGGCAAGGTGCGCGACCGCATCGAGGTGTCCCCGAAGATCGCCGGCGACGAGCTGGAACGCCTCGCACGTACCTCGGCCGAGGTCATCCGCCGGATCGGTGACCGCGAGATCAAGAACGTGATCGTGCGCGCGCCGAAACTCGTCAGCATCGTCACCCGCGGCCAGTAGCACCGCCTGCCTCGCCTCCCCAGGGCGGCACCTCGCGGCGCCGCCCACAGGGTGCGGCCGTCCGCTGGGGGACCGGCACCCGTCGGCCTAGCCTGCCGGGATGGAGCCTGACCCGGTAATCAAGGCACTCGACCGCCTGGCCCCGAGCGCGCAGGGGCGCGCCCCGGCGCGCGTGCGCATCGGAGTGGGCGCAGCCGTCGTGCTGTTGATATTGGCGTTGGCCACCGCGGTAATCGTGTCCGCGCTCGGTCAGCAGGCCGGGCACCAGGTGGTGTCCCCGGCGCAGCCGACCGCGGGTTCGGGTTCCGGTGGAGCCGACAGCGGCCCGGCCCCGAGTTCCTCGGGGGCAGCCTCGGCATCCGGTGCCCTCATCTTCGTTCATGTGCTCGGCGCCGTGCGGCGTCCCGGACTCTTCGAACTCTCCACCGGCGCCCGGGTGATGGATGCCGTGGCCGCCGCCGGCGGGCTGACCGAGACCGCCGATCCGGCCGGCACCAATCTCGCTCGCAAGCTCAGCGACGGCGAGCAGCTCTACCTGCCCCAGCTCGGCGAAGTCCCCGCGGGACCGCCGCCGGGCAGCGGTGCATCCCTCGGCGGCGCATCCGACCCAGGTGGCGGCGGCCCGGCGGTCCTGGTCAACCTCAATACGGCCAGCCTGGCCCACCTCGACACCCTGCCGCGCATCGGCCCGGCCATGGCCCAGCGCATTCTGGATTTCCGCGACGCCAACGGGCCGTTCGCGGCCGTCGAGGACCTGCGCAATGTCACCGGTATCGGTGAGAAGACGTTCGAGGGGCTCAGAGCCCTGATCACCGTGTGAGAGTGGCCGTGAACGGAGGGTGCCTGAAGTCCTGACGCATCGATGCGGCGAGCGTATCCGGTGCTTGACGGAGGGTGCTCGGATCGAGCCGGTGACCGCACCTGGCCTGCACTCGATGGCGTGCACGGTCTTCTCCGACCCATGACGGCTAGGAACTGACCGACTGGCGGCAATGGGCGCTGTCGGCGGCCTGCTCGCGGGCTGAAGCGTGTCGTTTTTGACGAGCCGCTCCGTCGCCGCGGACCGGTGGCGAGGTCACCGGGCACGCCTCCACACCCCCGGTCCCGCGTCAACCGGGCACAGATTCCGGTAGCCACCGGGGGGAGCCGCGGGCGCACCTAGCCTCCCGGTATGGATTTTACGCGCGACATCGTAGCTCGCCGCCCGGATCACGGCATGACCGGGCTCGACCTGCGCCTGGTTTTCCCCGCGGCGACCGCCTGGCTGGCGGCCTGGTTGCTCATCGCCTTCCCCGGGTGGGCACCCGGCGCTCAGGCCGCGTTGTGGGCCACCGCCCTGGGCGTGGGTCTGGTTGTGGCGCGTCGGCTGGTCCGCGCCCGGGGGGCGCCGGCCTGGGGTGTCGGCCTGGTCTGTTGCGCTGCGGCCGCGCTGATGGCATCCGCGGTCACGGTTGCTGCGCCCGGGCGGCTGCCGGAAACCGTGCGGGAGAGCGCCGCCCGGCAGGAGTCAGTGACCGTGCTCCTCACGGTGGCGTCGATCCCGGTGCAGACCCAGTCGTTCGGTGCTCCCGCACTCTTCGGCCCGGCTGGCTCTGACTCCGGAGCGTCCGCCCGGGTGCGCTTCCGCGGCACCCTGACCGGGATCGAGCAGGGCGAGGTCGCCCGAAAGGGTGCTGGGCGGGGTCTGTCGGTTCCGGTGGTCGTGTTCGCAGAGACTGCGAGCGGACAGGCGACCGCGCTTCAGATCGGCAGTGGCGTGCGGCTGGACGCCACCCTCCGGCTCACGGCGGCCGGGGACGCGGCATCCGCCCTGGTGTTTGGGCGTGGTCCGCCCGAGCTCCTCGTGACACCGCCCTGGTGGCTCGGCTGGGCCGGGGAACTGCGCACCCTGTTCACGGCCGCCGCGGGCGATCTGCCCGGCGACGGCGGTGACCTGCTGCCCGGCCTGGCCATTGGTGACACGAGCTCGGTCGAGGCAGACCTCGACGCGGCCATGAAGACGAGTTCGCTCAGCCACCTCACGGCCGTGTCTGGAGCGAACTGCGCCGTGGTGATCGCGGGCGTCATGCTGCTGACCGGGTTTCTGGGACTGCGCCGCGGCATCCGGATCGCGATCTCGCTCCTCACCCTGCTCGGGTTCGTGGTGCTCGTGACGCCCGAACCCAGTGTGCTGCGTGCCGCTCTGATGGCGACGATCCTGCTGCTCGGGATTGCCTCCGGTCGGCCGGGCCGAGGTGTGCCGTTGCTCGCACTCGTCGTGATCCTATTGCTGGCGGCCGACCCATGGCTGGCCCGCAGTTACGGGTTCGCCCTGTCGGTTCTGGCCACGGCCGGCCTACTCGTGCTGGTCGGGCCGCTGACCCGAATGCTGCATCGGTGGCTGCCCACCTGGCTCGCCGCCGTGATCGCCATCCCGCTGGCCGCGCAGCTGGCCTGTCAGCCGGTGCTCGTGCTGCTCACTCCCACCCTCCCGCTCTACGGGGTGCCCGCGAATCTGCTGGCCGGTCCGGCAGCCCCGGCCGCCACCGTCATCGGTCTGATCGCGTGCCTGCTCTTGCCCTGGCTGCCCGGTGTCGCCGGGGGAGTGCTCTACCTGGCCTGGCTGCCGGCCGCCTGGATCGCGGCGATCGCCCGAACATCCGCAGAGCTGCCCGGCAGCCGCCTACCCTGGCTGGGCGGCCCGCTCGGTGTTCTCGTGACCGTTCTACTGACGGTGGCCGCGGTGGCGCTGGTGATGCGGGGCCGGGGGCAGGTTCGGGCGCGCTGGCCGATCGCGGCGATCGCGGTGCTGGTTCTCGCCGCCGGAAGCTACGCGGGCAGCCTGATCGGGGCAGGCGTCGGCCGGGCCGTGGCCTTCCCCGCGGACTGGCAGATCGCGGCCTGCGACATCGGGCAGGGTGATGCGGTCGTCGTGCGCGACCGCGACCGGTACGCGCTCGTCGACGTGGGGCCCGACCCGGCCCTGCTCGCCGACTGCCTCGACACGCTGGGGATCGACCGAATCGACATCCTCGTGCTGACCCACTACGACCTGGACCACATCGGCGGGGTCGCCGCCGTGATCGGCCGCGTCGACACGGCGCTGGTCGGCATCCCGGAGAACGCCGACGATGAGCGACTGCACGATGCCCTCGCCGCGGGCGGTGCCGAACTGCGGGGCGCTGCCCGCGGCGACACGGGCACCCTCGGGGAGCTGCGCTGGGAGATCCTCTGGCCGGTGCGGGGCTCAGCGGTGATGCAGACCGGAAACGAGGGGAGCGTGACGATCGGATTCGACGGTCGCGGCATCCGTTCCCTGTTCCTCGGGGATCTCGGCGAGGAATCCCAGGACGCGCTCCGGCGCAGCTCCAGCCCGGGCGAGGTGGATGTCGTCAAGGTCGCCCACCACGGGTCGGGAGACCAAAGCCCGGAGCTCTATGCCGATCTCCGGGCAACGGTGGGGCTGATCTCGGTAGGCAGGGAGAACGGCTACGGCCATCCCACCGACACGGTTCTGGACATTCTTGCGGCCGCGGGCACACTGGCCCTCCGCACCGACCAGCAGGGACTGCTGGTGATCGCTCCGGGGCCAGGTGGTGGTGCGCTGACGGTCTGGAGCGAGACCGTGCAGAGCGAGACCGTGGCGGACACCGACCCCGGATAGTCTTAATGGATTCCGCACAGCCTCAATCGAAGGAACCCCGAGTGGCCGCACGCACAGCTTCATCCGGCAGGACCGCGCCCCGCGCTGTGCCGAAGTCGGCCGCCATCCCGCAGCTGGCCTGGCACCAGGTGCGGCCGGCGCCGATCATCCTGGTCTCCGGAACCGAAGTGTTCCTGGCCGAACGCGCGATCCGCCAGCTGCGGGACTTCCTCAAACTCGAAGACCCCAGCCTGGAGATCAGCGACGTGCAGGCCGACAGCTATGCGCCCGGCGAACTGCTCACCATGGCCAGCCCGTCCCTCTTCGGCGAACCGCGGCTGATCCGCGTCAGCTCCGTCGAGAAGTGCAGCGACACGTTCCTCGCGGAGGCCCTGGACTACCTGCAGAACCCGGCCGAGGACACCTACGTCGTGCTCCGGCACGGCGGCGGCGTGCGCGGCAAGAAGCTGCTCGACACCATCCGTTCGGGCGTCGGCGGCGCCATCGAGGTCGTCTGCACCGAGCTGAAGAAAGACTCCGACCGGCACGACTTCGCCTCGGCGGAATTCAAGACAGCCGGCAAGCGGGTCACTCCCAGCGCGCTGCGGTCCCTGGTCGCCGCGTTCTCCGGCGATCTGGCCGAACTCTCCGCGGCCTGTCAGCAGCTCATCGCCGATGTCGGCACCGAAGTGACCGAGACGACCGTGGACCGCTACTACGGCGGTAGGGTCGAGGCCAACGCGTTCAAGGTAGCCGATGCCGCCATCGCCGGGCATCAGGGGGAGGCGCTCGTCATCCTGCGCCACGCCCTGTCCTCCGGCGCCGACCCGGTCCCGGTGGTGGCCGCGTTCGCCATGAAGATCCGCACCATGGCGAAGCTCTGCGGGGTGCGCGGCGGCTCGGCCCAGCTTGCCTCCCAGTTCGGCCTCGCCCCCTGGCAGGTCGAGCGGGCCCAACGCGACCTGCGCAGCTGGTCCGACGAGGGTCTCGCCCGCTGCGTCGTGGCGCTGGCCGAAACGGATGCCGCAGTGAAGGGTGCCGAGCGCGACCCCGTCTTCGCTCTCGAGCGGCTCATCGGTGTGATCGCCCGCCGCGGTGAGAGCTGACCAGACCCGGCTTTCGCGCGCCTCCTTACCCTCGACGGTGAGCTCCGCGCCAGGGAGGGGTCGCTCACCGTGGTGCGCGCCAGCTGATGCCCGAACTGAGAGGTGTGGGCCTGGGCGGACTCGGCGCGCACGACACGATCAGCTTGGCGAGCGGCAGATAGACGACGGCTGCCAGGACCGCCGTCAGGGCGATGCTGCGGCGCCTGACCGGGCCCGGCCGTGATGAATTTTAGGTGACCGGTCCCCGACGGTTCGAGCCTCTGCCCGGACACACGAAAGCCCCCACCGAGATGGCAGGGGCTGTTGTGTACGCCGGTCAGGGCCGGTGAACGATCCTGATCCCGGTCAGGCGCGGACTAGACGAGGGCGTTGACCGACTTGGCGATCGCGGACTTCTTGTTCGCGGCCTGGTTTTGGTGGATGACGCCCTTGCTGACGGCCTTGTCGAGCTTTTTCGAAGCAACGGCGAGGCTGGCAACAGCCTTGTCCTTGTCGCCCGAGGCGATCGCCAGGCGCGTCGCGCGGACAGCGCGCTTGAACTCGCTCTTGACCGACTTGTTACGCTCCTGGGCCTTTTTGTTGGTGCCGATACGCTTGATCTGCGACTTGATGTTTGCCACGTTTATACGCTTTCGTTAGATTCTTTTTCGGATGGGCCGCTTGGCGGTAGAGGGCGCCGTACGACAATAATCGTGTGGGGTGGGACCCAACACGCAAGCCAACAGGAAACGATACCAGTTATTCGTTCAGGTCGACAATCGGCCCGGGCCGGTCGATCGCAACCTCCGTGAGGATGCCGCTCAGCACCGCGGCGAAGCGTTCCGGTTGGGCCAGGCTGACGAGGTGCGACGCCCGGGGGACGATCACGAGGCGCCCGTCCCGGCAGGCGGCGAGGAAGCGGCGCTCATGCAGCCGGAACTGATCCAGAGAACCGTTGACCAGCCACACCGGGCCGGGATAGCGAGCCAGGCTGTCCAGCGGGCGGAGGCTGCCGGTGGCGCCGAGCCCGGCATCCATCACCGTCAGCGGCACACCGCCGGCGAGCGTGTCGGCGGCCCCTCCCGATGGAAGGAGCACGCGCACGAGTGTGGTGTGGAGCCACAGTCCCTGGTCGGGCAGTCGGCGGATCAGCCGGGCCAGGCCCCGGTAGGCGTCCAGCAGCCAGCCGGCCGGAAGCGCGCAGCTTCCCGCGGCGACCAGCCCGGCCACCTTCTGCGGGTGGCGCGCGGCGTACTCGATGGCGTAGTAGCCGCCGAGGGAGAGGCCGACCAGCAGCACCCGGCCGCCCAGAGCAGCGACGCCCTCGTCGATGGCGGCCAGGGCGCCCGCCACGGTGAACGTTTCGTCCATGCGGGCGCCGTGCCCCGGCAGATCGATCGCGAGTGCCGGATGCCCGGCCTCGCCCAGTATGGACAGCTGTCGTCGCCACATGGTGCCCGACGTGCGGATCCCGTGCACGAAAAGAACCGGGACGGCGGGTGTCATTCATTCCTCCTGGTGAGCAGCCGCACTAGAGGGTGACGGCGATACCGATGATAGACACCAGGGAGTAGCCGCACCAGATCAGCAGTGACAGCACCCGGTTCGCGGCAATCACTTCTGGCTCTTCCGTGGGTGAGCGCTCGGCCGGGCGCTGCGTCTGTGGCCAACTCAGGACATCCGTCGCACGGGTGGCCGGGCCACCGCGGACCAGTGCGGAACCGGTGCGGATGTCCGGCCTCGCCCGGTCGGATCTCCTGAGTTGGCCACACTACTAGCCGAAGAGCCACGGCAGTGGTTCACGGCAGTGGTTCGCTGTGAGCCGCCGGGCGCGGCCGTTCCCGCGCGCAAGCCTGGAACGATGCGCGGCAACGGCGAAACCGGGACCCAGCCACCTATGGGAGAATTGCCAGACCATGTCACCGAGACCCCTCACGGCGCTTGAACCGGCCGCCACCCCGCCCGAGTTCATCCGCAATTTCTGCATCATCGCCCACATCGACCACGGCAAGTCCACGTTGGCCGACCGGATGCTGCAGATCACCGGCGTCGTCGACGACCGTTCGATGCGCGCCCAATATCTTGACCGGATGGACATCGAGCGCGAGCGCGGCATCACCATCAAAAGCCAGGCCGTGCGTATGCCGTGGGAACTCGACGGGCAGACCTACGCCCTGAACATGATCGACACCCCCGGCCACGTGGACTTCACCTACGAGGTGTCTCGCAGCCTGGCCGCGTGCGAGGGAGCAATCCTCCTCGTCGACGCCGCCCAGGGGATCGAGGCGCAGACCCTCGCCAACCTCTACCTGGCGCTGGAGAACGACCTCACCATCATCCCGGTGCTGAACAAGATCGACCTGCCGGCTGCCGACCCCGACAAGTACGCGAAGGAGCTCGCCAGCCTGATCGGTGGCAGTCCCGACGACGTGCTCCGGGTCTCCGGCAAGACCGGCGTCGGCGTCGCCGAACTCCTCGACCGCGCCACCCGCCTCATCCCGGCCCCGGTCGGCGACCCGGCCGCCCCGGCCCGCGCGATGATCTTCGACTCGGTCTACGACAGCTACCGTGGCGTCGTCACCTATGTGCGCATGATCGACGGCAAGCTGGGCCCGCGCGAGAAGATCCAGATGATGTCGACCCGTGCCACGCACGAGATCCTCGAGATCGGCGTCACCTCGCCCGAGCCCACCACCAGCAAGGGCCTCGGCGTCGGCGAGGTCGGCTACCTGATCACGGGCGTGAAGGATGTGCGCCAGTCGAAGGTCGGCGACACGGTGACCACCGCGCTCCGCCCCGCCACCGTCGCCCTGCCGGGCTACACCGAGCCGAAGCCCATGGTCTTCTCGGGCCTCTACCCGATCGACGGCAGCGACTACCCGGCCCTCCGCGAGGCCCTCGACAAGCTCAAGCTCTCCGACGCGTCCCTCGTGTACGAGCCCGAGACATCCGTCGCCCTCGGTTTCGGTTTCCGCTGTGGTTTCCTCGGGCTGCTGCACCTGGAAATCATCACCGAGCGGCTCGACCGGGAGTTCGGCCTCGACCTGATCACCACGGCGCCCAGCGTGATCTACGAGGTCACCACCGACGACAAGAAGTCCGTCACGGTCACCAACCCGAGCGAGTTCCCGAACGGGAAGATCGCCAAGGTCGAGGAGCCGATCGTGAAGGCGGCCATCCTCGCACCCAAGGACTACGTCGGCGTGATCATGGAACTCTGCCAGAGCCGCCGCGGCACCCTGCTCGGCATGGACTACCTCGGCGAGGACCGGGTCGAGATCCGCTACACGATGCCGCTCGGTGAGATCGTGTTCGACTTCTTCGACAATCTCAAGAGCCGCACCGCCGGCTACGGCTCGCTCGACTACGAACCCATCGGCTCTCAGGAGGCCGACCTGGTCAAGGTCGACATCCTGCTGCAGGGCGAACAGGTCGACGCGTTCAGCGCGATTGTGCACCGCGACAAGGCCTACGACTACGGCGTGCTGATGACGGGAAGGCTGCGCAAGCTCATCCCGCGCCAGCAGTTCGACGTGCCCATCCAGGCCGCGATCGGCGCCCGCATCATCGCCCGCGAGTCCATCAGTGCCATCCGCAAGGATGTTCTCGCCAAGTGCTACGGCGGTGACATCTCCCGCAAGCGCAAGCTGCTGGAGAAGCAGAAGGAGGGCAAGAAGCGCATGAAGATGGTCGGCCGGGTCGAGGTTCCCCAGGAGGCGTTCATCGCCGCCCTGTCCGGTGACGAGCCCCCGAAGAAGAAGTAGACGGATGCGCCGCGCCACCTTCACCGATACCGCCGTCACCTACGCGTCCATCGGCGGCACCCTCGCCCCGGACCTGCTCCGGTTCCCACCCAAGGGCTACCGGCCCCTCGAGCGCACCGTGCGCCTCGGCAGCGGTGAGGAGCGCTTCCAGCTGGCCTCGAAGTCGCTGATGACCTGGGGCGTGCAGCGGGGGAGCGGAATGACCGTCACCGACCTGCTGGACGGCACCGGCCAGCAGTACACGGGACTCGTCTTCGACGCCGACGGCCGGGCCGCCCGCGACCAGAAGCCCGAGCCGGACGAGGCCGTCTTCGCCGAGGACGGCACGCCCTACATCGTCAACGGCATGTCCGCGCACCTCACGACCAAGTTAGGCCCCTTCACCATCGATGCCCCCGTGCGCGTGGTCTACGTGATCGATGAACCCGACCGCCTCGGCTTCGCATACGGCACCATGGCCGGGCACCCGGCCAGCGGCGAGGAATCGTTCATCGTCGACAGACGCGAGGACGACTCGGTCTGGCTGACCATCCGCGCCTTCTCCCGCCCCGGCAACTGGTTCTACCGGCTGGGCTGGCCGTTCGTGCGGCGGCAACAGGCCAAAATCACCGCTCGGTACCTACGCGCGCTGCATCCGATCGGCGCGGTCTAACCGCATGGGCAGTGCCCTTCCCCTCGGCGACCCCGCACCCAGCGACGGACTGCTGCCGGCCTCGGCCGCCGTGGGAGCAGCCCAGCGCGATTTCGGCGTCTACCTGCACGTGCCGTTCTGCCGGGTCCGCTGCGGCTACTGCGACTTCAACACCTATACCGCCACCGAGTTGCGGGGCGCAAGCCAGCATGACTATGCCGGCCAGGCGATCACCGAGGTCCAGTCGGCTGGCCGGATCCTGACTCAGTCGGGCGTGCCGGCCCGCCAGGCGGCGACCGTCTTCTTCGGCGGCGGCACCCCCACCCTGCTCCCGGCCGACGACCTGGTGCGGATGCTGGAGGCCGTGCGCTCCACCTGGGGGATCGCACCCGGCGCCGAGGTGACCACCGAGGCGAACCCCGACTCCGTCGACGCCGCCTACCTCGGCCGCCTCGCCGAGTCCGGCTTCACCCGGGTATCCTTCGGCATGCAGTCCGCGGTGCCGAGCGTGCTGGCCACCCTCGAGCGCACCCACGACCCCGAGCGGGTGCCGCTCGTGGTGCAGTGGGCGCGCGAGGCCGGCCTCGACGTGTCCCTCGACCTGATCTACGGCACACCGGGGGAGACCCTCGTCGATTGGCGCACCAGCCTCGAGCACGCCATCCGGCAGGCTCCCACCCACGTCAGCGCCTACTCGCTTATCGTCGAGGAGGGCACCAAGCTGGCCCGCCAGATCAAGCGCGGCGAACTGGCCCCTGTCGATGACGACGTTCAGGCCGAGTTCTATGAGCTGGCCGACGACCTACTGTCCTCGGCAGGCTACGGCTGGTATGAGGTCAGCAACTGGGCGACGGATGACGCGCACCGCTCGCGCCACAACCTCGCCTACTGGCGCAGCCAGGACTGGTGGGGTGTGGGGCCCGGAGCCCACAGCCACATCGGTGGGGTGCGCTGGTGGAACGTCAAGCATCCGTCGGCCTACGGCGATCGGATTCGCGCCGGCGACTCACCGGCCGCCGGGCGGGAGACCCTCGATGCGGCCACTCAGGAGGTGGAGCGGGTGCTCTTGCTCACCCGAATCCGCGAGGGTATCCCCATCGACTCGCTCAGCCCGCTCAGGCGCCACGAGGTGGCGGGACTCATCGCCGACGAACTCATCGACGCGAAAGCAGCCCTCTTCGGCTCGATCGAACTGACCCTCAGAGGACGCCTCCTGGCGGATGCCGTCGTGCGCCGCCTGCTTGCCGACTGAACTCAGTTCACGAACTTGATCGACAGCGGATACGTGTAGTACTCGCCCCGGTTTGCGGCCAAAGCGGCCAAGATGCCGAACACGACCATCAGAACGGAGGCAGCCAGGAGAACGAGGTAGCCGACGAGGATGATCGTCAGGACGCCGCCGACCGCGTAGGCGATCAGGAGCGTGAGCTGGAAGTTCAGTGCGGTCGCGGTGTGCGCCCGGATGAACGGGCCGCGGTCCTTGAGCACGATGTAGCCGATCAGGGCCGGCACGAAATAGAACAGAATGCCGCCGACGTGCACGAGGGTGGCCCACAGTTTTTCGTCGGCCGGGTTCATCGGGGTGGGAGCCTGGTTCGGGTTGGCGGGCGGCGGTGGGGTGGAATTGGTCATTGGTGCTCCTTCTGAAGAAAAACCGAGTGCGCCGGGCTACTTGATCAGGCGCAGGGCGAACGGGTACCGGTAGTGGTTGCCGTCCTTCGCCTGGAGGTAGCCGAGCACCGAGAAGACAACACCGAGGATGTACAGCACCCAGGCGAGACCGCCGATGACGCCGCCGATGCCGAATGTGAGGAAGCCGATGACCGTCGCAAAAAAGTTGATCGCGAAGTAGCCGATCAGAAGCGTGATCTGAAAGTTGAGCGCTTCCTTCGCCTCGACGCTGGTCAGAGGTCCGCGGTCCTTGAAGAGCAGCCACAGCACCAGGGACGGCACGAACATGAGGATCCCGCCCAGATGTGCGAGGGACGCCCATTGGCGGTCATCCGCCTCCGTCAGGGGTGCCGACGGTCCCGGGGCGGCAGGCTGGTAGGGCGGTTGCGGCGGCCGTTGGCCCTGGTACGGATCATCGGGTCCGGGACCAGTGAAATTACTCATGATCATGCCTTTCAGTGCACCGGGGAAGAGGTGCTACATGCCTAAGTTACTGCGCCCCAACATTGGGGAGCAATGGGTAAGCCCAGCCGGTCGCGGTATGATTGGCAGTCACATACCGCGAGTGCCAATCGATGCTGCACTCGCGACGCTGGGAGGAGGCGAGCGCCATGGTGTCCGATCGCAGTCTCGAAGTCCTGCGTGTGATCGTTCAGGACTATGTAGCCTCCCGCGAACCCGTCGGTTCCAAATCTATCGTCGACCGGCATTCCTTCGGGGTCTCGGCGGCCACGATCCGCAACGACATGGCCCTGCTCGAAGAGGAAGAGTTGATCGCGGCTCCGCACACCTCGTCGGGCCGCATCCCCACCGATAAGGGCTACCGTCTGTTCGTCGACCACCTCGCCGATCTGCGCCCGCTCTCGGCGGCGCAGCGCCAAGCCATCGAGACGTTCCTCGGTCAGTCGGCCGACCTCGACGAGGTGCTGGCCCGCAGCGTGCGGCTGCTCTCGCAGCTCACCCATCAGGTCGCCCTGGTGCAGTATCCGTCGCTGTCCCGCGCGAAGGTGCGCCACATCGAACTGGTGCCCCTGTCCGAGACTCGCCTCCTGTCGGTTCTGATCACGGATGCCGGACGGGTCGAGCAACGCGTCGTCGACCTGCCCCGGCCTCTGGCTGAACCCGTTCTGATCGAACTGCGCACCCGGTTGAATTCTGCCCTGGTCGGGCTCGGCATGAGCGAGGCCGCCAGCACCCTTACCGGCAGCTCTCTCACCGCCGGCTCCGGCCTCGGCCCGATTGAGCAGCAGGAGGCGGTGGATCTGATCACCGGCACCCTGCGGGACCAGGTCGGCGCGAACAGGCAGGACCGGCTCGTGATGGCCGGCGCCGCCAACCTCGTGCGCACCGAGGAAGACTTCACCGGCAGCATTTTCCCGGTGCTCGAGGCCATCGAGGAACAGGTCGTGCTTCTGCGGCTGTTCGGCGAGATGGCCTCTGACCAGCACGGCGTGTCCGTCAGTATCGGCCGGGAGAATGCTTCGTTCGGTCTGGCCGAGACATCCGTGCTCACCAGCGGCTACTCCTCGCAGGGCGGCAACCTGGCGCGCCTCGGCGTGCTCGGCCCCACTCGGATGGATTACTCGAACAACATGGCGGCCGTCCGTGCGGTCGCCCGCTACCTTTCACGCCTTCTCGGCGAGAATTGACCAGTTCCCCTCGGCCCAGAAGCCGGCGGAACACCACATTTCAGAACAGACCTAGGAGAGCCAGCTTTGGCTGACCATTACGAAGTACTCGGCGTTGCCCGCGACGCCTCGACCGACGAGATCAAGAAGGCCTACCGCAGGCTGGCCCGGCAGCTGCACCCCGACGTGAACCCGGGCGCGGATGCATCCGAGCGCTTCAAATCCGTCACGCACGCCTACGACGTGCTCAGCGACGTCAAGCAACGCGACAACTACGACCGTGGCGGCAACGGCCGCTCGGGCGGCGGCGGAGGCGCCGGTTTCGACGGCAACTTCGGCAACTTCGGCGACATTTTCGAGACCTTCTTCGGCGGCGGGGGATCCAGCCGCGGGCCTCGGTCGCGCCGAGAGCGCGGCCAGGACGCCCTGATCCGGGTCGACCTCGACCTCGATGAGATCATCTTCGGCACGCACCGGGAGCTCGAGGTCGACACGGCCATCATGTGCGCGACCTGCAGCGGCACGTGCTGCCAGCCGGGCACCGCGCCCGTCACCTGCGACATCTGCCACGGCACCGGCACCATCCAGCGCGCCGTGCGGTCGCTGCTCGGCAATGTCATGACGAGCAGCCCCTGCGGTTCCTGCCGCGGCTACGGAACGATCATCGCCACTCCCTGCGTCACCTGCCAGGGCCAGGGCCGCGTGCGAGCGCGTCGCACGGTCCCCGTCGACATCCCGGCGGGGGTCGACACGGGCCTGCGCCTGCAGATGCCCGGCAGCGGCGAGGCAGGTCCGGCCGGCGGTCCCAACGGCGACCTCTACCTTGAGATGAAGGTGCGCCACCACGACGTGTTCAGCCGTGACGGCGACGACCTGCTCTGCACCCTCGAGGTGCCGATGACGGATGCCATCCTCGGCAGGTCCGCGACCGTCAAGGCGCTCGACGGCGACATCGAGGTCGAGCTCAGGCCGGGCACGCAGAGCGCCGAGATCATCACGGTCAAGGACCGCGGCGTCACCCGCCTGCGCGGGAACGGACGCGGCGACCTGAAGGTCGGCGTGCACGTGGTCACGCCGACCCGTCTCGACCACAAGGAGCGGGAGCTGATCGAGGCCTTTGCGGCCCGCCACAAGGCGCCGGCTCCTGCCCTCAGCGCCTTTCAGCAGGGACTTTTCGCCAAGCTGCGCGATCGGTTTCGCGGCTAGGCGTCGATGGCACACTTCTTCATCGATGAGGCGCTCCACGCCGCCGATTGCGTGCCGGGGGCGGTCGTCGGCATCGGCGGCGCCGAGGCCCGGCACGCGGTCACCGTCAGCCGGGTGCGCCCGGGCGAGCGCCTGCGGATCGGGAATGGGGCCGGGCTCATGCTCGCCGCCACCGTCGTTGACGCAGATGCGAGGCTGCTGACCCTGCGCGTCGAGACGGTGACCGTGACCGCGCTGCTGACGCCGCGCATCCGTCTGGTCCAGGCTCTCGCCAAGGGAGACCGGGACGAACTGGCTGTGCAGGCGGCCACGGAGCTCGGCATCGACGGGGTGATCCCGTGGGCCGCATCCCGCTCCGTGACGCGCTGGGAGGGAGCCAAAATCAAGAAGGGCCGGGATCGCTGGTCCAGCATCGTGCGCGAGGCCTCGAAACAGTCGATTCGCGCGTGGCTGCCCACGGTCGGGGAACCGGCGAGCACCAAAATGCTGGCCGAGCTGGCCGGCACTACCCGGATGCTGCTGCTGGAGCCCACCGCGAGCGAACGGCTGACCTCGCAGGCGGCGCCGACCGACGACCGGGATATCCTGCTCGTCGTCGGACCCGAGGGCGGCATCTCCCCGGCCGAGCTGACCCTGCTCGAGCAGGCAGGCGCCACCCGGGTGCGCCTGGGCGACAATGTGCTGCGCACCTCCACCGCCGGCCCGGCCGCCCTCTCCATCCTGAACGTGACGCTCGGCCGCTGGTAGCGCGTGAGCTTAAGATAGAGATATGTCTTCCACCGGCCAAGAACCGTCCATCTTCACTCGCATCGCCGCGCGCGAGGTCCCGGCGACCATCGTCGCCGAAACCGAACGGATCATCGCCTTCACCGACATCGCCCCGCAGGCGCCCGTGCATGTCGTCATCACGCCGAAAACATCCGAGTACAGCAACGTGGTCGAGCTCGCGGCCGGAGACCCCGGGCTGCTGACCGAACTCATCGAGGTGGCGCATGCTGTGGCGGCCCGGCTGTCCAACGGCCAGTTCCGGCTCGTGTTCAACACCGGCGCCAGCGTCGGGCAGACCGTTTTCCACGTCCACGCTCACCTGCTCGCCCCGCAGGCCGCCGGCGGAACCCTCGGGGAGGGAACGCTTGGTTTCCGGTGAGCCCGGGCCGGGCCAGGCCGAGGTGCACATCACGGTCGACGGCATTGCCATGGTGCGCCTGCTCGGCACCGACGACCGTCTGCTCGCCGCCGTCGAGAAGGAAAACCCCGGCGTCAGCGTGCACGTGCGCGGCAACGAGGTCACCCTCATCGGTGAGACCGAGCACGTCGAGGCGGCGCGTCGCCTGATCGAGGAGCTCCTGCTCATGGTGCGCGGCGGGCGTTACCTCGCCGAGTCCGAGGTGAGCACCTCCTCACGGATGCTCGACAAGGACAGCTCCACGAGCCCTTCCGAACGTCTGGGCCCGGCCATCCTCAGCTCCCGCGGCAAGAGCATCCGCCCCAAGACCATCGGGCAGAAGGAATACGTGGACGCCATCGACACCGACACCATCGTGTTCGGGATCGGGCCGGCCGGAACCGGCAAGACCTACCTCGCAATGGCCAAGGCTGTGCAGGCGCTGCAGCGCAAGGAGGTCGAACGGATCATCCTCACCCGCCCGGCCGTCGAGGCCGGGGAACGACTCGGCTTCCTGCCGGGCAGCCTCACCGAGAAGATCGACCCGTACCTGCGCCCCCTGTACGACGCCCTGAACGAGATGATGGACCCGGAACTCGTGCCCAAACTGCTCGCAGCCGGAACCATCGAGGTGGCCCCGCTCGCCTATATGCGCGGACGCACGCTCAACTCCTCCTTTGTCGTGCTCGATGAGGCGCAGAACACCACTGCCGAACAGATGAAGATGTTCCTCACCCGGTTGGGGTTCGGCTCGAAAATGGTCGTGACCGGGGACATCACCCAGATTGACCTTCCGGCGGGCTCGAGCGGGCTGCGCTTGGTGAGCCGGGTGCTCGACGGGGTCGACGACATCCGTTTCGTGCGTCTGACCAGTGCCGACGTCGTGCGGCACTCCCTGGTCGGCCGGATCGTCGACGCCTGGACCGCATACGACGCGCAGAAGCAGGCCGAGCGCTACGAAAGCGATCAGGCGCGGGAATTCGCAGGTCGCGGACCCGGCCGCCCCAACACTCCCCGCGACCGCCTTCCGAAACGGAGATCCTCTTGAGCATCGAACTCAACAACGAATCGACTATCCCGGTCGATGAGGCCGCCATCCTGCGTCTGGCCGCCTACGCTCTGGACTCCATGCACGTGCACTCTGACGCCGAACTGGCGATCGTCCTCGTCGACGAGGGTGCGATGGAGCAGCTGCACGTGCAATGGATGGATGAGCCGGGCCCCACCGACGTGCTCAGCTTCCCGATGGACGAATTGCGCCCGGGCACCGAAGACGCCGAGACCCCGCCGGGGCTGCTCGGCGACATCGTGCTCTGCCCGCAGGTGGCCCAGGGCCAGGCCGAGACAGCCGGGCACAGCGCCCTCGAGGAACTCCTGCTGCTCACCACGCACGGCGTGCTGCACCTGCTCGGATTCGACCACGTGGAACCCGCCGAGGAGAAGGAAATGTTCGGCATCCAGCGAGACATCCTGATCGGCTTCGCCCTGCAGGAACGCCTCCGCGACCGATGATCGGGTGGTTTCTCACGGCGGCCATCCTGTTGGTCGCCTTCGGCGGCCTGATGGCCGCGGTGGACTCCGCCGTCACGAGCCAATCCCGGGCCGACATTCTTGACCTGGCCGAGAAGTCCCGTGCCAAGCGCTCCCTGACGGCGATCGCCGCCGACACCGGGGCGCACCTGAACACGATCAGTTTTGTACGGATCATCGCCGAGACCACGGCGGCCGTGCTGGTGACCCTCGTCTTCGCGACCACGATCGAGGAGCTGTGGCTGGCACTGCTACTGTCCTCCCTGCTGATGACCGCGGTCTCCTTCGTGCTCGTCGGCGCCAGCCCGCGCAGCGTGGGCCGAGCCCACCCCGTGGAGTTGCTCTCCGCGACCGCCCCGTTGGTGCACTTCCTCCGGGTGCTCCTCGGCCCCATCGCCAACGCGCTTGTCGCCCTCGGCAACCGGGTCACCCCCGGGCGCACTCGGCTGGCCACGTTCACGTCGGAGGTCCAGCTGCTTAGCATGGTCGACGAGGCCACCGAGCTCGACGTCCTCGAGGAGGACGACCGGGAACTGATCCACTCGATCTTCGAGTTCAACGAGACCGTCGTGCGCGAGGTGATGATTCCGCGCACCGACATGGTCACCATCGAAGCGGACTCATCGATCGGCGCGGCGATGGGCCTGTTCCTGAGTAAGGGCTTCTCCCGGGTGCCGGTCATCGACGGCGAAGTGGATGACGTCACGGGCATCCTGTACCTGCGCGATGTGGCCCGGCTCGTCTACGAGCGGCCGCCGAACGCGGAGAGCCTCACGGTGCGGGAGCTCGAGCGACCGGCCGTCTTCGTGCCCGAGTCGAAGAAAGCCGACGCGCTGCTCCGCCAGATGCAGCTCGAGTCAAACCACCTCGCGATGGTGGTCGACGAGTATGGTGGCATCGCCGGACTGGTCACCCTTGAAAACCTGATCGAGGAACTCGTGGGAGACATTTCCGACGAGTACGACCGCGACGTTGTGGAGGTCGAGGGACTCGGCGACGGTCGCTTCCGGGTGAGCGCGCGGCTTCCGGTCGACGAGCTCGGTGAACTGTTCGACCTGGAACTGGACGACGACGAGGTTGATTCGGTGGGTGGCCTGCTGGCCAAGGCCCTCGGGCGCTTGCCGGTGGCGGGTTCGGTCGCCAGGGCGAGCGGGTTGGTCCTCACCGCCGAACGCACCGAAGGCCGCCGCAAACGAATCAGCACCGTGCTGGTTGAACGAGACCAAGCGCTGATAGACGCGCAGAACGCATTCCTCGGAGTGTCGGACGATGAGAGAGTGGATGGTCATGACTGAAGTAGAAGGATTCCGAGCGGGGTTCGTGTCGTTCGTGGGACGCCCCAACGTGGGCAAATCCACGCTGACGAACGCGCTGGTCGGGGAGAAGGTCGCGATCACGTCGTCGAAGCCGCAGACCACCCGGCGCGCCATCCGCGGCATCGTGCACCAGAAGAACGGTCAGCTGATTCTGGTCGACACCCCGGGTATCCACAAGCCGCGCACCCTGCTGGGCGAACGACTGAACAGCCTCGTGCAGTCGACGCTGTCCGGCGTGGACGTGGTGGGCCTCTGCATTCCGGCCAACGAGCCGATCGGCCCGGGCGACCGGTTCATCAACGAGCAGCTGGACAACTTTCCGCGGGCCCGCAAGGTGGCCATCGTGACCAAGATCGACATGTCCTCCAAAACCAGTGTCGCCAACCAGCTCCTCGCCGTGTCACAGCTGCGTGACTGGGAGGCGATCGTGCCGATCTCGGCGACCAGCCGCATCCAGCTCGATATCCTCAGCGCGGAGCTGCTGCGCCTGCTGCCCTTGTCGGATGCCCCGCTCTACCCGGCCGACGCGGTCACCGACGAGAGCCTCGAGTCGCGCATCTCGGAGTACATCCGGGAGGCGGCGCTCGAGGGCGTCACCGACGAGCTGCCGCACTCGATCGCCGTGACCATTGACGACATCATCGAACGCGACGACCAGGAACTGGTCGAGATCTACGCGAACCTGTTCGTCGAGCGCGACAGCCAGAAGGGCATCATCATCGGCAAATCCGGCAGCCGGTTGAAGGATGTTGGTGTGCGCGCCCGCAAACAGATCGAACCGCTGGTGGGAAAGCGGGTCTTCCTCTCGCTCCGGGTCAAGGTCGCCAAGGAGTGGCAGCGCGACCCGAAACAGCTGGGCCGCCTCGGTTTCTAGCCAGCACTCCGCCTGCACCCCGAACCGCCAGCACNCCGCACGCCGCTTCCTGTCTAGGTTTCTGACTGTCAAAGGAAAGAAACTTTATAGGCGGGAAAACGGCGTGCGGTCTCTAACAATATGGCGGACTTTGCTCGGTGTCGACAAGACAGTGGTCGAGGACGTTGATCTCGACCTGGTAGCGGGCGTTTTTGTTGCGTCGGTGCGACTGACCAGGTCGATGCGGAACCGGTGTGGGAGCTGCCAGAAGCGCTGCCCGCGCTACGACGACGGAGCAGGCCGCCGCCGGTGGCGGGGATTGGATTTCGGCTCGACCCGGGTCTTTCTGGAGGCGGATGCCCCGCGGGTGTCGTGCCGGGAGCACGGTGTGATCGTGGCTGCGGTGCCATGGGCGCGGCATCAGGCCGGCCACACCCGCCACTTCGATTCACACGTCGCGTGGCTGGCCACGCAAACCTCGAAAACCGCGGCAACTCAGTTG
>NZ_PJJU01000020.1:0-21531 GCF_002929635.1 Cryobacterium sp. M25 | reverse complement strand
CGGAGTCGTCGCCACCCGGCCCGCCGCCGCGGCACCGCCATCCGGTGCACCGGCCGGAGTCGTCGCCACCCGGCCCGCCGCCGCGGCGTCCGCGCCGCTGACCAACCTGTCCCACCTCACGTTCCTGCTCGACACCGTGCCGCTGGCCACGGTGGAGGGGCACACCACCTACGAAATCGACGCGCAGCCCACCGCCCAGGCGCCGTGGACCTACGCCGATAAGCAGGCCGACGGCAGTTACGGCAGGGTCGGCGGCGGGTCGCTCGACCCCTCGACCGGGCACTGGAGCCAGGGCGCGTACAACGCCGACGACATCGCCCGCACCGCGGTCGTCTACCTGCGCCACTGGCAGCAGACCGGTGACGAGACCAGCCGCGAGCACGCCGTGCAGACGCTGCGCTCCCTCACCTACCTGCAGACCACGACCGGTCCGAACGCCGGAAACGTCGTGCTCTGGCAGCAGCCCGACGGCACCCTCACCCCCAGCGCCAGCCCGGTGGAACTGCCCGACCCGAGCGACTCGGCCGAGTCCTACTGGGTGGCCCGCACCGTCTGGGCCCTCGGCGAGGGCTTCGCCGCGTTCCAGGATGCCGACCCCGAGTTCGCCGCGTTCCTGCAGGACCGCCTGCACCTGTCGCTCGACTCCCTCAAGCGCCAGTCGCTCGGCAAGTACGGCACCTTCGATGTGGCCGACGGCGTCAACGTGCCGGCCTGGCTCATCGCGGGCGGGGCGGATGCCTCGGCCGAGGCCGCGCTCGGCCTCAGCGCCTACGTCACGGCCGTTCCGGACGACGTCGCCGCACGCACCGCGCTGACCCGGCTCACCGAGGGGGTCGCCGGGATGTCCTCCGGCTCCGCCACCGAGTGGCCGTTCGGCGCGATCATGCCGTGGAACAAGTCGCAGACCCTGTGGCACGCCTGGGGCGGGCTGGCCCCGGCCGCCGTCGCCACCGCGTCCACGGCGCTCGGACGCACGGACTTGCTCGGCGCCGCCGTGCAGGATGCCGCCCGCTTCACCCCTCAGCTATTGGCCGCCGGCGGACCGGACAACGCCTGGAGCCCCACCCCGGGTGAGGCGCAGATCGCCTACGGCGTCGACTCTCGCGTGCAGGGGCTCGTCGCCACCGCCGCGGCCGCGAACGCCCCGGGGCTGCTCGACCTCGCCGCAGTGACCGCCGCCTGGTTCTTCGGCGCCAACCCGAACGGCGCTCCGGCCTACAACCCGGCAACCGGTACGGCCATCGACGGCATCGAAACCGACGGCCGGATCAACCCCAATTCGGGTGCCGAATCCACCATCCACGCCCTGATGACCATGCTCACCCTGGACGCGAATCCGTCGCTGAAGGTCAAGGCCCTCGGCATCGACGAGACCGTCTCCACCGTGGGGCTGAGCGTCGTCGAGGCCGAGTCCGGCACCATCACGGGCGGCGGGTCAGTGGTCACGCCGCCGTCGTCCTGGACCGGCGAGGCCAACCTCTCCGGCGGCGCCTACGTGGCGCTGGGCGCGGGCGACTCGCTGAGCATCCCGGTTCCCGCTGCCGACCAGGCTCGCAACGTCTTCCCGATCGTGAATCAGGCCGAGGCGGACTCCGGGGCCACAACCTGGGCGTCGGCGACGTCGACGCTGGGCAGCACGAGCAACGGCGGCGCGGGTGCTCAGGGCATCACGGATGCCCCGGGACGCCTGTTCCCGCTCACGCTCGAGCTGGCTCTGCCGGGGGCAGACACCGCGGTCGTCGGCATGGCCGGCGGGGCGGCATCCGTTGACGCGCTGCTGATTCAGCCGCTGATCTCGACGATCACGGTGACCGGGTCGGCGGGGGAGTCCACGGTGTACGTCAGCGCGGCGACCGAGACCAGCGTGCGCACGGTCGGCGTGCCACGGGGCTACCGGCTGGCGCAGGAGGCGTTCGATGCGACCGGCCAGCTCGTCGCATCCGTCGACAAGAAGGCGCCGAAGAAGGGAGCCGTGACGGTCGCCGCCGGCGGGTTCACGGTGGCGAAGCTGGTGCGCAAGTAGGGGCCGGCGCCCTCGGGCTTGCCTGCGCGCCCGTGCCCGCGCGACGAGAGTCGCCGTTGATGCCGAGAGTCCCCGTTGCAGGGGCGACTGTCGGCAGAAACGGCGACTCTCGGTGGTGGTGGTGGCGGTGGCGGTGGCGGTGGGGTGGCAGGGGCAGGGGCAGGGGCTAGGGGAGCGGCAGCGGCTGGGGGTCGACGCCGAGGGTCGTGAGCATGGCCTCGACCTGGTGCCGGATCTGGTCCCGGATGCGACGCACCTCCGGGGTCGGCTGACCGGCCGGGTCGGCCAGTTCCCAGTCCTGGTAGAGCTTGCCCGGATAGACCGGGCAGGCGTCGCCGCAGCCCATGGTGACGACGACGTCGGCGGCCTGCACGACGTCATCCGTCAGCGGTTTCGGGAACTCCTCGTCCAGGTTGAGGCCGAGTTCGGTCATCACCGCCGTCACCGTGGGGTTCAGTTCCTTGGCCGGCGCTGAACCGGCCGAACGCACGTGCACCCGACCGCCAGACAGGGCTCGGGTCAGCACCGCCGCCATCTGGGACCGCCCCGCGTTCTGCTCGCAGACGAACAGGACCTCGGGGACGTCCTTCGCGATCGCGCCCTTTGCCTGGGCCAGAGCGGTCAGGCGGTCGGTGGCGTAACGCCCCGTGTTGGTCACGAGGAACGCCGTGACCGTCGACGTGCGCAGGAGCGACGTGTACGACTCGAGCGCGTACCGTTCGATCGTTTCGGCGCCGAACACGCCCGAGAACCGGTCGGTGAGGTGCGCGGCCAGCCGTCGCAACGACTCCTCGGGGAAGGCCAGTCCGGGCAGTGACCGACGCGCGCTCAGATCGCTCATGGCGGGTCGGACCTAGACCTGGGCGGGGAGGATTTCGGCGAGCAGGCCCTGGATGCGGGCCTTGATCTCATCGCGGATCGGACGCACGGACTCGATGCCCTGGCCGGCCGGGTCGGCGAGTTCCCAGTCCTCGTAGCGCTTGCCGGGGAAGATCGGGCAGGTGTCGCCGCAGCCCATGGTGATGACGACGTCCGACTCCTTCACGGCCTTGGTGGTGAGGACCTTCGGCACATTGTTGGCGATGTCGATGCCTTCCTCGGCCATGGCCTCGATCGCGACGGGGTTGATCTGGTCCTTGGGCGCGGAGCCGGCAGAGAGCACCTCGACACGGCCCTCGGACAGGGCGGTCATGTAGCCGGCGGCCATCTGAGAGCGGCCCGCGTTGTGCACACAGACGAAGAGAACGGTGGGCTTAGCGGTCATGATCGGTGGTTCCTTCTTGATTTNGGGGGGGGGGGGCGGACGGCGGGGCGGTGTACAGAGATCAGACCCGGTCGGGAAGCGGGTCGGCGGTGACGGCGGTGACGTCGGTGACGTCGGTGTCGGTTACGGCGGTGTCGGCTGCGACGGATGCCTGCGCCGCGGCCCCTGAGAACAGCCGCGGCCGCAGCCACAGCGCCACATAGACGAGGGCGACGAGCGCCGGCACCTCGATCAGGGGGCCCACGATGCCCGCCAGGGCCTGGCCGCTGGTGGCGCCGAAGGTGCCGATGGCCACGGCGATCGCCAGCTCGAAGTTGTTGCCGGCGGCGGTGAACGCCAGGGTCGTGGTGCGCTCGTAGGAGAGCCCGGTGAGCTTGCCGGTGGCGAATCCGGCGGCGAACATGACAGCGAAGTAGACCAGCAGCGGCAGGGCGATCAGGGCCACGTCGAACGGGCGGTCGATCACCTGGCGGCCCTGCAGGGCGAAGAGCAGCGCGATCGTGAACAGCAGCCCGTAGAGGGCGAACGGGCTGATTTTCGGCAGGAACCGACTCTCGTACCAGTCGCGGCCGCGGGTGGCCTCGCCGACCCGGCGGGACAGATAGCCGGCCAGCAGGGGAATGCCGAGGAAGACGAGCACGCTGACGGTGATCGCCCAGATCGAGAATTCCGCGCTCGTGGTGGACAAGCCGAGCCAGGCGGGGAGCACCTGGAGGTAGAACCAGCCCAGCGCGGCGAACGCGATGACCTGGAAGACGGAGTTGAGGGCCACCAGGAAGGCGGCGGCCTCGCGGTCGCCGCAGGCCAGATCGTTCCAGATCAGCACCATGGCGATGCAGCGGGCAAGGCCCACGATAATCAGGCCGGTGCGGTACTCGGGCAGGTCCGGCAGGAAGATCCAGGCAAGGGCGAACATCAGGGCGGGCCCCAGCAGCCAGTTCAGCACCAGCGAGGAGACCAGGAGGCGGCGGTCGCGGGCGACTGCGCGGGCATCCGTGTAGCGAACCTTGGCCAGCACCGGGTACATCATCACGAGCAGCCCGATCGCGATGGGCACGCTGACCGAGCCGATCGTGAACGCAGCGAGCAGGTCGCCGACGCCGGGTGCGACGACCGCCAGTAGCAGGCCCAGGGCCATTGCCGCGAGGATCCAGACCGGCAGGAGACGGTCGACGGCCCCGAGCCGCGCCGGGGCGATGGTGTTTTGCGCGGCAGCCGGCTGCACGGTGGGCGGGGCGGTGGGCCGGGCGGTGGTCGATTCGGGGAAGGGCATGTGGCTCCGTGAGCAGGTAAGACAAAGATCGGCGGGTGGGACATAAAATCAGAGGTGTCGATAGGGAGTCTTCCCCAATGCATCGATGGATGTCAATTTATGGGAGATACTGTTCAGATGTCGTTCACCGAGACCCGTGCCGTGCCTGAGGCGTCGACCGCTGCGGTCGCCGTGGTTTTCGCGACGGATGCCGCGGTTGCTTCGGATGTCGCAGATGGCGCGACGGATGCCGCCGCCGCGGCCGCTGCCTGCTGCGCCCCTGCCGCGCGCGAGGCGATCGGCGCCGATGAGGCGGAGCGGCTCGCCCGGCTGCTGAAGGCCGTGGCCGAACCGGCCCGGTTGCGTCTGGTCTCGCTGGTGGCCGCGCACGACGATATGGAGGCCTGCGTCTGCGACCTGACCGAACCCCTCGGGCTCAGTCAGCCCACCGTGTCACACCACCTCAAAGTGCTGGTGGATGCCGGTATCCTGACCCGCGACAAGCGTGGCACCTGGGCGTACTACCGACTCGTGCCGGGCGCGCTCGGGACGCTGGCGGATCGGGTGCTCGGGCTCTGAATTTGCGGCTCTGCGTTTGCGGCTCTGCGGGTGCTGCTCTGCGGGTGCGGTGCAGAGTTTGCGGCTCCGAGATTGCTGTGCTGAGTTTGCGGTGCTGCGCGTGCGGACTAGGCTGTGGGGCTAAGGTTTTGGGCGATCGCGTGTGGCGTCGATCCTGGGCAGCCGACCGGAACATCCGTGACCGATCTGCGCAAGTCCATTGCTTTTTCAGGGTACCGAGATATCCTCAGTTCTTGTGCGCGAAGCCCCACGTCGTGCGGCGCACCTGGACACTTCCTCTGAGGGAGCGTCGTTCCCCGTAGGATCGCTCTGCGCTGTGAGCGCATTCTCCGTCTGAGTGAGGTTCCGGCTCCCCCTCACCCGAACCGCGTAACCGCGCCGACGAGAGCTCTCACCATGCCCATTTTTCTCCTGTTCCCTGCCTGCCGCGTTTCGGCGGAAGGTGCCTATGCAGACGCCTAGGCTCATCAGGTTGCCCAGGCTCACCAGATTCACCCTGATCCCGCGTCAGGCCGCCGTCGGCGGATTCGCGATGCTTTTCGCCGGACTGCTCACGGTGGTCCTCGGCATTCCCGCACAGGCCTCGGAACTCGATGTCTACGGCTGGCTGCCGCCGGCCGCCGTGGAAGCATCGGTGCGGGCCCCCGCGGATGCCTCCGCGGAAGCCTCAGCGCATGCCGCCGAGCCCGATCCCGCCGCGCGTGCTGCCGCCGCCCCTGATGCCTCCGCCGCCGAAGCGTCGCTACAGAGCCTGATGCCGAGTGCGGCGGCCACCGCCACCGTGCAGCGCGACGGTTTCACGGTCACTGATGCGCCGAAGCCCGAGCCCATACCTGCCGCCCCTGCTGCGGTTCCGAGTGCCGACGATGCGGCCGCTCCGGCCGCCGCTGGTGCAGCCGTGCAGTGGCCCTTCCCGGGCTCGGTTCGCCTCTCCGATCCCTATGGTTCGCGCGATGCACCCTGCGGGGGCTGCTCGACGTTCCACAAGGGGCTCGATATGCTTCCCGGCGAGGGTGCACCTGCCCAGGCGGTTGCGGACGGCGTCGTGCGTGAGGTCTCCGCCACGGACAACGGCGGCTTCGGCGTCTACGCGATCGTCGACCACACCGTCGATGGACAGCTCGTCAGCAGCGTCTATGCGCACTTCCAGGCCGGCTCGCTGCAGGTCTCCGCGGGACAGTCCGTGGGCGTGGGCACGCACCTGGGCAACGTGGGCAGCACCGGCGAGAGCACCGGCCCGCACCTGCATTTCGAGATCCTGATCGACGGGATCACCCCGACGGATCCGTACGCCTGGCTGTCGCAGCGCGCCGGCCCGATGTAGTCGCGAGGGGCGCGCAAGTTCCTCGGGGTGCTCGGGGTGCGCCGGTTGCGCGGTTTGCGCGGTCTGCGCGGGGGTCGCTGCGTGACGGCGGGAGCCCGTGCGGGGGTGGAAGGCCCGGCTCAGGCCGGCAAGTGCCCGGCTCAGGCCGCCTCGCCGGTTCAGTTCTGCGGCATTGTCCTGCTTGGCCCGCAGCATCCGCCCCGAACGAATTCGACGGAGTTTTTGCCGATTCACCCCCGAAATCGTCGAAACCGGCCTACGGGCAGCAAAATCTCCGTCGAATTGGTTCCCACCCGGGATCCTGGGTGCCGAAGTGGGTGGCGGTAGCGGTGGCGGCGGCGGTTGCGATGGTGGTGGTGGTGGTGGTGGGGGTTGCCGTGGGTTGTGGGCTCGTGCGGCAGCGGCTCAGGCCGGCGTTGCCGGGAGGTCGAAGTAGAGATGGGCGTGAGCGCGGCATCCGTCGTTGAAGGCGGCGCCGCACGCAGGGCACGCGGTGGTTGCCCGGTAGTCGGCGATCGAGAGTGTGCCGCGGCAGACTCCGCAGAGGATGGCCTGCTCGGCCCAGAGGTCGGCCGGCCAGAGCCGGGCGGCATGGGTTTCACCGGCGGAGTGGCACTGGTAGCACGGGTAGAAGCGCCCGCAGCAGAAGAATCTGATCGCCACGACGTCGAGCGCGGAACGGTAGTGCACGCAGCGGGTCTGGGCGTCGACGGTCTGTCCGTGGATCTGCATGGTGGTCCTTCGTGCGAGAGACGATCGCGACTGCACGTGGGGGTGGGGCGGCGTCGGGGATGGGGCCGGGGCGTCGGGGGTGAGGCCGGGGCGCCTCGCGGTGCCCCGAACCCCAGGCGCTACTCGGCGGTGGCCTGCGCTGTGACGAAGGCCTCGAAGGCGGCCGGGTCGTCGAGGGCGCCGGGGTAGGAGACGCCGTTGACGAGCACGGTGGGCGTGCCCTTGACCTGCTCGATGTCGGCATTGGGGAGAGGGCCGTCGAGGGCGCGTTGAGTGGCGGTGCCGACCCAGGCGGCGAAGGTGTTCTCCGTGATGCAGGTGGCGACCTTCTCGTCGGTGACGCCCGCACTGGTGGCCAGGCTGACCAGGTCTTCGTCGGTCAGGCCCTCGGTGTTCTCCGCCGGCTGGTTCGCGAACAGGGCCGCGTTCAGGGCGAGCACGTTCTCGGGCTCGTAGTTGGCGACGCACGCGACGGCGGCCGCGGCCCGGGTCGGGTACTTGCTACCGGCCGAAACCGGATCGAGGATCGAGATCGGGTGCAGTTCGAGCGTGGCGGTGCCCGCGGCGACCCAGCCGGCGATCTGCTCGCCGTTCGTGGTTTCGAACTGGCCGCAGAAGGGGCAGAGGTAGTCCGCGTAGACCACGATGTTGGCGGTGTCGCCGAGGGTTGTCGGGTCGGTTGCGATGGGGTCCTCGTCGGCGGCCACGGAGACGGTCTCGACCGGGACGATGTTGGTGCCGTCACCGCCGAGCAGCACGCCGTCGCTGGCCATGTTGAGCGGGCCCGGCGCCGCAGGTCCCTGGCTGCCGACCACGACGAGGGCCACGACCACGGCAGCGGCGATCAGGCCGGCGCCGATGCCGCCGCGCAGAAGCCAGCGGTTGCGCTTCTCCTTTTTCTGCTGCTCCTCGCGGAGCTGGCGGGCGCTTTCACGCGCCATCTCGCGGCGATCCTTCTTGGGGGGGACAGGCTTGCCGTAGACATTACTCATGAACTAATGCACCGTTTCGTTGCGACTGGCAGGTGGTTCCAAGGTTAGAGGGTCCGTCTCCGGGGGAGGTGCAGCGGGGCTGTGAGGGGGCTGTGAGCGCCGTGCGGAGAACCGAGTCGTCGCCCGCGCGGTCGATCCGCGGTGGTTGGGGCTAATTCAGGAGAAAACGGATGCCGGCGGCTGGGCGCCGCGGGAATCCGGGGCCCGGATCGCGGCATCCGTCAGTTCTCCTGAGTTAGCCACATCGCTGCGCCCGGTTCCCGTGGCCGGCCACCCCGAGTACACGGGTGACCTGGCTGACACGCTGACCCCCGTTTTCCGGGCGGCCAGGCTGTGCGTACGATCGAGGTCGCGAACCCGCTGGACGGTCCGGCCGAGAACGTCACGGTCCCCGACCGGTCGAGTCCGGCGGCCGGGCGGACCCCCTCACGGTGCACAACGGTTCGCCGACACCGTTCCGAGCTCGGCGGCCGGGCGCCGGCACCGCGGCATCCGTTTTCGGAAAGGCAACACTCACCCTGATGACCGGTAGAAATGCTGACTACCGCGACCCCGGACTCGTTTTCCCCGAGGGGTTCCTTTTCGGTTTGCCACCGCGAGCAGCCAGATCGAGGGTGCCTTCAACGAGGACGGCCGCGGCCCGTCGATCTGGGACACCTTCAGCCGCACCCCCGGCAAGGATCTGAACGGCGACACCGGCGACGTGGCCTCCGACCACTGCCACCGCCTCGACGAAGACCTCGATCTGATGGTGTCGCTCGGTCTGCACGCCTACCGGTTCTCGATTGCGTGGTCCCGCATCCAGCCGACTGGCCGCGGTCCGGCGAACGAGAAGGGGCTGGCGTTCTCTGGGCGTCTCGTCGACGGGCTGCTGGCCCGGGGCATCCGCCCGATCGCGACTCTGTACCACCGGGACCTGCCGCAGGCGCTCGAGGACGAGGGCCCGGAGTAGGTCCCAGCTTCCGGCAGTGGACCGGTGCACGATCGGGCGGATTCCTGCAACTTCCGCGGCGTTCTGCGAATGGGGGAATAGGTGCCGGTGTGGTTGCCTTGTCAGTGAGGGCGTTTCCGTGTTCCGCTGCTAGTGCTGACGCCCGTGATGCGGTGCCGCTAACGAAATCAGACCAGCACGCAGAGCCCCATCGATACCGAGGATCAATACTTTCGTGAGCACCGCCGCCATCACCGTCATTACCGCTGCCGACCTGAGGTCGACCGCGAAGCATCCCGGGGACGCCCTCTCCCGCGGCCAGCGCCTCGTCTACATCATCGTGCTCGGCGCCCTCACGGCGCTTGGCCCGTTCACGATCGACCTGTACCTGCCGGCCTTCCCGACCCTGGAGCGTGAGTTCGGCGTATCGGCGGCCGCCATCCAGCTGACCCTCACCGGCACCATGATCGGGTTCGGGTTCGGCCAGCTTGTGGTTGGCCCGTGGAGTGACAAGGTCGGGCGCCGACTGCCGCTGATGCTCGCGACCGGCTTCCACATTCTGGCGAGTGTCGGCGCCGCCCTCTCCCAGGACATCGTCTGGCTCGGGGTCTTCCGTCTGCTGCAGGGCTTCGGCGCCGCGGCCGGCGCGGTCGTCGCCCTGGCGATGGTGCGCGACCTGTTCGGCGGCAAGCCGCTCGTGAAGATGCTTTCCCGCCTTGCGCTGATCAGCGGCCTGGCCCCCGTGCTGGCCCCGGTCATCGGCTCGCAGCTGCTGCTGGTGATGAGCTGGCGCGGCATCTTCTGGGTGCTCGCCGCCTACGGTGCGGTCGTGATCCTGGCCGTCGCGTTCTGGATCGTCGAGACTCTGCCGGATGCCGAGCGCCACACCAAGGGGCACAGTTCCCTCGGTCAGCGCTACCGTGCGGTGCTCAGCGACCGGATCTTCGTCGGCGTCGCGATCATCGGGGCGATGACCTTCACAGGTCTGTTCTCCTACCTCTCGGCGTCGTCGTTCCTGTTCCAGCAGGTCTACGATTTCAGCCCGCAGCAGTACGGCGTGCTCTTCGCCGTCAACTCGCTCGGCATCGTGATGGGTGTGCAGCTCAGCTCCCGACTCATGCACCGCTTCAACATCGGCCCGCAGTGGATCATCTCGGTGTCCACCGTGGTGCTCCTGATCACGGCCGCGGCCATCGTGCTGCTCGACCTCGCCGGCGCGGGACTCTGGGGCACCCTGGTGCCGCTGTGGTTCTTCATCGCGGCTTGCGGTTTCACCCTCCCCAGCGTGCAGGTCATCGCCCTGAACGCGCACGCGCATGAGGCCGGAACCGCCGCGTCGCTGCTCGGCGCCGCGAACTTCGGCGTCGCCGGACTGATCTCCCCGGTCGTCGGCGTGCTCGGCGTCGGGACAGCGGTTCCGATGGGCGCCGTGATGGGCGTCACCGCCATCGTGTCGATCTTCGCCCTGTGGCTCATCGTGCGCCCCCGGTCGGTGCCCGCGCTGGAGTACTGAGGCCGGATGGGCGCCGGGTAACGGCATCCGTCAGCCTCCGGTCAGTGGTCAGTGTTCAGTCGTCAGTCGTCAGTCGTCAGTCCTTCGTCGTCAGTTGCCGTCGGTGGCTAACTCAGGAGATTTCCGATGGCGTGGCCGAGGTGACGACGGATGCCGCGTGATTCCGGCATCCGTCGCCACCGGCTTCGCAGATCTCCTGAGTAAGCCCCCGGAGATGCGCGGCAAATGGCCAGGGCGGGCAGCCGTACGCCCGCACCGATCTAGCATGGATAGATGATGAGCGAGCGCGCCCCCGAGACCGCAGCCACCCCCGCCACCCGACGCATCGCCCGCCGGTGGCCTCTGGTCAGCGGGTCCGCGGCGCTGTCGTTGGCCGTGGGGCTCGGCGCCCTGATCGTGCTGCGCGGCAACGGCCGCCCGCTGGAGATCGACGCCGAGTGGATGGACGAGATCCTCGAGCACCGGGCGCCCGTCTGGGAGTATCTCTCGCTCACGATGAATTACCTTGGTGCCGGAATCGCCGGCGTGATCGTGATCCCGGTGCTGATTCTGGTGGCGCTGCTGCTGCTCAAACGGCCGTGGGCGGCCGGCTACTTCGTGGCCGCCACGATCGTGAGCTCGGGACTGGTGCAGGTGCTCAAATCACTCTTCGGTCGGGCGAGGCCGGAAGACATGCTGGTCATATCAGATTTCGGATCCTTTCCGTCCGGCCATGTCGCGAATGCGGCGACCATGGCGGTCTGTCTCGGCATCCTCTTCCCGCGCGTCTGGGTTTGGCTGGCCGGCGCCCTCTACACGGTTCTGATGATGGTCAGCCGCACCTATCTGGGCGCACACTGGCTCACGGATACGATCGGAGGGCTGCTGCTCGGTGCGTCCGTCGCCGTGCTGCTGTGGGCCCCGGTCGCCGCGAAGCTCCAGGGGGAGCGCGAGCTGGCGGCGCAGCATCCGTCGCCCTTGCGAATTCGACGGAGAAATTCCGCGTAGAGCCCTTAATCGGGGCAAAATCGCGCGGTTTTGGGCAAAATCTCCGTCGAATTGGTTCGGGCAGGACGCACGGACGCACGTGCGCCCAGCGCACGTTCTTCGAGCACGTCATCGTGTGCGACTACGACCTGGCCCGGGCGGAACGCACCATCGTCGCAATCGGCCTGAAGCACGGGCACACGGTGGCAGCCCGGTTCTCCGCCGAGCAGATCGACGCCGGCGACCCGGACATGGTCGCCGCCGTCGCGCTCAGGCACGGCGCCACCCACGTGATGAACGCGGTCGAGCCGAAGTTCGTGCCCACGGTGTTCGCCGGGGCGCTCGCCGCCGGCTGTGACTACCTCGACATGGCCGTGAGCCTGTCCGAACCGCACCCCACGGACCCCTACCGCCAGACCGGGGTCATGCTCGGCGACGACCAGTTCGCGCAGGCCGCCGACTGGGAGACCGCCGGCCGCCTTGCCCTGGTGGGCATGGGCGTCGAGCCGGGGCTCTCGGATGTCTTCGCCCGCTACGCCTCGGACCACCTGTTTCGGCAGATCGAGGAGCTCGGCACGCGCGACGGTGCCAACCTGGTCGTGCACGACGACGCCGGCAACGAGATCTTCGCGCCATCCTTCAGTATCTGGACCACGATCGAGGAGTGCCTGAACCCGCCGCTGATCTTCGAGAAGGACCGCGGCTGGTTCACCACCGAGCCGTTCAGTGAACCGGAGATGTTCGACTTTCCGGAGGGCATCGACCGGGTCGAATGCGTGAACGTGGAGCACGAGGAGGTGGTGCTGATGCCGCGCTGGCTCGACGCGAATCGGGTCACCTTCAAGTACGGCCTCGGTGAGGAATTCATCGGCGTGTTGAAGACCCTGCACCTGCTCGGCCTCGACCGGGTCGACCCGGTGCGGGTGCGCAGCGCGTCCGGCCCGGCACTGGTCGCCCCACGCGATGTGGTGGCCGCCTGCCTGCCTGACCCGGCCACGATCGGCCCGCGGATGACCGGCAAAACCTGCGCGGGAGTGTGGGTCACCGGCACGGGTCCGGGCGGCCTGCCACGCGAGGTCTACCTCTACCACGTCGCCGAAAACGAGTGGACGATGCGCGAATACGACACCCAGTGCGTGGTTTGGCAGACCGCCCTGAACCCGGTGATCGCCCTGGAACTGCTGGCCGCTGGCACCGGGACCGGCATCGGCGTGCTCGGCCCGGAGGCCTTCGATGCGAAGGTGTTCCTCGACCTGATGAGCGCGCCCGAATCCGAGGGCGGCTACGGCCAGCCCTGGGGGATGGAGGACCGGCTGGCGTCCTGACGCGCACTCGACCTTCCGACGTGCCAGGCGGATGCCCGAGCGCATAGCTGCGGCCGCGGCGCGGGTGGTGCGCCGCTACGCGCGTGGCGTGCCATCCGCGCAACGGCGTACCACCCGCGCGACGCGAATCCCGGCAGGGCGGGATCGGGATTGCCGCCCGACCGAGCCGGATGCGAGATGATGCTGTGACTGAGCGCGAAACATCCGTCGGAACGAAAGCGGTGCGGGAATGATCAATGGTGATGTCTCCTTCTGGTGGAACCAGCTCGGCCGGCCGGCCAACCGCGACCCGCTGCCCGGGCCGATGACGGCCGATGTGTGCATCGTGGGTGCCGGCTATACCGGGCTGTGGACGGCCTATTACCTGAAGAAGGCGGCCCCGGCGCTTCGGATCGTGATCGTGGAGCAGCGCTTCGCCGGCTACGGAGCGTCAGGGCGGAACGGCGGCTGGCTGACCAACTCGGTCACCGGCGGCCGCGAGCAGTACGTGAAGTCGCACGGCCGGGACGCGGCGGCCCGGTTCCAGACCGGCATGAACGAGACCGTGGACGAGGTGATCCGGGTCGTCGAGGCCGAGGGCGTCGACGCCGACATCGCCAAGGGCGGCGAGTTCACCGTGGCCTACGACCAGCCGCAGCAACGAAGGCTGGAGGCATCCGCTCGGTCGGAGCAGGCCTGGGACATGGCGGATGTCGAACTCCTCTCCCCGGCGGCTGCGCGCGCCCGTATCGACGTGGCCGGTGCCACCGGGGCGATGTGGCACCCGCACTGCGCGCGCATCAACCCCGCCAAACTCGCGGCCGGGCTTGCCCGGGTGGTGGAGGGCCTCGGCGTGGAGATCTTTGATAATACCCGGGTCAGCGAGATCACGCCGCACCGGGCGATCACCGACCGCGGCGCCGTGGAGGCGGAGTTCGTGGTGCGCGCGACGGAGGGGTTCACGGCGGGTCTGAAGGGACTGCACCGGGCGTGGCTGCCGATGAACTCGTCGCTGATCGCGACCGCGCCGCTCAGCTCGGACGTCTGGCAGAGCATCGGCTGGGCGGGCCGGGAGACCCTCGGTGACATGGCGCACGCCTATATGTATGCGCAGCGCACCATTGACGACCGCATCGCGATCGGCGGTAGGGGCGTGCCGTACCGGTTCGGGTCGCAGACGGATTCCGACGGGCAGACTCCGGCGAGCACGGTGGAGGCGCTGCGAGGCATCCTGACCCGGTTCTTCCCGGCGACGGCTGGCGCGCAGATCGACCACGCCTGGTCGGGGGTGCTCGGCGTGCCGCGCGACTGGGCGGCGACCGTGGGGCTGGACCCGGCGACCGGGCTGGCCTGGGCCGGTGGCTATGTGGGCACCGGGGTGGCGACGACGAACCTCGCCGGGCGCACGCTGACCGACCTGATCCTCGGCAACGACACAGGCCTCACCCGGCTGCCGTGGGTGAACCACCGGGTGCGTAACTGGGAGCCGGAGCCGCTGCGCTGGCTCGCCGTGCACGCGCTCTACCGCGCCTACTCGCTGGCCGACCATGCCGAGCTGACCCGGCGGCGGACGACGTCGCCGATCGCGTCCGTCGCGGACGTGGTCTCGGGTCGAGGACACTAGCGCGGGCGCTCGTGCCGCGCGGCTGTCCTGGTGCGGGCCCGGTGCGTGCCGCGCGGCTGTCCTGGTGCGGGCCCGGTGCGGGCCCGGTGCGTGAACCAATTCGACGGAGATTTTGCCGATAACAGCTGGTTTGGGGCCGAAAACCTGTCTTCCGGGCAAAATCTCCGTCGAATTAGCACGGTGGCCGGCTGCCGGGGACCGGGCCTGGTGTGGTCTACTCGACGCATGAGCGTTGAGCCGGGGGTTTCGCAGCAAGCCGTGCGGCAGGCGGAGGCCGCCGCGGATGCAGCCGCCGAGGCTGCCGGGGTGACCGTGCGGCAGGCTGAACCCCGCGACCTGGCCGCGGCGATCGGCCTGTTCGAGCGCACCTGGGGCGGGGGCCACAGCCCCGACAGGTCGATGCTCCTGGCGCTCGACTTCGCCGGCAACACCGTGATGGTGGCGACCAAGGCCGGCAAACCGGTCGGCGCGACGCTCGGTTTCCTCGGCTGGACCGACGGCATCCACCTGCACTCGCACATGGCAGCGGTCGTGCCGTGGCAGCGCGGCAGTGGGGTCGGCTACGCGCTCAAACTGTTCCAGCGGGCACTCTGTCTGCAGCATGGCGTCGCAGACATGCGCTGGACTTTCGACCCGCTGATCCGCCGCAACGCGCACTTCAACCTGGTCAAGCTGGGCGCCGAGGTGGTGCGCTTCCTGCCGGATTTCTACGGCCGGCTCGACGACGTCATCACCGGCAGCGACCGGAGTGACCGGTTCGAGGTGCGCTGGCGACTCGATTCTCCGCGCACCCTCAGGGCACTGGCCGGCGAACTCCCCCCAGTCTGGTCGGGCAGCGATTCGCTGTCTCTTGACGTGGACTTCGAGCGGCTGCGCGCCGACGACCCGGCCGAGGCCGTCCGGCGCCGGGACGAGTCCCGGACACTGTTCCAGAACAACCTGTCTCGCGGGATGCGCCCCGAGCTCACTGAGAACAACGATTACATCTTCACACCGGATGTCCCCGATCGCCGGCCGGCCCCCGACTGAGCCTCGCCCGCCCCGTCGGCCCGCCCCGCCCGCCCTGCGCGCCGTGCGAATTCGACGGAGATTTTGCCCGTAAACCCGGTTTTCCGACCCAAAACATCCGTTTCGGCCAAAATCTCCGTCGAATTGGTTCGGGAGCGCAGCCCCCGCGCCAGACCAGGCGGCGCACTCCGCGCCAGCCGTCACTCCGGGCCAGACGAGGCGGCGCACTCCGCGCCAGCCGTCACTCCGTGCCAGCCGTCACTCCGTCCCAGATCGAGATGGCGATCTTGCCTCGGGTGTGTTCCTCGCCGAAGTGGTGCAGGGCGTCGGCGGTCCGGCTCAGCGGGTAGGTCGTCTCGATCCGGGGGGCGACCTTGCCCGAGTCGATCAGCTCGCGAATCACATCGAGATCGGTGGCGCTGGCCGACGCCACGAGCGGGCGGAGGCTCTGGCGCGAAAAGATTCCCAGGGCCGATGCGGCGAGGATGCGCCCGATCGGGCCGAGCAGACGACCGCCTGCAGCGGAGGACAGCACCAGCGTTCCGCGTGGGGTGAGCGCGCGACGGCAGTCGGACAGGGAGCGATTGCCGATGAGATCGAAAATCACCTCGTACTGCCGACCCTTGGCCGTGAAATCCTCGGAGGTGTAGTCGATCACGTGGTCGGCGCCCAGGCCGCGGGCCAGCTCGGCGTTCCGAGTGCTGCAGACGGCCGTCACCTCAGCCCCGAAGGCTTTCGCAAGCTGCACGGCGAACGATCCGACCCCGCCGGATGCGCCGTTGACCAGAATCCGATCGCGCGGCTGCAGGTTCGCGGCATCCCGGAGTCCCTGCAGCGCCGTGGTCGCGGCGATCGGCACCGTCGCCGCCTGCTCGAAGGTGAGCGTGGCAGGCTTGTGGGCAACCACCTTCTCGGTCGCCACCGTGAATTCCGCGAAGCTGCCCGCATTGACCTCCGCGTAGACCTCATCATTCACGGCGACGCGTCGCACGGCGCTGCCGACGGCCACGACCACTCCCGCGGCATCCCGTCCCCGGACCGCGATGCGGGGTGCCCGCAAACCGAACGCGAGCCGCACGAGATAGGGCTCGCCGTGCATCAGCAGCCAGTCGGCCGCATTCACGGATGCCGCGTGGACGCGGATCAGCACTTCGTCGGCACGGGGTACCGGCATGGGGACATCGGTGTACTCGAGGGTCTCGGGCCCGCCGTAGGCCCGCTGGATGATCGCTTTCATGGCACCCTTTCTGGTGTAACACTATAGTGTGTGCTACACAGTACAGTGCGACCTGCAAAACCGAAACCCGACAACACCAAATCCACACACACCAACCCTCGGAGAGGATCCGATCCCATGATGCTGCTCACTCCACTCCCGCGGCCCGTGCTGCTCTCCACGCTCTGGATCGTTCTGCTGTTCAACTACCTCTACTGCGACGTGCTCGGGCTCAACGACCCGGCACACCTCGTCGACCTTGAGACCGGCACCCTCGGTGGCGGGCCCTTCACACCCGGCAAGCTGGTCGCGGCCGGGGTGCTGATGCAGATCCCCATCGCGATGGTTCTTCTCGCTCGCGTGGTGCGCCACGGACTGAACCGCTGGACCAATGTGGGCGCCGCATCTGTTATGGCCGCGGTTCAGGTCTCCACGCTGTTCCTCGGCACACCGCCCACGCCGGTCTACCTGTTCTTCTCCGCGATCGAGATCACGCTGCTGCTGGCCATTGTCGTCCTCGCGGCATCCTGGACCCGCTCCAGGGAGCGGGCGGCGCACGACCGGGCCCTTGCGGGTGTGTGACGCACACTAATGTGTACAAGTGCTCAACGAAGAAGAACTCGCCACCCACCGGCAGGAGTTGCGGCGCGGCACCATCGTGCTCGCCTGCCTGGTGCTGCTCACGCAGCCCAACTACGGCTACGCCCTGCTTACGGCCCTCGAATCCCAGGGGTTCGCGGTGGATGCCAACACTCTGTACCCTCTGCTGCGGCGCCTGGAGAAGCAGGGTCTCCTCGCGAGCGAGTGGAACACCGACGAGTCCCGACCGCGCAAGTTCTACGTCACGAGTGAGGAGGGGGTGGGTCTCGCCGCCACCCTCACCACCGACTGGAACGAATTGAACATGGCATTCCGATCCCTCACGGAGACATCATGACCACCCCGTTCACCCCGTCCACCCTCACCGACCGCTTCGTCACCGAAGCGCTGCGCGGCCTGCCCGCGCGGCAGCGTGCTGACATTGAAGCCGAACTGCGCACCCTGATCGCCGACGCAATCGAGGATCGCCTGGAGGCGGGAACGGATGCCGTGGCCGCCGAACACACCGTGCTCGCCGAGCTGGGCGCACCGCGCCGGCTGGCCGCCCGGTACTCGGAGAAGCCCACCTACCTCGTGGGACCGGATCTCTACTTCGACTACGTGCGCGTGCTCACGGTGCTGCTCTCGACCGTGGTGCCGATCTGGTTCCTGTTCAGCGGCATCGTCACTTTTGTCGCCGGCTCGTCGGCTGGTGAAACGGTGGGCGTCGCCGTCACCGGCGCAATCGAGACGGCCATGTCGATCGCGTTCTTCACGACGGTGATCTTCGCGATCATCGAGCGCACATCGGCGATGCGGTCAAGGCGCACAGTGGTCTGGGATCCGGCATCCCTGCCCGAGGTCCTGGACAAGCGCGGCTATTTCACGGAGCTCGTCGGCGGAATCAGCTTTCTCGTGATCATCCCCAGCGTGCTGATCTGGCTGCAGACGGTGGGTGCGGTCGAGGGGCGGGACAGCGCACTCATCGGTCCGATTGCGACGGAATTGTGGACATCCGGGGCGTTCTATATCGCACTTTTCTATGCCGCTGTCAGCATCAGTTTTCACCTGTTCGCGTATTACACGGGATGGTCGGTGTCGAATGCGATGGCGACCATCGTGCTGGACGTTCTCTTCGTCGTTCCAGCGGTCTGGCTCACGGCGAGCGGCCGGCTGCTCAACCCGGACTATTTCGATGCCGTCGGCTGGCCGCAGGGCGTCGGGGTCGTCACGGCCATCGTGGTGGTCGTCGTGCTGCTGTTCTCCGCCCTGGACTCCATTGACGCAATCGTGCGCGCGACCCGGAAACGGCGCACTCGCTGAGCCGTGATTCGCAGAGCGCGAAGAGCGGATGCCGCGACGCTACTCCCCGCGCCGGGTGAAGCGTCGCTCGAACCAGTAGAGCAGTTCGGGGCGCACCCGGTTCAGGTCCTGCAGGGTCATCGGTTCGGGCACCCGCACCATGGGTACGCCGAGCTGATCGACCACCGTGTCCATGGCGCCGCGCGAGTAGTACTGCCCGCGCATGCGCACCAGCAGTCGGCCGTCGGTGCCGGTGACGAAGAGCTGCGGCTGCGTGTCGAGCGCCCCGCTCCGGTAGAGGTCGAGCAGCACGATGCTGCCGATCTCGTCCGAGGAGAAGTCCTTGACCAGGCCCATGAAGCCGCGCTCCGAGATGCCCTCGGCATCGACACGGATGATGGTGCGAGTGTAGGCGAGATAGGCAAGGCCGCAGATGCTCAGGAGCACAACCTGGGCGATGGCAACCGGACGCCAGGTGCCGTTGGGGATGCTGAGCCAGAAGAGCACGGCGGAGATGGGTGCGACAAGGGCCAGGACGGAAAGCCCCGACTGCATCAGCAACCGGCCGTGAGGCCGCAATGCGTGCGTGTGCATACGCACACCCCCGTTGAATCTCACCCTTGGTTCCCCCTCGCCGGTGTACACAGATTATCTCGGATTTTGCGTGAGTGCGGCAGTCACCGATAGGGGGGGGTGCCGTGTCGAAACCGGAACAGACGACGGATGCCCGTGAACCGTATAGTGAGCGGGTGCCATCCTTGTCTCTCCGAAGAAGCGGTCCGCGCGTGCCGCGCGCCCGGCTGCATCCGGCGCAAGTCGTGGTCGCCGGATTCGCCGCCGCCATCCTGATCGGCACGGTGCTGCTGATGATCCCGATCGCGACGCCCGGCCCCGGCGGCACCCCGTTCCTGATCGCGGCTTTCACGGCCACGTCGGCCGTTTGCGTGACCGGGCTGACCGTCGTCGATACCGCGACGTTCTGGACGCCGTTCGGCCAGGTCATCATCCTGGCCCTGATCCAGGTCGGCGGCTTCGGGATCATGACGTTCGCCTCGGTCATCGGGCTCGCCGTGATCCGCAAGATGTCCCTTCGGTCCCGCATGACGGCGGCCGCCGAGGTCAAGAGCTTCGGGCTCGAGGATGTCCGCGGGCTGGTTCTCGGCGTCGTGCGCATCTCCCTGATCGTGGAGTTCATCGTGGCGGTGCTGCTGAGCCTGCGGTTTTGGATCGGGTACGGCGAAGCGCCGGGCCGGGCCATCTGGCTCGGCGTGTTCCACTCCGTGTCCTCGTTCAACAACGCGGGCTTCGCCCTGTTCAGCGACAACCTCATCTCCTATGCGACGGACCCGTTCATCTGCCTGCCCATCGCCGCCGCCGTGATCCTCGGCGGCCTGGGCTTCCCGGTGATCATGCAGCTGCGCAAGCACCTCCGGAACCCGCTGAAGTGGTCGATGAACACCCGCATCGTGCTGGCCGGAACGATCACACTTCTGGTCGCGGGCACCGTCTACATCACCGGCGTGGAGTGGAACAACCCGGGCACGCTCGGACCGCTGGACTGGCCGAGCAAACTCCTGGTGGGATTCTTCCAATCGGTGCAGACGCGCACGGCCGGGTTCAACAGCCTCGACATCGGGGCGATGGATTCCGCGAGCCTGCTCGGCATGGACGTGCTCATGCTGATCGGCGGAGGCCCGGCCGGCACCGCCGGCGGCATCAAGATCACCACCTTCGCTGTGCTGTTCTTCATCCTGTTGACCGAAATCCGTGGCGAGGTGGCCGTGAACGTCTTCGGCAAGCGCCTCTCCCGGGCCGTGCACCGTCAGGCGATCACCATCGTGCTCCTGGCGGTTGCGGTGATCACGGTCTCCACGGTCGCCCTGATGCTGATCACCGATATCGGCCTCGATGCCCTTCTGTTCGAAGCGATCTCCGCGTTCGGCACGGTGGGGCTCTCCACCGGGATCACCGCGGGTCTGCCCCCGGCCGGTCATATCATCCTGATGCTGCTCATGTTCATCGGTCGTCTGGGTCCCATCGCCTTCGCCTCGGCGCTCGCCCTGCGGGACCGCCCCACCGGGTATGAATTACCGAAAGAGAGGCCCATCATTGGCTAAATTTTCCCTGTTCGGGCACCAACAGCCTGCGCGTATGGCCGAAGAGGATGCGATCGTCGTGATCGGCCTGGGTCGGTTCGGCAGCGCCCTTGCACTCGAGCTGATGGCCAGCGGCAGCGAGGTGCTCGGCATCGACGGAGACGAGGAGATCGTGCAGGCGCACAACGGCCTGCTCACCCACGTCGTGCGCGCCGACTCGACCAAAGAGGAGACGCTCCGCCAACTCTCGGTGCCGGACTTCAGCAGCGCGGTCGTCGCGATCGGCGGCGATATCCAGGCGAACATCCTCACCGCGAGCCTGTTGCTCAAGCTGGGCATCCCGAATATCTGGGCCAAGGCGGTCAGCGACCCACACGGTGAGATCCTGCGCCAGATCGGCGTCAAGCACGTCATCTACCCCGAGAAGGACATGGGCAAAAGGGTGGCCCACCTCGTGCGCGGGGTGATGCAGGACTACATCGAGATCGACGAGAACTTCGCCCTCGTGAAGACGAACCCGCCGCAGGAGATCATCGGCGTGCCGCTCGGAAAATCGAGCGTGCGCACCATCCACGGGATCACCGTCACGGCATTCAACCGCCCCGGCAAAGGCTGGAGCTACACGACCCTTGACACGACGTTGGAGGCCGACGACGTCATTCTGATCGCCGGGGACGTGCGCAAGGTGGAGTCCTTCAGCCGCCTCAGGTAGCGGATGCCGTCGGCCTTCCCGGTCGGCGAGGAGCTGGGTGCGGCGGGGCTGGGTTGGGTTCGGTTGGGTTGGGCGCGGCGCAGCTGGGTGCGGCGGGGCTGGGTGCGGCTGCGT